>JBELAE010000300.1:0-9036 GCA_049509155.1 Candidatus Sulfotelmatobacter sp.
CCGCTCAAGAATCGCTCCCGCTTCGTCTCGCGGTAAGCCGGAATCCCGTCAGGGAAGTGCTTCGACTTGCCGCGAGCTGGGTTCTGATCTATCGGCCAAGCGGCAAACGCGAACAGGGAACAGAGCAATTCACAAACGCGGTTGGCTTGCGTCGGGTGCTTGCGTCCAATCTTTGCGTGTAGGGCTTTCACATCGTCGCGGGTAATGGCTGAAAGTCGCTTGTCCTTCCATGCCGCAAGGTGGTTGCGGTACATGCTCTGGTCGTTCTTCCAAGTTTTTTTGGTTGCTCCGATGTCCTCGCCGTAGCGCGTAAATAAAGTTTCCAGCGTATCGGTTGCACGAATCACGTTCGCGTCCGGGTCCTCGCCGCGCCCGATAGCCGCATTCCGCTCTTCGGCATTCGTGCGGGCTTGGTCCAGAGTCATTTCCCGGCAATCTCCGAGAGTCACACGGCGCGGCTGTGTGCCCACTTTGCGATAGTGAACGAAAACCTTTTTGCCCTGAGGAGAAATTCCAACAGCTAGGCCGCGAGTCGCGGTGTCGTAGACATAAGCCCGTCCAGTCGCTGGCGATTGCAGCTTGTCGATGCGATTTTCTGTGAGCTTGACTTTGCAGTTTGCTACTAATTTGCTACTGCCAGTAGCAAAACTAGGGGATTCTGCGGGTATCTTCGGGATAGCCATAACCTGAGATTATGCCCGTAAGTGGATGAAAGCAAGGAAAAAGTATGCTGTGCGGGATAATTCGGGATGCTGGCCGCTACTGGTTCGTAGCCAGTCGCTCTATCCAACTGAGCTAAGGGCGCACATTGCGGGCAGGAAAACTCAATTGCAACGAACTATGATTATAACGAACAATCGTCAGCCTGAAAACGGACTTCTTCCCAGTGTGAACAGAGAATGTAGGCAGAGAGAAATGTAGGCAGAGAGAAATGTGGGACGGACACTCCTGTCCGTCGCCTTTGACTTTGATTTTGCTTTGCCTTTGATTTTGCCTTTGCCTTTGATTTTGCCTTTGATTTTGCTTTTGCCTTTGATTTTGACCTTGCCTTTGCCTTTGACTTAAACCGACCAAAAGAGCCCCATTTCGCGAAAGAATGCCCAAGCAAACAAAACCAAAAGTCAAAAGCGACGGACAGGAGTGTCCGTCCCACACAAATCCTTTGGTCGTCAGACCGCCATCACTGAAAAAATGGATTTAACCAAATATTACCGAATCAGATCTTCCGATCGGCGCTAGGGAAGCCCGCACTGTCGGGAGGACAGCCCATGTCTTGCAAACTATGTCTTGCAAACTATGTCTCGCAAACTATGTCTCGCAAACCAGCGAACTCGGAGCACCCAGCGCGGAAACCATCCGGTAAAATCGAATCAGTATGATCCAAAACAGAGTATGACCATCGGAGTCCTGGCCCTGCAAGGCGATTTCGACGCTCACCGCCGCCGGCTCGAAGAGCTGGGCGCCGAAGTTGTGCTGATCAAGAAACCCGAGCAGCTCGACGCCATCGACGGCCTAGTCATCCCCGGCGGCGAATCCGGCACTTTCCTGAAATTGCTGGGAGAAGAAGGATTCGCCAAGCTGAAAGCCTTCGTCCATGCCAAACCCACCTTCGGCACCTGCGCCGGCGCAATCCTCCTAGCCACAGAAGTCGAGAATCCCCACCAGGCCGGCCTCGGCGCGCTCAACATCCGCATCCGCCGCAATGCCTACGGACGCCAGATCGACAGCTCCATCCGCCAGGGCAGATTTATCTCAGAAAAGTCCGGCTCGTCGCCCATCGAAATGGTCTTCATCCGCGCCCCCAAAATCGAGCACGTCGGGGAAGGCGTAGAAATAATTGCCACCCAAGGTGCCGACCCCGTCGCCGTCCGCCAGGGCAAGGCCATGGCCGCCACCTTCCACCCCGAACTCTCCGACGACCCCCGCGTCCACCAGGCGTTTCTAGACCTGGTATGTGGGACGGACACTCCTGTCCGTCGCCTTTGACTTGGACTCTTTGACTTCGGTTGTTGGCTCGTCGGGAAGGTACGACAGTTGGTCCGCCGGATGACACGCTGGATGATAGATGATGAGAGTGGACCGGGGTCCGCCAAGTTTACTTCGCAGGCAAGAACTCAATCTCCACGTTTCGACTGAGAGGCTTGAAATCGAAATCCGCAGTCACCAGTACCCGACCCGGCTCCCTGCCCGCGAGTTCCACTCCGAATGCGTCCACATACGGTCGACCGGTCTCCACCTTGATCAGCGCCGCGCGCACCGCGCCTTCTCCGTCCGCGGCGACCACCTGCAACCCGAAGGCGCCCAAGCGCAAAAGCACCTGCTCCATCTGCCGCCTGCCATAAAGCTTGCACGTGATCCCGGCAACCTCGCCCCAATGGGGCGCCGCGGTCAATGCCTGGCAAGTTCCCGCAAGATGCCCTTTGATGATCTCCGCCACTCGCTCCGATCCGGCATCATTGTGCAGATAACGCAGGACCGCGCTGGAATCCAGTACGTACGTTACCATCGATCTTCTCGCCGCCATTTGCGCAGGAGCTTCTCCGCCGAGCCTCCCTTTCCCTTCAACATACCGCGGGTCCTATCGACGAGTTCGTCCGTAACCGGCTCCAGGGTAATTCTCGCTCCGTCTTGCGTTACGGCAATCCGCGTCCCCGGCTTAATTCCGAGTGCCGACCGCATATCGGAAGGGATGACGAACTGGCCCTTGGTGCTTACTGTAGTGATCTGACGATTCATGCTTACATTGTAGCGCGGTGTAAGAAGAATGCAACATGAGAAAAACGCTTGACACGCCATTCGCGTAACTGTACAGTTACGCATCATGCGTCACCGTTCGGTTACATATTCCGGCCCCAAAGGGGCAGAAGCAAAGGCAACGGCCAGAAACTCCGAGGCCACCTTCCAGGCCCTCGCCGATCCCACCCGCCGCGCCGTTCTCGACCTCCTGCGCCGCGGCGCCCAACCCGCCGGACAAATCGCCCAGGCCTTCCCCGTCTCGCGCCCGGCCATTTCGAAACATCTGCGCCTGCTCCGCCGCGCTCACCTGGTCCGCGAGCACCGCGAGGGCCGCCACCGCGTTTACCAGCTAAATCCCGAACCGCTTCGCGCCGTCGACTCCTGGATCGAGCAATACCGCGCCTTCTGGGCCACCAGTCTCAACAACCTGAAAGCCTTCGTCGAAGCCGAGCACGCCCGGGAGACACAATCCTCCCGCAAACCAAAACCTTGATGCCAACAGATTCTCATCACCAGAAAAGAAAACGAGAAAGGAAACTGTCATGACCCGATCGACTCGCACCGCAGCCGTAATCTTCCTCGCCCTCGCCGTCTCCGCCGCTCTCGCCCAATCCGGCGCCCAGAAGGCGTTCGCCACCATCAAATCCATGCCCGGCACCTGGGAAGGGAAGACTTCCGACGGCCGTACCGTCGAAGTGACATTCAAAGTAGTGTCCGGGGGCTCCGCCGTCATCAGCGAAATCATGGGTCAGGGTCCCGAGGACATGATCTCGATGTTCCACCTCGACGGCGCCAACCGTCTGCTGCTCACTCACTACTGCAGCGTTGGAAATCAGCCGCGCATGCAGGCCACGGTTTCCCCCGACGGCAAGACCTTCACCTTCGACTACGTCGACGCCACCAACCTCGCCACACCAGACGCCGGCCACATGCAGCGCATGGTCCTAACGGTACTAGACGACAACCACCACACCGAGGACTGGACTTTCTCCGACCACGGCAACGAGATGAAAAAGTCCTTCGACCTCCGCCGCAAAATGTAACTTTGTGGGACGGACACTCCTGTCCGTCGCCTTTGATTTTGCCTTTGCTTTTGCTTCTGCCTTTGCTTTTGCTCTTGATTTTGTCTTTGCCTTTGCTCTTGCTTTTGCCTTTGACTCTAATTGTTTGCCCAGTGTCCATTGCTTCGATACACGAACGAAGGATTAACCGATGCCCACAACCCGAATCACTCCCGACCACGACGCCGTCATCAGCGAGATCGAAATCGCCGCCCCTCCCGCCCGCGTCTTCCAGGCCCTGGCCACCGGCGCCGAACTAAAGCGCTGGTTCACCTCGCCGGAATGCCCCGTCAAGTTCTGGGAGATGGATGCGCGCCCCGGCGGCAGCTATCGCTACGCCACCGAAAAAGGCACAGTCGTGGTCAACAACGTCAGCGAGTTCGAATGTCACGGCGAGATCGTCGAGTACGATCCTCCCCGCATCCTCGCCTACACCTGGCTGGCCAACTGGCACGACGACGTCACGCGCCGCACCGTAGTTCGCTGGGAGCTAACGCCCACGAAAACCGGCACGCACGTAAAAGTTAAGCACAGCGGCCTGGCTCAAGAAGAAACTGCCCGCAAGGATTACTCCAGCGGCTGGCCCGGCGTAGTCGAAATGCTGAAGAAGTTCGTAGAGAAATAATGTGGGACGGACACTCCTGCCCGTCGCTTTTGATTTTGATTTTGAAGTAGATTCTGACTTTGACGTTGATAGTGATTCTGATTCTGATTCTGATTTTGATTCTGATTTTGAAGTTGATTTTGATTCTGATTTTGAAGTTGATTTTGACTCTAACTGCACCATCAAATTTCGAGAATTCGCAAGCCTGGAGATCGACATGGCAACCGCAACTATCACGCCCGATCAGAACGCCGTCATCGCAGAAATCTTCATCGCCGCCCCGCCAGCCCGCGTCTTCCAGGCCATCAGTGATCCCGCCCAGCTCCCAAAATGGTGGGGACAATCCGACCTGTACCAGGTCACGAAATCCACCATGGACGTTCGCCCCGGCGGCAAATGGCGCAGCGAGGGCGTCGGCGCCGACGGCCAATCCTTCTACGTCGAGGGCGAATATCTCGAGGTCGATCCCCCGCGCCTTCTCGTCCATACCTGGGTCGGCAGCTACGAAGGCCCCCACGCCAAAAAGACCATCGTCCGCTGGCAACTCGAGCCGCACAGCGTCCACGGATTACATCCCAGCGGTCCCAAGAAATCCGGCACCGGCACCCTGGTCCGCGTCCGCCAGGAAGGTTTCGCCGGCAACCTCGAATCCGCCACCAGCCACGGCGACGGCTGGAAGCGCGTTCTCGGCTGGCTTGAAGCCTTCGTAGAAAATCCGTCCAACCAGCCAACGACCTAAGAATTGCGGACGATTTATGTGGGACGGACACTCCTGTCCGTCGCTTTTGGGTTTGAGTTTGATTTTAGTGGCTTGGCCACTCTTGCGCGCTCTCCGCTCGCAGTGAGACGATGTTCCCACCCGGAGGCCCGGAGGAGCTGAATAACTAATGATCAACGGCGCCCACATCGTCCTCTACACCACCGACCCCGAAGCCGACCGCGCCTTCTTCCGCGACGTGCTCCATCTCCCCTCCGTCGACGCCGGCCACGGCTGGCTGATCTTCGCCCTGCCTCCCGCCGAAGCCGCTTTTCATGGTTTAGAAAAGAACGACGCAGAACATAACGCCAAGCACGAACTCTACTTCATGTGCGACGACATCACCGCCACCCTCCGCGATCTCAAACAGAAAAATGTCGCAGTCTCCGCCGTAAACGAACAGCGCTGGGGATCGCTCGCCACCCTAACCCTCCCCAGCGGCGGCAAAGTAGGCATCTACCAGCCCAAACATCCTGTCCCGCCGCACCCCGTTCGCTGACCTTTTAGCCCGATTCTTGTCAAGCCCCCAAATCCTCCACTTTTCCCGTAACCCGCACATTCGCAAGAAGAAATAAAGGTAATAATTACCTTGACTAACCATGGTTATTCTGCTACCTTAAAACCATGGAACAGCCAAAGACACTGCAAGCAGCGATCAAACATTACAGCGATGAACAGGTTTGCATCGATGCCGTGGCACGGTTGCGTTGGATCAGCGGCCCTGAGTGTCCCGCGTGCGGACATAAGGAACACTACTATCTCAAGACTCAGAAGCGGTGGAAGTGTAAAGAGTGCTACAAGCAGTTCACCGTGAAACTCGGAACCATCTTTGAGGACAGCCCCGTACCGCTAACAAAGTGGCTCCCAGCGTTGTGGATGCTAGTGAATTGTCGGAACGGTGTGAGCAGCTACGAGATTGCACGTGATCTTGGAGTCAGTCAAAAGGCAGGTTGGTTCATGCTCCAGCGGCTCAGACTCGCTCTGCAAAATGGAAGCCTGACAAAACTTGGCGGCCCCGATGCTCCTCCAGTTCAGGTCGATGAGACTTTCATCGGGGGCAAGGCTCGATTTATGCATAAAGCAAAACGGGAGCGCCTGAGCAGTCAAGGCGGCATGCAAGGTGGACACGGGAAGGCTGTGGTCATGGGATTGTTGGAGCGCGGTGGCAAAGTGAGAACTGCCGTGATTCCTCATCGCAAACATAACGTGCCGGAAAAGATCGTGCGCCAGCTTGTGGAGCCGGGAGCCGAGGTTCACACTGGATGAGTTCATGGGCTACAACAATCTGAAAGACGGATACGTTCACAAGGTCGTTAACCACCTTGAGGGTTACGTGAAAGAGAACGTCCACACAAACGGAATAGAGAACTTCTGGTCATGCCTCAAGCGGGGATTGGCCGGAACCTATATCGCCGTGGAGCCGTTCCATCTATTCCGTTACGTTGACGAACAAGCATTCCGCTATAACAATCGGCGTTTCGATCTGGCGCTTTCTCAAGTGGCAGGGAAACGCCTAACGTTCGCAGAGGTTACAGGGAAGGATGATGCGAGGCCGTTCTAATCCTTATCGCCAGACTTTGCGCGGGAAGCGCGGGCGGAAGTCCGTTTCCTCCGCTGTTGCCGTTCTTGCTTCGCGGCCTCCAGTCTAGCTTGCATTTCGGAGTGCGATACCTTGAGAACTTTGCGTAGTGCATTCTCAAATGTCGTATATTCGTCGGAGGTTTTCGGTTTCGTATTTGGCATGTCTCAATGTATCATTCCGCCGTGCCATTTGAGAACGCATACCAACGTGCAAGTCACTTCGCCAAACACGGAGCAGATTGTGGGGCTGCCGACGAAGCGGCTTACGAGGCAATGGCTGACGCATTTCTCACTGGGCCAATGAATGCCACTACAAACGAGTGCACTAGGCCGAACAGAGTTGATTATCTACGATTCGATTCTGTTAGCTTTCATTTTGGAGTATTCTGTGTTCCGGGTGTATTTGTACGAACGTTATACCCCGTGAATCGCGCATATGTTGCACGTAGAGGGGGCCCGGCAAGATTTTTCACCTACGAATGCACGAGAAGGATGTGACAGCTTATGCACACTTGTCCAGTTTGCTGGTTCGCAACTTTGCAATATCCCGCCACTGACTACAACATCTGCCCCTGCTGCGGTACAGAGTTCGGCAATGATGATGCTATATTCAGTTGGGAAGAATTGCGCGAACGGTGGATAGTGAGCGGGATGCCTTGGTTTTTTGGCCAACCTCCGCAATACTGGAATGCCCAAGCGCAACTCCTAGCGGCTGGCTATGGCGTGAAGTTCTCCGTGGCAGGTGAACGCCCAGCGATGGGAGCCGTGCTTAGGTTTGCGTGAGGCAATAAATAAAAATGCCGCGTCTGGTCACATTACTCCCCTGCGAAAAGGTGATAGTTGATCGTGATGGAATTCCCAGCCTCATCGCCTTGTTTGAGAACTTCAATATAGCTCCGTCACCGGGACAGGACATTGTTGAAGTGCCCAAAGAGACCATCACGTTTCAGCAGTGGGCGGTATTCTGTGAATGGGACATAGCAGCCGATGAGATGGAATTGAAATCAGCCGATCAAATATTCGAAGTTCAGTTCCCTGATGGAAGCATTGCTCCCATTAGGGGAGCTATTCCAATTGTGTTCGGCAACCCTGGCATACATAGGAACCACCAGAACATCATCGGTTTTCCCGTTGGGCAAGCGGGTGCATATCGCGTTCGCGTCTGGCTCGAAAAAGATGGTAAACCAATTACGGATATTGGCACCCGCACGCTCAATGTATTCCACGGGATTGAACCGGGGAAAATAGGAACGCCAGTATTCGGTCAATCCCTTAAACCCTAAAAAGTTGCACTGTCACGGTTTCAACAACTTAGCACAGTTTGGTTAGTCAGGGTAATTACTACCGAAATAAAGTCCGTATTTTTGCCACTTTACCCCACCCAACTTGATAAAATAGATACAGAAGCAAAGAAACCAGAAAGCGCAGCCTCCGGGCCGCGCTTTTCGTGTTTTTGGGCGCCGGATTTTCGCACAAAGATTCTCGGCCAAAGATTTTCAGTTCAAGGAGCACATCAGGCGCAGCCCACCAGCTGCGCCTTTTTCGTTATGGAAACAAACTCGCACCACCCATCGAACATCCTGATTCAACTGACGTTGACGCAACTCAAGCCGACCCAACTCAAGCGCTCCGGCAGGGAAGCGCGCCCACTCCAAATCCCCGAAGTAATCACCCTCCACGCCGTCGCCACTCCCACCCGCAAGCGCCGCGGCGAAGCCTCCGAAGCCGCCTTCCTGGCCCGCGCCACCAGCCTCGGCTTCAGCGTCTGCATCCCCTGGGGAGACAGTGAACGCTACGACTCCGTCATCAGCCGCGGCCCCCGCCTCCTCCGCGTCCAGGTCAAATCCGCCAGCCGCTACGCCGAGACCCGATACCGCGTCCGCACCACCGGAGCCAGCTACACCATCTACACCCCCGCCGAAATCGACTTCTTCGTCGCCCACATCGTCCCCGAAGATATCTGGTACATCATCCCCATCGAAGCCGTCGGACACCGCAAAGGCATCCGCTTCTATCCCCACACCCGCCACCCCTCCCGCGCCCACTTCGAACGCTACCGCGAAGCCTGGTGCCTCCTAGCCTGCGACCCCAAAGCCCGCGGCTGGAAAGACATCCCAGTCGTATGCCGCTGCAAAGATCTCCCCCACCGCTGCGCAGTCTGCCCCAATCAATGTGGGACTCCCACTTGTGGGACGGACAAGTGTGGGACGGACACTCCTGTCCGTCGCCTTTGACTTTGCTCTTGACCTTGCTCTTGATCTTGATCTTGATTTTGATGTTGTTTTCGCACCCGCTTT
>JBELAE010000301.1:0-6600 GCA_049509155.1 Candidatus Sulfotelmatobacter sp.
GGTTCTGAGCGTGGACCGTGAACGTCCCAGGGTAATGCCTGGGGCATGAACACGACTAAGCATGTAGTTCTCTTGACCAGTAACATTTTCGGACGCGGGTTCGACTCCCGCCGCCTCCACCAACTTCTTATTCATTATCGATGGTTTAACGACACATTTTCATTTCATACAATAGCATTAGGCGGAGACGGTCCTCCGCAGGGCTTCTCCTACCCAGCCTGCCTTCCTACGGCATTTGCGAAACCCAATCACTTCGTTTTTCCCTAACGTTACATATCAGAATTGATCGTTCTCCCCGGGGGCGAAATCTCTTGTTCAATCATTTCCTGTTCAATCATTTCTCATTCCTCCTGGTGCGGTATTCCTCAGAAGCAATGAGGAAAAGCTAATACGACTCTCCAACCCTTTTTCATTTCCCCCGAAGCGCCTCTGCGTTGTTTGCATCGAGCGCATTCTTGCGCATGCTTTCGTTTATGGCGAGCTCCCGAAAGCCGCACCCTCTCAGACACGGCGAGGGACCTGTCTTCTCGGTAACGCTGACAACCAAGACTAAAGTTTCGTCTGGTAGAGCCGATTCAGTCTACACGTATGCCGGTAACGCTCGAGCAAGGCGGAGCTGGGTGTCTTATACGCCTTGAGGGTGAGATCGGCGTTGGGTTGGCTACAGAACTGAAGGCCGCTCTGTTGCAGGCGCTGCGTCGGGAACCGAGGTGCGCCTTAATCTGGAGCAGGCAACCTCGTAGGCGAGTTGGTTACGGTGCAAGCCCGGCTGGTGGAGATTGCGGCGCGCCGCGAAGATCCAGAAGTGGTGACGGTGTCGGAAGAGATCGAACGCCTGACCACAGCTCTGCCTGAGAACTCGATCAGCATTCGCATGCTGCCTGACCTATCAACTCCGTTCCATCAAGGAAACGATCGCGCGCATCCGAAATAGTCGGAATCGGTCCAATGGTTCTCGAGCAGGAACGGAAGGTGGCCTCTCATCTTACTCATGTCGAACTACTGGAACGGAACAGTCAGGCTTACAGCGAGAGAATTCGACGCACGTTAGGGGGGCTCTCAAACTTGATGCAATTGTTCAGTGAGCATCTGCAGAAATCAGAGTCTGGCTGCAACCGCTTCCGGATCATAAGTTTCAACTCAATTATTGAGTCCAGCCACCTGGGCGAGAGAGGCGGTGCTATGCTCGCGATCGCCAAGGCCATCGGAGGAATTTCTGAGGAGTGGAGCAGGATCACCGACCAGTCGGCGCAGGCGGTGCAGGAGATATTGAATCTGGTGGAGCAGTCCAAAGAGTTCATGGTGGCCTTTTCCGAGGCCGGCAATCAGAAGTTGCGGGAGGCGCAAGCGCAAACCAGAGACGGTCTCGAGACGCTTCGAACCGCGGCTGCTTTTGCGGTTGAAAAGTCACACGAGATGAAGGTCGCAACCGAGAGAATGCAGGCCAATATCGCCGGCGTTGGGAAGACCGGCGACCTGCTCGATTCCTGCTCCGGACGTTTCGATGCAGTGCTGGCCCAGGTGGAAGGCGTGAGAGATCGGTTAAAGGCGAAGTATCCCCAGGTTGACCATCCCTACGACAGATTAGAAGTTGAACAACTATTCTCCTTCTCTTACACGACAGAAATGGAGCGCGACGTGATGCGTGCGGCGCTCTGCGGTGGGCTCTTGCCGGTGGCCCAACAAAGTTTTGGAGGCAACTCCGTTGAGCTCTTTTAAGTCTCGGAGAATTGCCCAAGAAATCTTGGGTTTTGCGCGGGATGAGGTGCAGCTTTGAAGCGAATTCTTACCGTAGATGATTCGTCCAGCATTCGGCAGATGGTGAATTTTACATTGACCAAGGCTGGCTACGAGGTGGTGGAAGCGGTCGACGGCAAAGATGGCCTGGGCAAGATTGGCGGCGGAAAGTTCGACCTGATCATTACCGACCTTAACATGCCCAATGTGGATGGAATCCAGTTGATCACGGCGGTCCGCCAACTGCCGGGATGCTCGTTCATTCCCATCCTGATGCTCAGCACCGAGTCGCAGGTGGAGAAAAAAGCCGAAGGGAAAAAAGCTGGGGCGACGGGCTGGATCGTGAAACCTTTCAACGCCGATCAGTTGGTTTCAGTAGTTCAGAAATTGGTGAAGTGAGCCTATGGGCACTATCCGCAAGCCGATGGCTTCGGCCGGGCACACGACGCTGGCGGGGAACCGCGATTCGCCTTCCAATCTGGCACTGCTTGTGACTGCGATCGGCCAGATTTCGGAAGCCATTGTTATCACCGACATTTCCGGGACGATTGAGTTCGTCAACCCGGCTTTCTCCAAAATGACCGGCTACAGCGCCGCAGAAACTATTGGCCAAAGCACGCGGTTGCTGAAGTCGGGTCGTCAGGATCCTGCTTTTTACCGCGAACTCTGGAATACGATTCTTTCCGGCGAGGTGTGGCAGGGCGAACTGCATAATCGGCGCAAGGACGGGACCTTCTATACCGACAGAATGTCGATCACGCCGGTGCGCAGTGACGACGGAGTGATCACCAACTTTATCGCTATCAAGCAGGACGTCACGGAACGCCGTGTAACCGAAGCCGCTTTGCACGCCAGCGAGAGGAGTTTGGAGGACGTTCAGCATATTGTTCCCATGGGAAGTTGGGAACTGGACGCGCAGGCCAGCCAGTTTCTGGGGTCGGAGGGCTTTTTCCGTATTGTTGACATGAATCCTGTCGCCAACCGTTTGCCGTTCGCAGTTGTGCGACGCCTACCTGTTCAAGCCGATCGATACCGGAAAACTAAGAGAGCACATCCGAATACTGAATCTTTTGTAGGTAGAGTTCGCCCGGTATCTTATTGCTCGACCGAGACCACAGTCACAGATTTAGGCTCGAGTTGCAGAATCAACTTGCCGCCTTGTGCCTTCGCCGAAATCGGCTTGGGCACGACGGAGTTAGGCGCTTCGAAGGTGTTCACGCTGTCCACCTTGGGCGCAGTTAATGTCTCTCCAGAGGCGGACTTGACGTTAATCCCACTCACGTTCAACTCGACCTCCGCCGCTTGCTTGGGATCGACGTTCGTAATCTCCACCCACAGCTTGCCGTCTTTGCTTTTTGCAGCCATGGCATCGACGCGCGGCAAGGCGAAGTCGCCGTGCTTGTAGCTGCCTGCGTCAAACGTCACGGGGACGAATGTGGAATCCTGGAATGGTACGTACATTTTGTAAACGTAGTAGGTCGGTGTCAGCACCATCTTCTCGTGATCGGTCAGTATCATCGCCTGCAGCACGTTGATCATCTGGGCGATGTTGGCGCCGCGTACACGATCGGCGTGACGGGCAAAGATATTAATATTCAGCGCAGCCAGTATCGCGTCGCGCAGGCTGTTCTGCTGCACCAGGAACCCCGGATTGCTGCCCGGCAACGGCGCATACCAGCCGCCCCATTCATCCACCACCAGCGCGACCTTCTTCTGCGGATCGTACTTGTCCATGATGGCCGAATGCTTTTTGATCAGGTCATCCATCTCTAGCGCGGCCTTGAGAATCTGCGCGTACTCGTCTTCTCCGAATCCTACCGACTTAAACGCCGGCGGCCACTTCACGACCGTGTAGCTGTGCATGGAAAGGCCGCTCATGTCCCAGCTCCACGTGTGTTGCTGGTAGGCTTTCATGACGGTTTCGGTCCAGTCGGTCCAGCGCTGTTCGCCGCCGCCCGGGCCGACGGCGATCTTCAGCATCTGGTTTTGCTCCGTCTGCGCCGGATTGTAGTTGCGAACGAAGTGGCTGAAGATCTTCATCCGGTCGAGATAGTACTCGGGGGTCATGTTGCCGCCGCAGTCCCAGCTCTCATTGCCGAGCCCGAGCCAGGCGACTTTGTACGGCGCCGGATGCCCGTTCGCGGCGCGCTCCTTCTCGAGCGTGGTCGCCTGCGCGGCGGTCATGTACTCCAGCCAATCGGCCGCCTCCTTGGGCGAACCCGAGCCCAGGTTGACCGACACGTAAGCCGCGCTGCCAATCTGGTCGATGAAGTCCATAAATTCGTGCGTCCCAAAAGTGTTCGGCTCGATCACGCCGCCCCAGTTGGGATTCAGCCTCACGGCTCGCTGCGGGCCGATCCCGTCGCGCCAGTGATATTCGTCGGCGAAGCAGCCTCCGGGCCAGCGCACGTTCGGCACCTGAATCGCTTTCAGTGCGGCAACCACATCGTTGCGAATGCCGCGTGTATTCGGAATTGTGGAATCGGAGCCGACCCAGATCCCGTCGTAAATGCCGTGCCCGAGATGCTCGGCGAATTGCCCGAAAAGATTGCGATCGACTTTCGCGCCGGGTTTGGAAGCGTCGATCGACAATTCGACTTTCTGTGCAGCCATTGTCGGCGCGGCGACAGCCATAACGACCAGAGTGACAATGGCAAGAAATGCACGCATGGATTCAGATCTATGAGCAGTTGCAGGGGCCATCTATTCTTCCCTCTTCTCTTTCGTTCGGCTCAGGATACCAAAGGCGTGTCACCAGTGCGGTTCGTCCAGGGTAGATTATAGGGATAAAGGGAAACCAAATCCGGGGGTGTGGTCTTAGCGGGGTCTGTTGTCAGGTTTTCAGGGTCGCGACCTGGGCCCGTTGCATCGCTCCGCGGCAACGATCCGCCGTTTGCCAAATTGATTTGGGGTAGCTGGTTTGCTAAGGTCAAGCCATGTCAGATCGTGTCACGTCCGACGGTATCGGGTCCGAAAGTTCTATGTCCCAGAGACCCATGTCCCAGCAACCCATGTCCCAGCAACCCACCGAGCAGATACGCAAATTGCTCGACTCCCTTTATCGCGTGGATTCGGGACGAATCCTGGCAACTCTGATCCGCCTGCTTGGTGATTTTGATCTTGCCGAGGAGGCAATGCACGAAGCCTTTGCGGCTGCACTGAGCTTGTGGCCGAAGAGTGGAGTACCCGGCAACCCGCGGCCATGGCTGATTTCGACGGCCCGATTCAAAGCCATTGATACTCTGCGTCGACGGGCACGATTTGATGCGTCTCAAGACGAGCTGGTGCACCATATCGAAACGCAATCGAGTTCGGCGGAAGGCTTGAATCAAACGGGCGGCCTTGAGGATTATTCTCTTGAAGACGACCGGCTGCGCTTGATTTTTACCTGCTGTCATCCATCTCTGGCGCCGGAAGCGCGCGTGGCGCTTACCTTGCGTGAGGTATGCGGGCTGACCACCGAGGAGATCGCCAAGGCCTTCCTCACCACTCCGCGTACGCTGGCGCAGCGCATTGTGCGCGCCAAGGCAAAGATTCGAGAGGAACGAATTCCCTACGAGGTGCCGACGCCGCAGGAATTGCCGGAGCGGCTGGGCGCGGTGCTGCAGGTCATCTATCTCGTCTTTAATGAGGGTTATTCGGCTGCGGCGGGAGCGGAGGTAACGCGGGCCGAGCTAACCGGCGAGGCGATTCGACTGGGCCGGTTGCTGATGGAACTCCGGCCAGAGCCGGAAGTGATTGGGCTGCTTGCCCTGATGTTGCTACAGGAATCCCGCCGCGCCGCGAGAACCTCTCCGACCGGAGAGCTGATTTTGCTGGAGAATCAAGACCGCGCGCTCTGGAACAAGGAGCAGATCGCGGAGGGAGTGGCGCTGCTGGAGAGAGCGCTGGGGTACCGTGAGACGCCCCGTGAGACGTCCGGGCAGAATTCCCGCCGCTTTGGCTCCTACACACTGCAGGCTGCGATTGCGGCCGTTCATGCGGAGGCGGAATCGGTCGCTGCGACCGACTGGCGGCAGATTGTTGCGCTTTATGACCAATTGCTACGAATTCAGCCTTCGCCAGTGGTACAGCTCAATCGTGCCGTGGCCATTGCCATGCGCGATGGTCCAGAGGCCGGTCTGGCGGCGATCGACGCGGTGTTGGAAGATGGCGAATTGGCCAATTATTACCTGGCGCATTCCGCCCGCGCCGATATGTACCGCAGGCTGGGCAGAACAGCCGAGGCTCGTGCGTCTTATGAGAAGGCGCTGGCCCTGACCCAACAAGAACCAGAGCGGCAATTCCTCGCCGGGCGGCTCGATGAATTGAAGTAGGAGTAATTCGCCCCGCTGTCGCAATGTTCCTGCAGGAACCTAACGTCATGACGGTAGTGGGTATACGATTGTGGGCGAATATATCCTTGACACACATGTTGTTTTAGGGTATAGTTTATCCATGAAGCCGCCTAGAACACTCCAAGAAGCGATTGTTTACTTTAGCGATTCCGACCGAGCCTTTGAGTACGCGAAACGGTTCCGCTGGCCGGATGGCAACGTTGTTTGTCCGCGTTGCAAGAAGGCAAAGCACTCGTTTATCAAGACCCGCAAGGTCTGGTTCTGCTACGAATGCAAGAAGCAATTCAGCCTCAAACTGGGCACCGTTTTTGAGGATTCCGCGCTCCCTCTTGATAAGTGGATGACCGGATTCTGGATTCTCTGCAACTGCAAGAACGGCGTTTCGAGCATGGAACTTCACCGCACGTTGGGCATTACGCAGAAGGCGGCATGGTTTATGCTGCAACGCCTTCGGCTTGCTTTGCAGGATGATTTCTACACCACGAAACTCGGTGGTGGCGGTCAAGGCGTGGAAGTTGATGAGACG
>JBELAE010000302.1:0-6597 GCA_049509155.1 Candidatus Sulfotelmatobacter sp.
CCGAATCGCAGCCCTGCCATATTCCCATCCGCCCCTTTTTCCCTGACAATTCCTATGGAGAACCTCGTCCCC
The DNA here is from genome assembly GCA_049509155.1 of Candidatus Sulfotelmatobacter sp. Taxonomy (GTDB): domain Bacteria; phylum Acidobacteriota; class Terriglobia; order Terriglobales; family Acidobacteriaceae; genus Sulfotelmatobacter. The sequence continues at coordinate 73 of JBELAE010000302.1, forward strand.
GAAAATGTCCAACCCCGGCGATTTCGCATACACCGTCAAACAGCAGGCCGATATCGTCCGCATCATCGGCGACTACATCAAACTGAAAAAAGCCGGCGCCCAAAACTATTCCGGCCTCTGCCCCTTTCACGGTGAAAAAACTCCGTCGTTCTCCGTCCACGCCACGCGCCAGTTCTATCACTGCTTCGGCTGCGGCGTCTCCGGCGACGTCTTCAGCTTCATCCAGAAAATTGAAAACATCACCTTCCCCGAATCCGTCCGCATGGTGGCGCAAAAGCTGGGCATCCCGCTCCCCAAAGCCAGCTATGCCACCGAAGGCGAAGCCAAAGAAGCCCGCCAGCGCGGCCAACTTCTCGACGTCCACGAGCGCGCCGTCGCCTTCTTCCAGGAATGCCTCCGCCGTCCCGAAGGCGCTCGCGCCCGCGAATATCTAACCGACCGCGGCCTGAACGAAGAAATGATCGCCCGCTTCCGCATCGGCTTCGCCCCCGATTCCGGCTTCCTCCTCCGCGACCGCCTCAAACAGGATTTCGCCGAAGACCTCCTCCGCGAAAGCGGCCTCTTCTCCTGGAAGGAAGATGTCGGGCGTCAGGTGTCGGGCGTCGGACCTCAGCAGAATCGGATTCCTCGCTCCCCTCGGATTGACAAAGGCGAAGAACGGAACGAAAACAATGATGCACGGACTGACGACGGAGGGGGCAGCTCGCCGAGGTCCGACGTCCGAGGTCCGACGCCCGCTTCCATGTACTCCAAGTTCCGCAACCGCGTAATGTTCCCCATCTCCAGCGAGGCCGGAAAAGTAATCGCCTTCACCGGCCGCACCCTCGCCGCCGACGAAAAATCCGGCCCCAAATATCTCAACTCCCCCGAAACCCCGATCTACTCGAAAAGCAAAGTCCTCTTCAATCTCGACATAGCCAAGGAATGGATCAAAAAATTCGACTACGCCATCCTGGTCGAAGGCCAAATGGATTGCATCAGTGTCTACGCAGCCGGATTTCAAAACGTCATCGCCAGTTCCGGCACCGCCTTCACCGAGCTGCAAGCCAAGCTGCTAGGCCGCTTCAGCAAAAACGTAGTCGTAAATTTTGATCCCGATACCGCCGGAGCCAAAGCCACGGAACGCACGCTAGGCCTGCTGGTCGAAGAAGAATTTCAAATCAAAGTCCTCACCCTGGAACAGGGTTTCGATCCCGATCTCTACATCCGCCGCAAAGGCAAAGAAGCCTACGGCGCCGCCCTGAAAACTTCGCAAAAATATTTCGATTACCTGATCGAACGCGCCCGCGCGCAATTTCCCATCCGCAGCGGCGAGGGCAAAGACAAAGCCGTGAAGTACCTCCTGCCCCACGTCCAGCGCGTCCCCAGCCGCATCATGCGCGACGAACTCGCCCAGGAAATCGCGCAAAAACTCGGCATCGATTCCCCCGTGCTGCGGCAGGAACTAAGGCAAGTGGCCGTAACGCGTTCGGCAGGATCGGTCAAAGCCTCAGCGGAAGCCCAGGTAACCGACGCCGAAAAAATCCTCATCCGTGCCCTGGCCTCAGCCCGCCAGATCCAGCCCGGGGAAGAACACCTTTCCGCCCGCGACGGAGCCGAAGAAGAATTCGATCCCTCCCGCCAGGCCCGTTTCGTCTTGCAGAGCGAAGGATTACATCGCGGCTTGGCAACGGAATCGTTGGCGGAAACCCTTCTTAACGATTCCCGGCTAAACGCGGGTGCCGAATTTGCCGATGTCATTTCAGACGTTCTGGAAGTGCCAGCCACGGAAACCGATCGCCGTATGCTGGCCTTGATTCTTCTCAAGGAAGACGAAGAACTCACAGCTGCGCTGCTTGAACGCGCCGTGTGGGCGCTACGTCGCATCCATCTTCGTCGCCGGCTGGAGCAAGTTCAGAGTAAATTGCAGTCCCTCGGGGCAGGTGCCGATTTGAGGGAGAAAATCGCCTTGAGTGAAGAGGCGAAACGCATCGGCCTCGCCTTGCGCGATCCCGGTCTGGCCGAAGCAGTCTAGCCGAAAGCGTTTTGCCCGAGAGCGGTCCAGCGGAACACGGTCGGAAGACCGCCGGAAAGAAAAACTGCGTGAAACAAAAAAGCCTCTCCCACCATCTAAGTATTTAAGGGAGTTAGGGATAGCGGGAACAACCGGAAACCAGCGGCGGGCGTTAGAGTTTTAGAGCGCACAACCGATAGACGATACGGCACTTATCTGCTAAACTCTGAAAGTTTGTGCGGTACGCGCTACCCCGCAATACCCATATTCCCACCCTTAAGGAACATTATCACAAGCTCCTGTGGAGCGGAATAAGCAGTTTCGAGGACACACCTTTTGGCTCTTGAAGACAAGTTCGAAGATATTAAAAAGCTGATCGACACAGGCAAAGAGAAGGGATATCTCACCTACGACCAGGTGAACGACTTAATCCCGCACGATGTGCATTCTCCCGAAGACCTGGACGATCTGCTGACCACCATCGGTACGCAGGGAATCGATGTGCTCGAAGGCCCCAAGCTGCCTTCCGCCACGCTCGATAAGAAGTTCGACGAATCCGAAGAAGGCGAGGACGTTGAACTCGACCTCACCCCCGGAGCTCTGGAAAAAACCAACGATCCCGTCCGCATGTACTTGCGCGAGATGGGAACCGTGCCGCTGCTCACGCGCGAAGGCGAAGTTGAAATCGCGAAACGCATCGAGCGCGGCCAAATCCGCGTGCTCAAGGCCCTGTCGCGCTCGCCCATTGTGATCCGCGAATTGCTGGCCATGGGCGAAGACCTCAAGAAGGGCGTGCGCTCGATCAAGGAAGTCGTCACCTTCGACGAGGAAGAGATCACCGATGAAATTCTGCAGAATCGCCTGAACGAGTTCACCGGCAAAATCGACGACATGGCCAAGCTGTACAAAAAGGCCCAGTTGCTCGAAGAGAAGTATCTCGAAGTTTCAAAAACAAAGAAGCCGAAGGATCATCGCCGGTCGCGGCGCAAGCTGGCCCGCGCGATTATTGCGACCTCGAAAGCGGTGCGCAAGCTGGGCTTCACCAACGCCGAGCGCAAGCGCCTGATCGAACGCCTGAACAAGACGGTCGACGGCATGCGTTCGCTCGACCGCCAGACGCAGAATCTCGAGCGCAAGGCCGACGCCACTCGTAGCGAAGAGCAGAAAAAAGAATATCGCCGGCAGGCTCGCGCGCTTCGCGGAGAAGTGGAAAAACTCGAACTCGAAACCGGAGTGTCGTTCGCCGAACTCAAGCGCACCCAGCGCGAGATCATCTCCGGCGACATGGACGCGGAGCAGGCCAAGCGCGAGCTGATCGAGGCCAACTTGCGTCTAGTAGTTTCAATCGCCAAGAAATATACCAACCGCGGCCTGCAGTTTCTCGACCTGATTCAGGAAGGCAACATCGGCCTGATGAAGGCCGTCGACAAATTCGAATACCGCCGCGGCTACAAGTTTTCGACTTACGCCACCTGGTGGATTCGTCAGGCCATCACCCGCGCCATCGCCGATCAGGCTCGTACGATTCGCATCCCGGTACACATGATCGAGACCATCAACAAGCTGATCCGCACTTCGCGGCAGCTGGTTCAGGAACTTGGTCGCGAGCCAACCTCGGAAGAAATAGCCAAGCGCATGGATATTCCGGTCGCCAAAGTTCGGAAAGTCCTCAAGATCGCGCAAGAGCCTATCTCTCTCGAAACGCCGATCGGCGAAGAGGAAGATTCGCATCTCGGCGACTTCATCGAAGACCGCGGCGTGGTTTCTCCGGCCGAGGCGGTGATCAACGTGAACCTCAAGGACCAGACTGGACAGGTCCTGCGCACGCTGACCCCGCGCGAAGAAAAAGTTATCAAGATGCGCTTCGGCCTCGAAGACGGCAGCGAGCACACTTTGGAAGAAGTTGGGCAGAGCTTCGCCGTAACCCGCGAACGCATCCGCCAGATCGAAGCCAAGGCGCTGCGCAAGCTGCGCCACCCGTCGAGGTCGCGGAAGCTGCGGGCGTTCATGGATGGAGTGCGGGACTAGAACTTCATTGCCACGGATTCTCACGGATCAACACGGATTTTTGAAAGGCACGGCTGGTCGTGCCTTTTTTCTCGTTTGAGGGCCAGCCATCTTAAGGCCGTCATCCGGAAAAGGGCTGCCAGCCCGAGCGAAGCGAGGGATCCAGGCGTTTGCCTGCGCACTCGCAGCGGCAAGGTTGTGGTTATGCTTGACTGCACGGAATTACAGCTGTACAGTTCACACTAGCGAACTGGAGAGTTCACCATGCTCAGAACTGACAAGAACGACGGTATCGTAGTTTCCGCACTCCACGCCCGCGCCAATTTTGGCAGGCTGTTGCGCCGCGTGGCAGACGAGCGCCGGTCGCTGGTCATCGAAAAGCGGGGAACGCCGAAGGCCGTGCTGATGAGCATCCGCGACTACGTGCGCCTTGCAGCCCCCGAGCCGGAAGTGCTTCGGCTGATTGGGGAGGAATCCCGGCGCAAGGGCACCGATAAGATAAGTTCGCGCCAGATTGATCAGATCATCAAGTTGACCCGCGCACAAAGAACCAAGCGGCGATGATCGCGCTCCGGCTCGTCCTTGACACAAATATAGTTGTTTCGGCGGCGCTGAAACCGGACGGGCTCCAACGGACCGTATGGGTGATCGCCATGACTCGACCGGCCCAGTTATATGTGACCAAAAACGTTCTTGCGGAGTACCGCGATGTACTGGCGCGCCCGGAATTCGAAATCAGCAAGGGACACCAGCTGCAAGTCTTCCAAATGTTAAAGAACCGCGCACGGATCGTAAAACTCGCGCGTGCCCTGCGAGTAGCGAAGGATCCCGACGACGACATGTTCCTGGAGTGCGCGGAGGCTGCCCGCGCCGACTACCTGATCACCGGAAACCCGAGGCATTTTCCAAAGTTCTGGAGGAATACCAAGGTGATCACGTCCCGCGAGTTCATCAGCATCGTCGCTCCGCACTTTATCCGGTAGAAGTGCCGCATTTTGTTGTGCCAGCGTTCGTGGTTCCCATCCGTCGAAAACCGCGACGGATGGGGCAGCCTCAGTCGCGGTGGCGCAAAGGTGGGCCAGCCCGCGTTTATGGATGGGGTAAGGGTCTGAACTTCATTGCCACGGATTCACGCGGATCAACACGGATTTGAAAGGCACGGCTTCAGTCGTGCCTTTTCTTTGTAGCTTTCAATCCTACGCGGTGATTCAACTCGGCGGGCGCACGACTCTCACCTTGCGGTCTGTCGCTACTACGAAACACTCAGCCCAGCGACTAACTTCCTCCTGCTCGAATACCTCCCGAACCCGCCGGATGAGGCTCCGGCGATCCGGCGAACGGAGTCGACGAGCAGGATGCCGCAATGCGTCCCGGGAGCGAATCGTCGAAGATCGGAGAAATCCAAATCCTGCGTGATCAGGAATCGCGCGTCTCGCTGGGCTGCCTCCCAAACCTCGCGGTCGCTGCTGCCGCTAAGATTCTCCTCCGCAACCGTGTGAACGTCATGCTGAAGACTCGACAAGATTAGGGTCAGACTCACGGGAAGGTTCTCGTCGAGTTTGATCTTCATCAGGGGCGCGGCGTGGCTGGCACGGGCAAGTCTTCTTCTGCGGAGGCCGCCGCGAATGCAATCGCGGCCTGCACGTGCTCAGCTTTCAGGACAGGAAAGTCGGCGAGGATTTCTTCGACGGAGTCTCCGGCAGCCAGGCTCGCCAACACCGTGCGCAGCGTAACCCGGGTGCCCCGGAACGCCGGCTCGCCGCCGCAAATCTGCGGGTCTCTTACTATCTTGTCTTCGTGGTTCATCGCCGGACTTCCTCCGGATGATCATACCATCGGAGGGACATTAGGCATTGAGCGTGCGTTCCCCACCCTTCGCCAAGAACGCGAAAAGGTGCGACACCCTCAGTTGGGTTGCGTCGGCGAGCTCAGAGCACTAAGCGTGGGCCACCCGCCGCTCCGTTTTGAAATCAAGTGGGGAAGGAATACGATTTGTAAATGAGCGGAAAGCGCGAAGAGACGCCCCAGCTTGGGGATTTTGTTGTAGGGCAGGATAGGTTTGAGGATCTGGAGGTCCGTCCCGCCGTCACCAAAGATCTCCACCATGTATTTGACAAGGCGCGCAATCTCCCGGTTAGGCAGTTCGTTCTGCTTGCAAAGAAGCAAGTCACGTATTTGTGTGGGGTGACGCTCGTGGAGAAACGGGAGAGGCTGACGCCGCGCCTGGAGTTTTCGATTAGGGACGAGACGGGTCGTCTTTCGGGGCGTCGCTAACAAAAGTCAACGTCAACGGCAGCGGACAGGAGTGTCCGCTCCACAGGGGCACGGTTCATTTTCCCATTGTGGGAATACTCCCACTTTTTCTTTCAATTCTCTTGCCTTTGAATTTTCATTCCAGTCGAATCGAAACAGAGGGCGACATTTGGCGAGTTTTTGGCGAATCCGCTGCATATTGTTTCTTGGCAGGAAAAATGAAGAAGGCGAAGGCGAAGATTATCGAGGATCCGAAGAACAAGGATCCGAAG
>JBELAE010000303.1:0-6587 GCA_049509155.1 Candidatus Sulfotelmatobacter sp.
GTCTTTCGCTTTCAGCGCATACGGAACGCTCACCAGCAGAACGCGCATCTGCTCCGTCTGCCCTTCCACCTGCACGCCCAGCCAGCGAGCTTCGCCCGAGGCAAACACCTCCGGCGGAACGCCCTCAGGCTTGGTAGCACCGAGCTGCACCGAGTAGGCGCCGCTGTCATCGGGCTGCACATTCTGGATTTCCGACCACAGAGGCGTTCCTCCCTGCTCGTCCTTGTAAATCAGGAAGGTCACGCCGGAGATCGAGTTCAGCGTCTTGCCGTCGATGTCTTTCAGCAGACCGCTGTAGTTGATCAGGTGGGGAACGACGTCGGTCGCCGTAGTGGCGTTCTGGGCCATTGCCGACAGGCCCATCATGACGAACACCAACAAGCACACGAACTTCGCGAATTTTGGATTCATAGAACTGTTCTCCTATGCGGACTCCTTCTGTAAGCTCCCCCAACTCAGATATGTGAGAGTCGGACGCAAAATCTGCGTCCGCACACCCCAGCTTCAAGATCCCTCTACTTACAAAGGCGAAACCCACGTGAAAAAGTGAACATCAAGATGGAAAAATTCCTTAAGGAACTCGCTTCCAAGCTGTTTTCGATGAAGTCCAGCGGGTCAAAATTAGGGTCACGTCAGCGATTGACCGGGGAGGGAGAAGAGGCTAAGTTATTACGCAAAGTTCTGTACGCTCAGGGGCTGCGTGACGGAAACATCCCAAGTAGTGCGCCAGTTACTCACGCAATGGGGGTCGGGCGACCCCGCGGCTTTGAACGAGCTTGTCCCCTTGGTGTATGTCGAGCTGCGCCGCATCGCCCAAAACCACCTGCGGGATGAGCGCCCGGGCCATACTTTGCAGCCCACCGCGCTGGTGCATGAAGCGTATGTGCGACTAGCCGGCCAAAACCCGCCCGATCTCCGCGATAGGATTCATTTTCTAGGCGTAGCGGCCAGGGTGATGCGGCAGGTGCTGATTGATCACGCGCGCACAAAGTATGCGCAAAAGCGCGGCGGCCGGCAGGAGAAGCTGTCACTCGACGAGGCGCAAGCGACATGCATCGAGAAGCCGGGAATCATGGTGCGGATCGATGACGCTCTGAACGAGTTGGAACGGCACGACGCGCGCAAGGCCAAACTGGTGGAGATGCACTTTTTTGGCGGCCTGACCGCCGAAGAATCGGCCGTACTCGTGAAGTTGAATGCGCAAAGTGTGCGTCGCGAACTCCGAGTGGCCCAAGCCTGGCTTCAGCGCGAATTGAGCAGCCCTTCGGGCGGCGCTTCCGGGAGGCTGGGCCAACCGCAACAGCCATGAATGCAAATTGGGAGCAGGTTCAATCGGTCTTTCACCAGGCGCTCGACGTCCCGCCGGAGGAACGAGCGCCTTTCCTCGAAAGAGTGTGCGCCGGCGATGCCGACATGCGCGCCGAGGTTGAATCACTGCTTGCCCACGACGGCGGCCGGGAGGAAATCGCGGCAGCCGTCCATAGTGCCGTGCAATCGTTGTTCGAAGAGGCCCCCATCAAACCAGGGACCACTATCGGAGATTACGAGATCCTCAAGCTCATCGGCTCCGGCGGCATGGGAGAGGTTTATGAGGCAAAGGATTCCCGGTTGGCCCGGCACGTCGCCATCAAGATTTTGCCTGCTTCCTTCACCATGGACCCCGGCCGGCTGCGGCGATTCCAACAGGAAGCGCAGGCTGCGGCCGCTCTGAATCACCCCAACATTCTGACCGTGTATCAGATGGGTTTCCAGGCAAGGATGCCCTACATCATTTCCGAACTGCTCGAGGGCTGCAACCTTCGGGAACGAATGAAGGCCGGTCCTCTTCCTCTGAGCGATGTAGTCGAGTACGGAGTGCAAGTCGCGCGTGGGCTGGCCGCAGCGCATGGAAAAGGCATCACTCATCGCGATTTGAAGCCCGAAAATCTGTTTGTCACCAACAACGGCCAGGTCAAGATTCTTGACTTCGGACTGGCAAAATTCTCGCGACCCTCCCACTCGGGCCAATCCGTTTCCATCACCGAAACCGGCCTGGTGGTGGGAACCGCAAGCTACATGTCGCCAGAACAGGTGCGTGGTCAGGAGGTGGATTCGCGCACTGATTTCTTCTCGGTTGGCGCCGTCCTATATGAGATGGTTTCCGGCCAACGAGCTTTTGCAAAACCCACGGCTGCCGAAACCATGACTGCGATCCTCCACGAGAAGCCGCCTTCGCTGTCTCAACTCTCACCCACATCTGTTCCTGCATTAGAACGCATAGTCAGCCGATGTCTGGAAAAGAACCCGGATCAGCGTTTCCAGTCCGCCTCAGACTTGGCATTTGCTCTCGAAACCGTGTCGGTCGAGCCGAGGTCGGACTCGGCCAACCGCCCGAGGCCAGTCAAGAACGCGGCCCAGGGGCGCGTCAGGAGTGGCTTGCGCCTCAGCCTCATGGTCGCAGTTGCGGCCTTCGCGGTGTTGGGACTGGCCTATCGGTTTCGTCCTACTGCGCCGACGCCGCGTGTCAGCCGCATCGAGCCCCTGACCAGAAATAGCTTCGCCGGGCACGGTGAGCCTCTCTTCGCGGTTGGCCCGTGGCTGTACTACGCCTCGGGCGGGCCGATTGGAGTGGATGCACAGCTCCGGCAGGTGCTGTTGAACGGGAGCCAAGATTCGCCGTCGGGGATTCCGGGAAGATTCCGGGTTCGTGGCCTCTCACCTGACGATACCGAATTCGTCGCCTACGACCGGGCACAATCTACCGTCTGGAGAATCCCACTGGGCGGCGGTTCGCCACAGCGCGTCGGCGACCTGCTGGCCAACGAAATTGCCTGGTCGCATGACGGCAATTTCTTCGCCTACGCGCAAGGCAACCAGCTCTTTGTGGCGAATGTGGACGGAACCTCATCGCGATTGCTGGCCACTCTGCCGGGGGTCGGCACCGGCGTGGATCTTCGTCGTTTTGCTCTTTCCTCCGCTTATTCTGGCCCGCAGGTCGACCATCTCCGCTGGTCGCCCGACGATCGCAGGCTCCGTTTCACCTTTCTGAACGAGCCGGTCGAAGCGCTATGGGAGGTTGGTGCGGATGGCGGCAACCTTCGCGAACTGCGGTTCAACTGGCCGGGCAATCCCGCAGAATGCTGTGGCGAGTGGACGCCTGACGGCCGCTACTTTGTCTTCCGGTCGAGCCGCGGGGGGATCTCCAACCTCTGGGCGCTGGAAGAGAAAACCGACTGGTGGCACCGGCCCAATCGCGATCCGGTGCAACTCACCTCTGGTCCCTTGGACTTTGACGAGCCTCTTCCCAGCCGCAACGGCAAGAGCATCTTTGCCGTCGGCAGCCAGCCCTACGGCGAATTGGTACGCTACGACGGGCTGCGAAAAGTCTTTGTGCCCTTCCTCGAAGGCCACTCCCTCTCGCATCTCGCCTTCAGTCCCGATGGCAAGTGGCTGGCATATGTCTCCTACTCGGATAAGACGCTCTGGCGCGCGCGTCGCGACGGCACGGAGGCGCTGCAGTTGACCTTTCCCTCCCTGGGGCGAGTCCTGTGCCCGCGCTGGTCCGCCGATAGCCGGGAAATCGCTTTTTTTACCAGGCAGGCGGGAAAGTTATCTAAGAGTTTCGTAATTTCCGCCGACGGCGGCAAGCCGGAAGCATTTCCGGCAGAGGAATTTTCGCAAAGCGTGCCGGACTGGTTGCCCGGCCAAAATGCTCTGGTGTACAGCCGCGAATACCGGGCGGCCGACCCCGCGCTTTACCGCTTTGAGCGGACAACCGGGCGTAGCGAGAAGATTCCCGGCGCCGATGGCCTCTACGGCCCGCTGTGGTCGCCGGATGGCCGCTACCTGGCTGCGCTAGAAGGAGGGACGGACAATCTGCTGCTCGTCGACCTCAAATCCGGCAAGCGCACCCAGATCGCCGGTCCGGCGACGTGGCCGTCGTGGTCCCCCGATTCTCAATCGATTTATTTCATTCGTTGGGGGAATAATTGGATCACCCGCGTTGGGATTGCAGACAAGCGGGAAGAGAAGTTTCTGGAATTTCCCTTCCGCCTGGCTGCCTGGCCGTTCACGGTGGCTCCCGATGGCTCGCTGATCTTGCTGCGTGAGCACGGCAACCGTGACGTGTATTCTCTTTCCTTGTCTTTCCAGTAGAGTAGCGGCACAATTCGTCCGCCGCGACTTAACGCAAAATCCGAACCGCCCAAGCGATTTGATGGAAAAAACAGAAATGAAACACAAATACCGAAGAATTTGGTCGGGGAGAGAGGATTTGAACCTCCGACCCCCTGGTCCCGAACCAGATTCCGGCACTGGTTGAACTCTATTGAATTTCGTAGATCGCAAGTGATTGGTGTTGAATGAGTTGCGGCCCGATGCCAAGGCCTCATTGATCTCTGTTGAACTGCGGTGCTCCTGCCGCTACAAAATCGTCTACATTTTGATATCGAATAAAAGCGATGCGCTATTTTTTGACCTTCCGATGCGCTTCCGATTCAGTCCATTCTCTGGATAACTTCTGTGTTGCGACAATAGTCGCGAGCGGAAGAACGGTTCACAAGCGCCCGCGGTGCGATTCCGGTCGGGCGGAGACGAGGCGACAGACGATTTTCGAGCCCTCGAGAAATTCGGTAGCGGCACCAACCGGGCCATCTTCGTCCTTGCCGATCCTAGAAGACAGCGCAACTGGTGCTCGACGGACCGCAAGGGTCTACCGGAAAGTAGGCTGAAGTCGTTCCGAGTCCGTTAACATACACTTCGGCCGAGACGACGCAGGCATTTGCTCCTTCAGAAGAAGTGCTCGGGGTCACGACAGGCTGGACTTCAGCGCGTTGTCCTAGCTTGGCGACGACGGAGCTCCCCGGCAACTCCAGAAACGTGGCCTGGCCGGGATTGAGATTCACGCTCATCAGTTCGTTTCCAATCAGGTTCCCGTTGCTATCTAGAAAGCTGATTTGTCCAATGCAGGGGTCAACAGGGTACGCCACTACATTCAGCCGCACGGTCTGCAAAAGAGTGACGCCCAACATGCCCAGCTCCGGGTTCGAGGGATAACTGACTGCGCCCGGCACCAGCAAGCTGGTGATGCCCAACACATTGTCGAACACTTCTGCCGACGCCTGACAGGAACTGACGATGCCCGGGAGCGGCACAACCGTTGGCAGCACCTCCACTCTTTGCCCGAACGAACTGGTAAGGCTATTGCCGTTGATGGCCAGGGAAGCCGATTGGTTCGGCTGCAGGGACACGCTGATCGTTGTGCCCACGGGATTGCCGCTGCTGTTTTGGAAACCGACTTGCGCATAGCAAGGGTCCACTGGAAACGCCACCACATTGATTTGCAAGGTTTGACCGCGGGTGATTCCTATCATGGGGAAGTTGGTGGCGTTCGCTGGCAACGCCTGGGCGGCAGCCATGTGAGTAAGCCAAGAGCAAAGAGAAAGTGCGAGCACTAGATGGAACTGCTTCATGGAAATTCTCCTTAGAATTGATGTTGACTTTGCTTTATTACGAACTCTATGTAGCTGTGCTCTACCACAGCATTCACTTTGCCTCCACCACGCCGCTCAAGATGTTGCCGCCTTCGTCGGTGGCGACGTTCGAGAATTGAATCAGCGGCGGTACCGCAGCATTCCCAGCCGTCGCCGCGTTTTGTTGTGCCTGGCCCAACAAACTGCACAGCCGCACCCTCAAGAGTGAAAGCACTACCACGCGACTCGGTTTCACAAAGCCCCTCCCCACTTATCGTTTCGTTTCTTGATTCCAGGTTCCATACTCACCGCATCACTTAGCTGCGACCAACGCCGGCTGAGCCGCGCCGACTTGTGCTTTCACCTTCCGTAAGGCTTCGCGGGTCCCGCGGACCTCAGCTTTCAGGCTCCGCATTGCTGCGGACTGGGTGCGCAGCAATTCCTGCTGCTGATTGATCTGACGCAGAGCTCTGCTCAGCTCAGTCTGTTGTTGCCGGAATTCGCGCTGTTGTTCCTTGGTCGCCTCAATCAGCAGTGCGGTCAAGCGGCTGTAGTCCACGCCGCGAGCGTCTTTTCCGTTCTCCTCATAACTCACCACCTCCGGCACCACTGCGCCCACTTCCTCGGCGATCACGCCCACTTCATGTTTGCCGGTAGTCTTCAGGTCGTAGGAGACGCCACGCAGCTGCTCGACTTTTTCCAACGCGCCGTGCAGAGTCTGGATGTTGGTCTTCCAGCGGCGCGAGCTGAACGTATCCCAGCCGTCGCTCAGGGGATGGCCTGCGCCTTGCGCGATGGTCAGAACATTAGACGGAGTCGCCGTGCCGATGCCTACCTTCACCGCATACTGGCCGGTGCCGCCGAGTACCAGAGAGTTGCTCGCACCGACCACTGCATGCGCGCCGATCGCAGTGGCATTTCTGAGGCCGTCGGCGGAAGAGGCGCACCCAAAACCGATGCAGGTGAGATCGAAGCCCGTGGTGTTGGATTGGAGCGCTAGGTCGCCGACGGCGGTGTTGCTCCCCCCCGTTGTGTTGGAGTAGAGCGCTAGAGCTCCGACGGCGGTGTTCGAGCTACCGTCGCCAACACCCAAGGTGTCCCCCCGGTTGGAGTAGAGCGCCTGGTAGCCGGTGGCGG
>JBELAE010000304.1:0-6538 GCA_049509155.1 Candidatus Sulfotelmatobacter sp.
AGCCTCTACGACGTGCCCCTAATCGCAACCGTGGCCTGGATGGCCGCGGCCGCTTTATCCGCCCGGGCATGGGACTTGCAAAGCCACGAGTTCAGTCTCAACCCTCGGTTGAAGAAGGTTGTTCCGCAGCTGGCTATGCTGGCCATCCTCTCTCTGCCGGTGTTGGGCGTGTGGACGGTGCTCCTCGATAAATCGGATCCTCCCTCCCGCACCTTCCGGGTTTTCTCGGTGCTGGCGGCAATGCTGGTCTTGGGAACCTTCGTGTTCCTGCGCCAATATTTCCAGGACCAGGCCCTCATGTCCGTTTTGCAGGATTCGCGCCGTGGATACGAAAGCCAAAAGCGTTTGCAGAGCCAGCTGGTGCAGAAAGAAAAGCTGGCTTCCCTCGGCAATCTGGTGGCAGGCGCGGCGCACGAGATTGATCATCCCCTGACCGCCGTGATGAGTTACTCCGAACAGCTCTGGGCCAACGAAGGGCTCAGCGACGAACAGACTGCCTTGGTGCGCAAGATCGTAAACCAGGCCCGCCGCACTCGCGATCTGGTTGCCGACCTCCTGCGTTTTGCCCAGCAATCACCCGGAGAACAAATCCTGGTCGACCTCGGCATGCTGCTGCAGCGCGCCACCCAGATGCTCGAATTACGCCGTCCCGGCGGCAATATCCATGTCGAACTGTCCATTGCCCCGGATTGTCCCCGCATTCTGGGCAACGCCAACCAGTTGTTTCAGGCCTTCGTTGAGATCATCGACAATGCCATGGACGCTCTCGAAGAGTCCGGCGGCGGATCTCTGAAAATCACCGCGCAGCGTCAAGCCAAAGAAGCCGTCCTGCAGTTCTCTGATACCGGCCCCGGCATTCGCGACCCCCTGCGCGTTTTCGATCCCTTCTACACCACCAAGCCCGTCGGCAAAGGCACCGGCCTCGGCCTCAGCGCTGTCTACGGCGTAATCCAGGATCACAGCGGCCAAATCACCTGCCAGAACAAGCCCGAAGGCGGCGCAATCTTCACAGTAAAAATCCCCGCCGCCGAATCCTCAGCCCAAGTCGCCAGCGCCGCCGCCCGCTGACCACGAAGGGGCGGACGCTCAAGTAAAGCCCTGTCATCCTGAGCGAAGTCGCCGCCCGCAAAGCGGACGGCAACGCAGTCGAAGGACCCCAGGCCACTCAATCCCTGCACAGGCCTATCAAGGAGCCTTCACGTCACGCCCGTCGGCATCGTGCGGGTTCCTCGCACTGTTCGTCTCACCTAAAGCGAATGCGGGGTTCTCAAACTCCACGCCGATGCCGGGTGCCCCATTTCTCGCGCGCCCTTTGCGCGAGAAGTGGGGATTTTCGAACCTATTGAGAAAAGCGACGCAATGACCGCGCGTCTGGGTCGCTTCCCTATCGAACTAAGCCATACCCTCCCAGATTCACCCCTCCGACTTTCTGCTCCTGTAACATAAAAGCAATGCCGTCCGATCTCCTCCACAGTTCCGCCCGCGTCCTCGAGTTCGACTCTCTCCGCGAACTCCTGCGCGCCTACGCCTCTTCCCCCCTCGGCCACGACCGCATCGCCGCGCTCACCCCCTCCACCGACTGCGTCTGGATCGAAACCCAGCAGCAACTCGCCGACGAAATCCGCGACTTCCGCCGCATCGGTGGCCGCTTCGATTTCTCCGCTCTCCTCGACATCACCCTCCTCGTCGAGGAATCCCGCATCGCCGGCGCCGCCCTCGAGACCACCGAAATTCGCGACGTTATCCTCGTAGTCGATCGCGCCGCCGAATGGCGCGAGATCGTCCTCCACCCTCCCGCCAACCTGAAATCCGATTGGCAAGCCGTGCGCTCGCTCTCAAGTCAAATCGTAGATTTCGCCGAGTTCCTCCGCGCATTCCGCAACAAGATCCAACCCGACGGAACCCTCGACGACAAAGCTTCTCCCGAACTCTCCCGCATCCGCCGCGAAATCGAACGCCAGCGCCGCTCGATTCAAGAATCCCTCCGCGGCTACCTCCGCCGCCTGGCCGACGGCGGCACCGTCCAGGACGAACTCGTCACCATCCGCGGCGAACGCTTCGTCATTCCCGTGAAAGTCGAGCAAAAGCGCCGAGTCCAAGGCGTAGTCCACGGCGCCAGCTCCAGCGGCCAAACCGTCTTCGTCGAGCCCCTCGAAACCATCGAACAAAACAACGAACTAGTCCGTCTCCTCGAAGAAGAGCTAACCGAAATCCACCGCATCCTGCAAGAAATGACGCAGCGCATCGGTGCCCATGCCGCACCAATCCTAGCCGCAGTAGAAGTCCTCTCCGAACTAGAACTCCAATTCGCCAAAGCAAAATTCGCCGAAGACTACAACTGCACTAAAGTGAAGCTAAGCGATGAAGCCGAGACCCACCACAACTCATGTGGGGACGGGCGCCTTCGCCCGTCCATGGCGAGCAAGGCTCGCCTCCTGCTGCATAACGCAAGGCACCCCCTCGTCGAGCGCAATCTCAAAGCCAAGGGAACGACCGTAGTCCCCATCACCGTAGAACTAGAATCCCCCCGCCGCCAGCTAATCATCACCGGCCCCAATACCGGCGGCAAAACCGTCACCCTAAAAACCGTAGGCCTGCTAGCCCTGATGGCCCAATCCGGCCTCCCCGTCCCGGCCGATCGCGCCGAGCTCCCCATCTTCGACGCCATCCTCGCCGACATCGGCGACTACCAGTCCATCGAGCAAAACTTATCCACCTTCTCCGCCCACGTCACCAACATCGATTTCATCTCCCGCACCGCAACCGCCAACTCGCTAGTCCTGCTCGACGAACTTGGCTCCGCGACGGACCCCGAAGAAGGCGCCGCCCTGGCCGTCGCCATCGCCGGCTACTTTTCAGGAAACCCCGGCGGCATCGGATGCATGACCATCATTTCCACTCACCACACGTCACTCAAGGTTTATGCCGCCAACACGCCCGGCGTAGTCAACGCCTCGGTAGGTTTTGACGAAGCCACGCTGCAACCGACCTATGAACTGAAAGTCGGCGTCCCCGGCGCATCCGCCGGCATCAACATCGCTCAACGCCTGGGATTAAATCCCGCCATCATCGCAAGCGCCCGCTCCCGCCTCGGCACCCAGGCCCGCGACGTAGGCCAATTCCTCGACAAGCTCCACGCCGACCTGCGCGAAGCCGATAGCCAGCGCCTCCGCCTGCGCACAGCCCAAAAAGAACTGGAAGAAGAAAAAAATCGCCTAGCCGCCGACGGCAAAAAAGAACAGCAAACCAAAATCCGCGACCTCGAAAAAAAGCTCGAAGCCCTCCTCCGCGATTTCGAATATCACGCCCGCGAAGCCGTCAGCGCCGTCCAGGACCGCGCCGCCGCGCAAAAACTCTCAAAAGACGCCGAGAGACGAATCGCAAAACTGCGCCGCGAATTCCGCGAGCAGTTCGACTCCACGGTAGTCGCCCACTCCACCGGCGCCGACAAAAACGATCCCCACGCCCAACCGCAACTAGTCACACACGTTTCCGAAGGCGACACCGTAAAACTAAAATCCACCGGCCGTTCCGCGCGCGTCACGCGCAAACTCGACGACAACCATTTCGAGGTCGAGATGGGCGCAATGAAAATGACAATGAAAATCGCCCAGGACGACATCGCCGAACTCATCTCCACCGCTCAGCCACAATCGCCCGATACTCCCGTGAAAGCCGCCCGCTCCCGCGGCATTTCCGTCTCCCTCGAAAACGAGGGCGCAACCGTCCCCACAGAAATCAACGTGATCGGTCAAACCGTCGACGAGGCGTCGCCCAGAGTTGAGCGTTTCGTGGACCAGGCCTTCCTAGCCGGTCTACCGCGCGTCCGCATAGTCCACGGCAGCGGCATGGGCATCCTCCGCAAAGCCCTCCGCCAGTTACTGCAACACCATCCCCACGTAGCGTCAGTAATCGAAGCCCCGCAAAACGAAGGCGGCGGCGGAGCAACTCTCGTAGAACTCAACGTCTAGGCGGTCTTTAACCACAGAGGACACAGAGGAAACCAAAACGAACCTGAAGCTCCTCAGGTTCCCTCTGTGTCCCCTGTGTCCTCTGTGGTTAAAAGTTTTCGCGCTGTCCTACCACAAAATCTTCTTCCAATTTTCGTCGTACAGCGCATCGCGCGCCGCCTTGGCAATCGCTTTCTTCTCGCTTTCCTTCAAATCATTCGACACAATATTCTCCGCATTCGCCGGATCCCGCACCACCGCCGCCTCAAATTTCCCGGCCATATAACGAAGCACGCTGAGCACATTGTCCGCCACCTGCCCGAAGCGCTCGCCTTCGAGCGCTCTCATCGCGGTCAGCTCCAGATAAAACGACGGGAAATCCAACTTCATCCGCTCCCGCCAGATCTTCATCGCGCAAATCTCCTGCTGCCGCCCGGAATTTGCCGCCAGATGAATGTGCCGCGCCACGTCAGTACGAACCGCCTGCCCCGATCGCTTGTTGAACAGCAGGTTGTACACCGCGTTCCCCGATTTTTCGCGCCGCGCCGGGATCAAGTCCACATTCAGTCCCTTCGCCTGCAACCGGATCGCAACGTCATGCGTATGCGGATGCAGCTCCCGATCGCTCAAATATTCGAACAGACTCCAGAAAATGTTTTTCATCTCCATCCCCCGCACCGGATTCAGCGCGATCAAAAGGTCCACATGCGACGACAGCGTGATGGCCGTGTTCTTGGCATAAGCCCCCGAGAGCGTTATCCCCAGCACATGTTCCTTCCCCCACTGCTTAAGCACCGGAATCACTTCATCGGCGGCCCTATGCGCTGCCGAATTCGTGTCCGCAATCACCCGGTACTTCTCCACAATCGACGCAGCATATTGTTCGGTGGTAAGCACGGCGAGGCCCCTCTTGAGTCCCTATCGGCAAAATCGGAACCCAGTTGAGCGAACGCCGGCGCTATCGTAAAAGAGTTCGTAAGAAAGCCTGCCCTGTGAACCCTACGGTTTGATGAGCTGACTGCCTGGCCGGTAAAAGGCCGCAGAGCAGAAGGCGTCGTGGAAGGTTCGTGGAAGGGCACGGCTTCAGCCGTGCCGCCATGACGAACAGAGTGGAAGAGCGGCGCTTTAGCGCCGCGTACGAGGCGAGAAAGACCGCGGGCTTTAGCCCCCGAAAGATTCTCGGCGCGATGCTGGCAAGGCCAGGAAATAATTGAAGCGCGAACGCCACAATCACTCCATGTCCTATTTAGCGGGCATGAGCTTGTAGATCGTCCCGCCGTCATAGGTGCCGCCGCCGTATGTGAAGCCGTACAGATTTCCTGCTCCGTCCGCCACCAGGCCGGAACCGGGGCCGCTCTTACCAAAGGTATAGAGAACGGTCTCCTTCCCCTGCGGCGTAATCTTGAACACATTTGCGTTCGACGATGCTGAAGCCCCGTAAGTATTGCCCGCGGAGTCGACCACAAGGGGTGCGAAGGGTCCTCCGTCGGTAAAGGTGTAAACGCGTGAGACAATTCCGGTGCTGAGATCTAATTTGAAGAGAAATGACCCCGGATCGACGCCGCTCTCTCCCCATGTCAGCCCGTATATATTTCCCGCAGCATCCTGCCCGCCTAGATATGCTCCTCCGGCCTCAGTTGGCAAGTCGTAGCGCTGAGTACCACCTGCTACCTCGATGATGTATCCCGTGTCCCCAACCGCATCGTAGTTAACCGACGAATAAACTCCCCCGGCATTGTCAATCAGGACATTCCCTGGGTAAGCGTGATCGCCTCCCGTGGAGTAAATATCTTCCCACTGTCCTCCTGCGGGTATCTCGAACAGGCACAGGCAGCTCCCGGGGTTGACGCCGTTAGTTCCAAAGATATTTCCCTCGGTATCCACGGTGAGAGATCCCGGCTCCGCATAATCGGCGCTGTACAAGTTCGTGAATGTGTAGTGGCCTCCGCTTCCTTTGGCCAACTTGAATAGAGTTCCCGGAGAGCCACTCTGCCAGGTCGTCCCGTACAAATTGCCTTGGCCGTCAAAAGTCAGGTCGCGCGGATAGTAGCCATCCGTAAAACTGAAAGCGTGCAGTGACGTGTACACGCCCTCCGCCGACAGCTCATACACCGTTCCAGCTCCACCCTCTCCACCGAACGCAGTGGTGCCATACAGATTTCCGGCCGTGTCGACAATCAGCGCTGACGGACCGTTTGGCGCTTTTCCATCATTCACATTCTTGAAGCTGTAAAGCGTGCTGTAGGTATAAGTCTGAGCCAATGCCGGCAGGCAAAGTCCGAACCACACAAGGGCCGGGACGAGAAGTGAGAATCCCTTCTTCATATTTTCCTCCATCGGAATTTGCGCCAGAGACAATGGCTCACGCGCAAAATTGAATTTCGTGAGCGGGCCCGAGATTTAGCCGAAGATCAATCGAACACTGGGGAGGGGGACCGGTAACGCGTGGAGTGTATCACCGGACATCACCGCTGTCACCTTGGGATAAACGCCTGGCAATGGTGAAGATTGACTCCCTCTCTTAACGGGCGTCATCCAGAAGCCCCGCGTTTTCACCAGCGGGGCGAGGGATCTCGCGTGGAGTAGTT
>JBELAE010000305.1:0-6526 GCA_049509155.1 Candidatus Sulfotelmatobacter sp.
CTTGGTCTCGCCCAGCGGAGTCGCAATCACCGGTTCAAAATGCATCCGCTCCTGCAAAATATAAAACGGCCGCTTCTCCGCCGGAATCGCCGCAATGTCAGCTTTCGTCGGCGCAATCACAACCCCCAGCCCGGCAAACGAATACAGCGGCTTCAAAGCATAATTCTCCAGATCCGCAGGAATCTCCTCGATCCGGTCCAGAAACCATGTCTTCGGCACAGACTCATGTCGCAGGTAAGGAATCGAAAACTTGCTGATCCTGAAATACCAGTTCGGATGCCCTGCCCACTCCACATCCAGCTCCTCGCGCCAGTCAAACCCCAGCTTGATGTTCTTCCGCTGCAGCTCATCGACAATCGTGCGATTGTAAATTCGCCGGATCGGAATCCGCTTCCCGCCCCGCTCATAATAAAGACGCGCCCCATCCTTTCGGATGTCGACAATATCCACCGCCCGCACCCCAAGCATCTTTTCCGTGAGCAAAAAGTCCGGCAGCGTCTTCTGCTCCTCAGGGTGAATCTCCATCAAAATCACATTCTCCGGATCATGCCCTCCCACAATCGCCCGCCGCAGCAGTTCCCGATAACCTTTTTCGTCCAGCCCACTCAAAAAATACTTCAGCTCAGAACCGGGCTGTTCACCCTCGTGTTTTGTCATTCCGAACTGGCGCGAAGAGCCGGTGAGGAACCTGCTTTCTTTCGGCAGCCATCCCGGTTCCCGCAACCCGAACACCTCCAGATACGCCTCCGCCAGCGGCCCCTGATACGCATAGAGCGAAGGAAACGCCTGCAACTCCACCAGCTTCGGCTGCAACTCGCCGGCAGCGTCCCGCACCAGACCAAAATCCACCTGCACAAACATAGGATGGTCCGGCTCATTCGGAACCTTGAACTCCGCCGGCACAGCCTCATCCGATTTCGCGCGATACTCCGGATTGTCCACCAACTGCCGAATCAGCGCCTCACCATCCGCCGCCATCCGGTCAATCAGCCCCTTCGGAAAAAAACACGGAGTCTCCGACAACCGAAACTGCACGTGCGTCCCGCAGACGTCATCCACCCGCCGCAAAAACGCCCGATATTTTTCCGCAGTAAAGTTCTCGTTGAACTGTTTTCGTAGAGAGGGAATCATGTTGAGTCTTCGGAAGAGCAGCGAATCATTCTAACGCTCTGTCATCCTGAGCGCAGCAAAAACGCCCACGAAGTGGGCGTTCTTGCGAAGTCGAAGGATCCCAAAAGACCTTGTCCCGACCTGACCGGAACCAAACGAAGAAATCTGGCTGTTCGCTATCGAACCAGCGCGAACACCGTCCCGCACCCATCGCCCTCATCGAAGGTGCAGGTGAAGCGGCCGCCCCCAACCGTGGTGCCGTAAAGATCTCCCCGGTTATCCAGAAGCAGGCTGGCTCCTGGTTGTCTGGGATTGCCCCCCTTCCTCGGGAAAAAATACAGAATACTCTCCTTCCACGCGGCGCTTCCCGCGACCGGCGCCAACTTGAACACCGAGCCGCAGCCGTAGTCGGCGCCGTTATAGACGCATGGTGTTCCTCCGAACAAGGTGGTGCCGTAAAGATTGCCAGCCTGGTCCAGAATCATGCTCGCGACCGGCGCCGCTCCATCGGATGTGGAGTACGCGAAGCTATGAATAATTTCTTCGCTCCAACCGCCCTCCGGTGAGCCGGACGGACTGAGCTTGAATGCCGTGCCCCCACCGATCGTCCCTCCCGAATAAGTTGTGCCGTACAAGTTGCCGGCAGCGTCCAGAGTCAATCCACCCTCGGGGTCAAAGCCGTCATCACCCATCCCGAAGAAATGGATGATCTGCTCGCTCCATGCCCCGCCGTTCGCGGCCGGCGGGCTTACCTCAAACACCGTGCCACATCCGATTGAACCGCAATCGGCGTTGCCCTCGTACCCGCCCCACAACGTCGTGCCGTAGAGATTACCCAGCGAGTCGCGCACCAGTCCCGCGCGGGAAGCATTTCCGTCGCTGGTCCCGCCCTCGAACTCATGCAGCAACGTAAACGTCCAGGTCCCGCCCGGCTGCGCAGGCGGGCTCAGTTCGAAAACCGAAGAACTGGTCGTGCCGTAGAGATTGCCCTCCGCGTCCGATATCAGGCCCCCAGCAGGATACGCGCCGTCGCTGAGTCCCTGGAAATGATAGAGCACGGTTTCGGTCCAACTCCCGCCGTTCGCGGTTGGCGGCGCCAGCCGAAAAACTTCTCCATACCCTCCGGCATTGCTGTCGCTAGTGGTTCCGTAGAGATTCCCTTGTTTATCGAAGATCAGCCCGTCCGTCGGCCGCGCTCCGTCGCCCGTGTCGGTGAAGCTGTAAAGCGTTGTCTCTTTCCATCCGCCGCCCGCCGTGGTCGGCGCCACAAGCTCAAACACGGTCCCGTAAAAATCGCCGGCTCCGCCATATTCGGTGGTCCCATAAAGATTACCCTCCGCATCGCTGATCAAATTGCTTGCGGGATTCGCGCCATCAATCTTGCCGAGGAAATTGTAAAGTACCTGTGCACTTGGAGCAGCCGCCGGGTGAGCCGCAAATGCATTACTTACCAAGATTAAACCGGCCAGCAGGATTCCCAGCGTAGAGGAGAGAAAAGGAAAGTCATTGCGCTTCATTGGAGGTACCTCCAGGCGACAAAATGAGACGGGGTTTAACAGTTCCTCAGGGCCCGCAGGGTGGACCCTGATAGAGCGCACGAATTCTACCTCAAGCAGTTTAGACGGGCAACCAGACTATCCCCGCAGCATGTCATCCTGAGCGGAGAAAGACACCCACGAAGTGGGCCTCTCTCGCAGTCGAAGGTTCCCCACATATAAAAAGCGTCTGTCATTCCGACCGGAGCAAAGCGAAGTGGAGGAACCTGCCGTCCGTTTGCAGCGCCAGCTCCCGTCGGTCCGCCCAGATGGAAAAGCCAAGGAAGCTAAGAGCTAAAAGCCAAGAGCTAAAAGCTAATAGCTTCTTCACGCCTCCACCAGAAATTTCCCCTCCCGCATAATCTGCTCGTCATCCACCCAGATATTAAACTTCCTTCCGACCACATCAATATGCGTAGTCGAATCCCACTCCGCGCCCGTATGCGCCCCATACGGATTCCCAAACGCAATATGCACTCCAGGATACTTCTCATCCTGCAGAATGTGCCCAATCACTTCCCTCAAATCGATGTTCGTCCCAATGGCAAACTCGCCCACCCGGTCGCTGTTCTCATCAGTGTGCGTATATTTCCAGAAATCATCCTCCAGTTCGCGATTCTCCGAATGCGCCTCGGTGAGCCGGTTCTCCTTAATCCGCACCGTCAGCGGATTCTCCTGCAGGTTGCCAAACTTCGCGCACAAATAATCGCCCACCACTCCATCAATTACAAACGTCCCATTCACTTCGCCCGGCGTCGTGAAAATCTCGCCACCCGGCAGGTTCCCCCATTTTTCCGGAGTGATAATTCCACTGGTCTTCAGCCACTTGTAATTCGAATTCAAATCCGCCGTCAGGTCGGTCCCCGCCGCGGTCGTCGCCCGCACCTGCGAAGCCTTCCGCACCATGGCAATCACCTTGGCGCTTAGCCGGTCGACTTTTTGAAAATCCGCCCGCATCCCCTCCAGCATGATCTGCCGGTTGATGTTCACCATGTGCGCATGGCGAATCTTTCTCCGGTTCACCACCTCGGTCATCTGAATGCGCGACCGCAGTTCGCGCGTCTGTGCCTGCACCGCAAAAAACGAAACCTGGCTGCTCTCCAGGTCGTCCAGAATCTCCTGCGGCAAATCGGTCAGAGGACGCTGCGCCAATTCCTCCAGCACCCACGCGTGATACGGCGCCCCCACCTTCTCCACTTCGCGCACGATCGCCGCCGCAATCTCAATCGTCGCCTCGTCCGTGATCACGCATACGTGTTCCTCCGGTTGCACCCGCAAGCAAACGCGAACCGCATTCACCGCGCCCAGTGTGTACTCGTGATCAAACGGAATCTCGAGAGTACCCCACGCTTGTCGTGCTTTGTGCGATAGGCCGGGAACTTCATGGATAGGACTAATTTGTTCTCCAGAATTATTCATCACCCTACTTTTCGTACGGCCGCCGGCTCTTCTTCCAGCCCAGCCGCCGTCTCCTCAATAATGTAATCGACAACTTTCTTCAAATCTCCAGTCTGCTCAAACACCCGCAACTGCCGGTCGGCTCCGCTGCCATGTTCCAGAATCTTGTGGATGTAATTCAATTCCTCGCGCGAGTCCAGTTCATCCACTACGTCGTCCACGAACTCCAAGTACTCATGAATCAAATCCCGCGTCGGCACTTCCGTCTGCTTGCCGAAATCGATCATCAGCCCATCCAGCCCGTATCGCGACGCCCGCCACTTGTTTTCCATGATCAGCGCACGCCGGTACAGCCGGAATCCCTGGTTCGCCGTGTGCAGCTTATACAGCTTCACCACGGTTGCCTGAATCAGCGCCGCAATCGCAATCGTCTCGTCGGCCCGCATGGGCACATCGCACACCCGAAACTCAATCGTATTAAAAAATGGATGCGGCCGAATATCCCACCAGATCTTCTTCGCGTTATCGATGCAGTTGGTCTTGATCAGCAGCTTGACGAAGTTTTCGTACTCGCCCCAGCTCGGAAAGTAATCCGGAATATTGGTCCGCGGAAACTTATCAAACACCTTGCACCGATACGATTTCAACCCCGTATTCATCCCCAGCCAAAACGGAGAATTCGTCGACAGCGCCAGAATATGCGGCAGAAAATACCGCGCATGATTCATCATATGGATCGCCGTCTCGCGATCCTCAATCCCAATATGCACGTGCAGCCCAAAAATCAAATTCGCCCGCGCCACCAGCTGCAAGTCCTCAACAATATGCTTATACCGGTCGTCGGGATAAATCTCCTGCACCCGCCAATCCGAAAACGGATGCGTCGCCACCGACGCCAGCCGCATTCCGTTCTCCTTGGCCAGCCGCACAATCCCCCGCCGCAGCATCTTCACTTCCGCCTTGGCGTCCTTAATGTTGTCGCAAATCCCCGTCCCCACCTCAATCACCGACTGGTGCATCTCCGCCTTCACCCGCTCCTGTAGCAACATCTTGCCCTGCTGCAAAAGCTCAGCCTGAATATGCGACCGCAAATCCCGAGTCTCAGGATCGATGGTCTGATATTCCTCTTCAATCCCGATAGTGAAAGTAGGCTGCATATTTTAGAAACTCATTGTCATTCCGACGCGCGAGTGCAGCGAGCCAGGAGGAACCTGCTGTTCGCCGCCAGTTCCCAACCGCAGGTGCCCAATTTCTCGCGTCCTTCGCGAGAAGTGGGCCAAACCGACCATAACAGTATAACAACGCCTTCAGTCCCACTCCGCGTTCTCCTTCACCCGCGCCCGAACAATCTTCTTCACCAGCGAGTCCCGCAGAGGCCGATCAGCAGGGAACTGAATCGTCCCCTTCGAAGTCCGATACCCAACAAGTTCCTTCTCAAACCGATCCAGCACTCCCGTCCCCGTCGGAAACAAACTGCAATGATTCTTAAACGCCGCATACCCCACCAGCATCCCGTTGTACCGAAACATCGGCATCCCGTAGCTGATCACCTCAGTCGCTTCCTTCGGCACCACCGACCGAATCACCGCCCGAATATGTTTCAAAGTAGACCGCGCCGGCTCCGGAATCCCCGCCAGATATTCCTCGACACTCTTCGCGACTTTCCCTTTTCGCATGACACCCTAACGTTCTGTCATCCTGAGCGAAGTAAGTGTCCCGCGAAGCGGAGCACTTACGCAGTCGAAGGACCCCTACCAGCGCCGCAGAACCAGCGGCACATCAGGGAGTTCTCACGCAGAATCCGTCTTTATTCCTACTTCCCCGGCTTCCGCTTCCGCGCCGCCACCCACTCCGGCTCACCCTTCTTCTCCGGCTTTTCAGCCGAACCTCCCGCCAAAAACCCCGCCCACCGCAATTCCTTCACCGGATTCTCCCCACTCAAAGCCATCTTCACCGCCATCTCCGCCACCGCATTCACAATCCAGTCAAAATTCTCCTGCCCCACCGAAGTAATCTCCGCATCCGGCGCCGGATTCAAAAAGTCAATCGCATACGGCACTCCACCCTCGACAGCAAACTCGACAGTATTCAAGTCATACCCCAGCGCCCGGCACAGCGACAGCGCATCTTTTTCCATCCTGACCCTCAGAGCTTCAGTAGACGGCGCCGGATTCCCCTTCACATACCGCTCATGATGCGGCGCCCGCGGATCGTACTTCATGATGTGCACCTTCTCCTGCCCCACCACGTAGCACCGGTAATATTCCTCAAACTCCACGCCATGCTGCAGCGTCATGCACAGCCGCCCCGTCTGGTTGTAATGCTGAAAAAACTCCTCCGGATTGTGCACGTGATACACATGCTTCCACCCGCCGCCAGAATAAGGTTTCAAAAACGCCGGAAAGCCAACGTAATCAAACAACTCCTGCCAGTTGAGAGGAAAGATCAAATTCCGCATCGACTGATCGGTCGTCCCCTCCGGA
>JBELAE010000306.1:0-6497 GCA_049509155.1 Candidatus Sulfotelmatobacter sp.
ACAAGTTCTGGGAACTTCGAGGCAGCAAATCGCAGGGCGAAGCTGTCCGACTCGGCGCGCCCGCTGACCGTGAACTGCTTCATCCTCGAAAACGGCAGCACACCAGTGACGTCGCCCGGTTCCAGATCGAAGGTGACGGATTCGCCTCGAATTTCGCCACGCCCTTGCAGGTGTCCCTGAAGAATTACAAACATCGCGTCCGCCGGGGCACCCTGGCGCGCATAGACATCGCCTGCCTTCAGGCGCATCTCTTGCGCCTGGCTGAGGAACCACTCAATCTGGTCGTCGGGCAGACCTTCGAATACTGAAACGCGGCGCAGAAGATCCGATGCTTCGCTCATTTATACGTTTATACCTTGCTCAAATATTGATGGATGAACTGCACCGCCACTGATCCTTCGCCAACTCCGGAAGCGACGCGCTTCACCGAGCCATGCCGCACGTCGCCCACAGCAAAAATCCCCGGCACATTGGTTTCCAGGAGAAACGGATCACGATCGAGTGCCCAACCTTTCGGGCGCTCTCCGGCTTGCATCAGGTCGGCTCCGGTCAACAGAAATCCGCGCTCGTCGCGCTCCACCGTACCCGCCAGCCAGTCGGTTCGCGGCAACGCTCCGATAAAAATAAACATGGAACTGGCCGGCACACGCTCCACTTTGCTCGTGTCTGTGCAAAGCACCGATATTTCCTCAAGGTGCGTATCGCCATGAACCTCAGCAATACTGGCGTGGGTCCACACCTGAATGTTAGGAGTCTCCTTGATCTGGTCAATCAAATACTGCGACATGGTGCTCGCCAGCGAGTCGCCGCGAACCAGCATGACCACCCGCTCCGCATACTTGGCAAAGTTCATCGCTGCCTGACCTGCGGAATTCGCGCCACCCACGACGTAAACCTTCTCGCCCTTGCAGGACAACGCCTCGGTCGCCCCGCCCCCGTAGTAAACTCCCGCGCCTTGCAATTGGTCAATGCCCGGAGCCTCCAGCCGCCGCCATTGCACTCCACTGGCAATCATCAAAGCGTGACAGGAAATTTCGTTGCCGTCGGCCAGCTTGATGATCCGATACGGCCCCTCCGTTCGCACGCCCACCGCTTCCTGCGGCGCCAGGATTTCGACTCCGAACCGCTTCGCCTGCACCACCGCACGACGCGTGAGGTCGCCGCCACTGAGCCCGGCGGGAAACCCTAGATAGTTTTCAATCCGCGAACTCATGCCCGCCTGCCCGCCCGGAGCTTCCCGCTCAATCATGACCGTGTGCAATCCCTCAGAAGCGCCGTAAACCGCCGCTGCCAGACCGGCCGGCCCTCCACCCACGATTGCCAGGTCGTAAAAACTGGTTTCCGCGTGGGTGCGCAGTCCCACTTTCTGCGCCACTTCGCCCGGTACGCTGTTGAGCATTTTCGTCCCATCGGAAAACAGCACGACCGGAAGATTGCTCGCGTCCGGTCCCAGAGCTTCGAGCAATCGCTTGGTTTCCGGATCGTTCGCCGCGCCCTCCACATCGATCCACTGATAAGGCACGTGGCTGCGCGCCAGAAAATCCCGCAGTTCGTAACACTTCGGAGACCAGCGCGTGCCCAATACCCGGATTCCCTGAAACGCGGGACGGTAGGAAGCCTGCCAATCGTCAAGCAGGTCGTCCAACTGGGGATAGAGATGTTCCGAGGGAGGATCCCACGGTTTCATGAAAAAATAATCGAGGCTGGCCTGATTAATAGCGCTGATCGCCGCGCTCGTGTCGGCGTACGCGGTAAGCAGCGCCCGTTTGGCCTCGGGAAAGATCTGCCGCGCTTCCTGCAGAAAACTCACGCCGTCCATGCGCGGCATGCGTTGGTCCACCAGCAGCAGCGCCACACCGTCGTTGCGAACCTTCAGTGCCTTGAGCAGATCGAGTCCTGCTTCCGGCGAATCGCTGCTGACCACGCGATACACCGCTCCATACTGCGATCGCAAATCGCGCTCGATCGCCCGCAAAACATCGGGATCGTCGTCGACCGTCAGTAGAATCGGTTTCGCCACAGATCACTTCCCACTTTCAGACTTAGGAATGAAGTAGCAGTCGAACCCGGAAATCGGGAACGGAATAAATCATTAGATACAGAAACCGCTAATCGGTTGCGTCCTTCTCGCTCGCGTTCGCAGCCCGGCTTCCACTGGGCTTCGAAGCCTGATTTTGAACCTACCCAACCTCGATTTCGTCCACATAACACCAGACCCAGCTCTCTCCGGGCTCGTTGGAACGAATCAGCGGATGCTTTGTCTCGTGGAAATGTTTGGTGGCGTGCTTGTTCTTGGACGAGTCGCAACACCCCACATGTCCACAAGTCAGACACAGGCGCAGATGCACCCAGGAATCGCCGGTCTTAACACATTCCTCACATACATGTATGGTCGTGGCTTTGATTTTGATCTGATCGAGGTGCTTGCATTGGGTAGACATCGGTTTCTAATCTTCCCGTTCTTAAATCTCAACCAGGAAAGTTCATTATGGGGCCAGGCTAAGTGACCTCAGTCATGTAACGAAAGGGCACATACACTGTCAAGCGCCGCACCTATCACTCACAATGCTCCTAGAGGTCTTCATCTGTGTTGCGGCTCGATTATCTCTCTTGTGTCTTAACCGTCGCGTCCACAATTTTGGTGGGGCGCAGGTGTTGGGAAGGCTGGGCATTGGCTGGCGTCAATAGCGTGCTCATCTGCATCATCGGCCTCAGAACGGAACAACTTGGCTTCATTCCTGCGAACGTTTTTTGTTTAGTAATGAGCGGCGTCAACCTGCGCGCATGGCGTAAACCCGGAGCCTCTTGAAGCTTCAGGTATCTACTGCGCGATGAGCAGGTTCTCGGCAAAAGGCCATTGCTCATCGATCCATTGCGTTTCGCAGCTGAAGCCGGCGTTGCGCGCCATCCCGGCAATCTCGTCAGCCGAGTACTTGTGGCTGCTTTCCGTCCAGATGGTTTCTCCTTCGAGAAACTCGACCACAACTTCCGCTTCGGGAATGCTCACGACTTGCCGCCGCTTCGATCGTAAGTGCATTTCGACGCTGCGCGCCTCGCGGTTAATCTTCGCGACATGAGCGAACTCGCGCAAATCAAAATCGGCGCCGAGTTCCCGATTCGTCCGGGCCAGCAGATTCAGATTAAAGGCAGCCGTCACCCCAAGCTCGTCGTCATAAGCGGGCAGCAGCTGCGAGCTGGGTTTCTCCAGATCCGTCCCCAGCAGCAACGAGTCGCCCGGTTGCAGAATACGCCGCACTTCGGCAAGGAACTTCACTCCTGCAGGGCGATCGAAATTCCCGATGGTGCTGCCCAGGAACAACACGAACAAACGCTGGCCGCTCTTGCGGTACGCCGCCACTTCGAGCAACCCATCCAGATACTCACGCTCAAATCCGACGATACTGATGGCATCGATGTCACTGAGTTCGCGCTCGCACATCACCAGAGCCGAGCGCGAAATTTCCACCGGATAGTAGGATGTCCGCTGGCGCCGGCAGAAAGCTTCGAGCAGCCATCGCGTCTTCTTCCCGCTGCCGCTGCCCAGTTCCGCAACCGCGACCGGCCCGGCAACCCGGTCAACAATCTCGTCCGCATGCCGCCGCAACAAGCGCTCGTCGGCCCGCGTAAGCCCGTACTCGGGCAGATGACTGATCACCTCAAACAACGCCGAGCCGACATTGTCATACAGATACTTTGAGGGAAGTTCCTTCTGCCCAGTTCGGGTCAATCCGGCGCGAACATCGGCGGCAAAGTCGTATGTAACATCGCTGGGAATCGCATGCACAAGCATTGGCCAACTCCTTCAACCAGTAATGACGCGTCAGTGATTCAAGGATCAGTGACTACGCAGATCAGATTCAATCAGATGAATCATTCACGCAGCGGAATCCTGCGTAGGCATATTGGTAATGTGCCTGGAACCAGTTCCGAAACGTAGGCCGCAGCATGCACGCCGCGGTGCGCGCCGAGCCGCCCTTCATAACGAAATGCTTGCCATCAAAAAAATCAGCCGAGTAGCCGCGATAAAACGGAAAAGGTTCGAATCCCGCGAAGGGTGCGAAGACCGTGGAAGTCCACTCCCACCCGTTCCCCAGCATGTCCTGCACCCCGAATGCGCTGCCGCCCGCCGGAAACGCATTGACCGGCGTGGGATTCCAGTGGTCGAAGTCGAAATTACCGAAACTCGGATTGGGAGCGTCAATGCCCCAGGGGAAATTTCTCTCGCGTCCATCGTTCGTGCCATACGCCGCGCGGTGCCACTGCTCTTCCGTAGGAAGTGACTTCCCCGCCCAGCGCGCGTAAGCCATGGCCTCGGCATGACTCACATAAACCGGCCAGTTCATTGGCAGCGGAACTTCCTCGAACATGCCGCGGTAGAGATATCCCTCGCGTGTCTTCGTCCAGAACACAGGATGAGCAATCCCCCGAGAACTCTTCCAGTCCCAGTCATCGTCACTCCAGAACGCCCGCGTCTCATATCCGCCGGCAGCGATGAACTCGAGGTATTGACGGTTCGTTACCTCATATTGGTCAATCTCAAACGCAGGCACATGCGCGGTGTGAATCTCGTACTCGTTGTCCCAACCGAAGATCCCGCTCCCACGCGCCAGTCCCAGCGTCGCCACACCCGCCGGAATTTCGATCATTCGATGCGTTACAGGCGCATCCACCAGGCTGAGTCGATTTTCTTGCGGGACTTTCTTGTCCAGCGGCAACTGATGCAGCATGTAAG
Source organism: Candidatus Sulfotelmatobacter sp. (assembly GCA_049509155.1). GTDB lineage: Bacteria > Acidobacteriota > Terriglobia > Terriglobales > Acidobacteriaceae > Sulfotelmatobacter. The sequence goes on from JBELAE010000306.1 coordinate 4,733, forward strand.
CCAGAGTCTCAACATGCATCAAGCGATGCTCAATCGCAACGTCTAGTAATGTGTCGAGCGAAAAACCGTCGCGCGTCGGGCCACGCGATTCCAGACTCCCGTCCGCCAGTTTCTCGTCCAGCGCCGCGCGAATTCTGCTCACGTAGTCGTGCACAGCTGCAAGCGACGGCCAATCCGAAGGCTGGTCGGAGGGCAACCCCCCACCCACCGGGTCGATGCCGAAGGCAAACAACCGGTCAAATTCGGAATGAAAACTCTTCAGCCCCAGGACGTTCTCATGCAGCAGGTTCCAGTCAAACGCCTCCAAATGCCCCACATAGAAAATGACGCGGTGACGCTCCGGTATGGGCCGTTCGTACAACGATCCAGAGCCCACAATGTCGAAGAGCGCATCACTGCGCCGCCGGGCATCGGCAATCCGTTCCAGTAATGGACGCCGGACGACATTTGCTCGAACTGCGATATCGGCTTCAGCAGCGCGCATTGGGGGCCTCCTGGGCGTACTCGGTCGGACGAAGCGGCGGAACTCCATCTCGGACTGCGATGGATGTCGGCTCACCCACCCTGATATCTCGGCGGAACTGCCCGCATGCCGCGGAACATCTCATCCGCCGTCAGAAGACGAGGCCTCAGAGGGTATCACCGCCACACAAGAGCAAGCAACCGGGACGCGCAAACAGCTATCACGCCCTCTCCGGGCGCCAGGCACAATCAGCCAGTTAGAATCAATAAAATGCGCATCCCGCTGTTTCACGTCGACGCATTCAGCAGCCAGCCGTTCCATGGCAATCCGGCTGCGGTCTGCCCTCTCGACGCGTGGTTAGATGACGAGTTGCTGCGGAAAGTCGCTACAGAAAATAATCTTTCTGAAACCGCGTTCTTCGTACCCGGAGGTGACCTTCACAAGTATGACCATCATGAATTGCGCTGGTTTACGCCACGCGGAGAAGTGAAACTGTGCGGCCATGCCACCCTCGCGTCCGCCTACGTCGTGCTCAACCTACTACAGCCAGAACTCGACACCCTGAGCTTCGAAACCCGCCACAGCGGCACCCTCACCGTCCGCAAAGACGGCAGCATCTTCGCCATGGATTTTCCCGCGATCTTCCCGAAAAACTGCGTCAGCCCGCCGGCAGCGCTGCTCCGCGCTCTCGGCCCCGGACCGCCCCCCTCCCAAGTACTGGAAGTGAACGCAACCTACATTGTGGTATACGACGACGAAAGCGCAATCCAAAACATGCGCCCTGACTTCGCACTCCTGGAACAGCTCCATCCTTGGGTCGTTGCGGTTACCGCGCCAGGGGAGCAAGTTGATTTCGTGTCGCGCTATTTCAAGCCCAGCTATGGCATGCCCGAAGATCCCGTGACCGGCTCCGCGCACTGCGCGCTGACTCCATACTGGACGGAGCGTCTGGGCAAATCGCAACTGCATGCCCGACAATTGTCGCAACGCGGCGGCGAACTCTGGTGTGAACTGACGAGAGATGAAACAAGGGGTGAATTAACAAGGCGTGGACCTACCGACGCCCGAGTCATCCTGAAAGGCCACGCCGTGCTCACTCTGCAAGGTTCGCTGCAAATCTGACGTTGCCGTGCCTCACTGCACCAGTTTCTTCCCTCGTAGAAACTCGTGTACAACTTCTTTCGCGTCCCTATGCTGGCCATCGACCGCATAATTCAGGCGTTGCATCTCGTCCTCGGAAATCTTTCCCGCCAACTCGGCCAGCGCTTGCGCAATCTCCGGATGTTGCTGCAGAGTCTGCTG
>JBELAE010000307.1:0-6486 GCA_049509155.1 Candidatus Sulfotelmatobacter sp.
ACGACTATCCCAAGCCCAGCTTCAAAACAACGGTCAGAGTCCTCTTCGGCAGCGAGGACCTCGGCCCCGCCGTCCCCCTCGGCACCATCTGGTATAACGCCATCACCTCCTCCAAGTCAGCCGCCTGCATCACCGGCGCGCCCCACGAACTCCCCGAGAACTATGACGGCGCCACCACCATCGTGAATGACGTCACCACCCTCTGCCAGTAGCCGGAATCCGCCTCGTCATCTGTTGACTTCGCGAGTCATCTTGACTTGCTCGGGACCTCGGTTGCTAATGAGGTATGGCCGCGCTCCTGCCTCCACCACCTCGCTCGAAACCTAAGTGGTGGTGGCTGTACTTCCTTTTAGTCCTGGTAATTCTCTTTGTCCTATGGAAACTCGCACCTGAAACTGCCATCGGCCTCTTGGATAGCCTGTCCCCCTTTCATATCGGAACCCCGTCGATCTCCGGAACCGTAGTGGACGCCGTCACCGGCAAACCCGTACCCGAAATGGAGGTATGTTTGTTGGTGACCTACGCTCGTTCAAGCTTCAGCCACCGCCCCACCACCGAGGTCATGCGCAGCCTGACGACGCGGACCGACGTGTCCGGAACGTTCTTTTTCGCCCGCTGGGACGATCAAATCGACTGGTTCGACAAATGGGACGGATACGGCATCGCGGTCACCGATCCAGCCGCGCAGTGGAACAACGTGTGCGGAAAAGATATCTACCTACTCGGTGCCGGAACCCTATCCGGCCATCCCGACGTCTTCCAATCCGAGACTTACTTCCAAGGCGAATCCGGCTCTGCCGCGAAAAATCCGCCGCCCTACTTCCCGGTCGCAATGGTCAATAATCCCAACAATCCTCATCCCGAGGCTTACGGCGTTTCTGTTTCCTTCGGTCACTTTCCCGAGGGCTCACTCGTCCGCAAGATCGGCAACCCCGACAAGCTCAAGATCGCACTGGTTCCTCTCCTGCGAGACGAGGACGAATGCCGTGTGGCCCATGATTCAGATTCCGCTGCCCTGTGCCGCCAGATGAACCAGTCCCTCACCGCCGACGCCCTGCGCACAGCCTGGAAGATTTCACCTCAAGCTCAATGAGTTTGCTCGCCGGATTACAACCGTTTTAGCAGACGCGGTATCCTCTAAGCTGACACTTTGCCTTGTGACCACCGCCTCGTTCGTGGAATCATGATCACTGGCTGCAAGGTTTGTTCACGAGAGCGAGGCAAAACATATGGCGAAGGCTATCTGGGAAGGCGCGGTATTAGCCGAGAGCAACGATACGGTGGTGGTCGAGGGCAATCACTATTTCCCACAGGATTCGATTGCCACACAGTACTTCAAGCCCAGCGATCACACCAGCGTCTGTGGCTGGAAAGGTACGGCGAACTACTACAGCCTTGACGTAAATGGCCGGAGAAATGAGAACGCAGCCTGGGTCTACCGCGATCCCTCCGCCGCGGCATCTGAGATCAAGGATCGCATTGCCTTCTGGAAGGGCGTGACGGTCCAACCGTAGTTCCAACCGGCGGTCACCCGATTTTTCGGTCGTTTCAATTCCAACGTCATCGCCCGCCCAATGTCATCCTGAGCGCGGCGGTAGCCGGGCGAGGGACCTTACGACGGCCAGCGCGCCGATGCCGTCGACAGGAGCGCACCCCTGGGATGCAGAGCCGCTATCCCTCGCACCCGTGCAAGCCTGTGCGGATTTTCGTCTGGCCAACCCGAAGGGACGAAAGAAAAACCACAATCAGCAATCAACGCATGGCGCTGTGCGCGTGGGCCGAACTTCCATGCCCGCCCGCAACCTTTGCTCCCTCAGCGCTCCACTTCCGCGCCAGCCCCTCCAGCAGCGCCAGCACCTTCTGAATGTCCTTCATGCGCTCCGTGATCCCATAAGTCACCGCCGGAGGAATCGTCGGCTCGTAATGCCGGAATACGAATCCCTTGTCCTCCAGCGTGCGCAGCCGCTCCGTCAAAACCCGCGAGGAAATTCCCGCCACGTTCTTCCGCAACACCCCGAATCGCGTCGGCCCGTTCGTGCTGAGAGCCCAAAGAATGTGCATCGTCCACGGCCGCGTCAACACTTCCAGCAGCCCGCTGATCGCGCACGGAGATTGAGTTTGAGCGGATCGTCTCATATAGAGCGCGTGATAACTAACACTCCTGTCATCCCGACCGGAGCCGGAGCGTCAGCGACGGCGGAGCGGAGGGACCTGCTGTTTCTGTCGCAATCGGCGCTGCCTAGCGACCGCGCCGGGTAGCGAAGCGACCTCCAGTAAATTGTTGGGCGCCCCTGCGTTCCACCTGCCATAGTTACTAGGTTACTCTAGAGTTCCTACTATGGAAAGAGCTAAGACTTATTTATTGTAACCACCGCGCAGCCGCCTCATCTATTGGAGTGAATTCGGAGGCTTTCCCATGAAGTTACTTCGCATCGATTCCAGCGCGCGCCGCAACTCAGTTTCCCGCCAGCTTACCGGCCACTTCGTCGAAGCATGGCGGCACGAGAATCCCACGGGGACTGTCATCGAACGGGATCTGACCACCACCGCTCTTCCTCACATCACCGATGAATGGGTGCAGGCGATTCACTCCGATCCCGCAACCCTCACCCCCAAGCAGAAGCAGGTCCTCAAACTCTCCGACCTCTTGGTCGACGAACTAATTCAGGCCGACACCATCGTCATCGGCGCACCCATGTACAACTTCGCCATTTCCGCGTCCCTGAAGGCATGGATCGATCAGGTGGTGCGCGTCGGCAAAACCGTGCTGTTCGCCGCAGCCGGACCGCAAGGCATCCTGAAAGGCAAGAAAGTTTACGTCGTGACCTCGCGCGGCGGCGCCTATCGTCCCAGCACGCCCACCGCACGTTTCGACTATCAGGAGCCCTATCTGCGCCACATCCTGGCTTTCATCGGACTCACCGACGTGACCTTCATCCACGCCGAGAATCAGAAGCCCGGCCCCCAGGCAGAAACCGCCAAGGCAGCCGCGATTGCACACATCCAGCAACTGGCAGCCGAACCCGCGCACTCCGTTGCATAATGACATCGCGCTTGGCTTCGTATCAGGGCACGGCTTCAGCCGTGCCGAACCGTAACCCAGGGAAAATGGCCTTTAGGCCCTGCGGCGGAGTTCGAAAGCGTTGCCGATTTTGTAAGCGACCTTAACCCACAAGACAATTAGAATATTCAACATCGTCCAAAACCGACTGCAAATAATACGGCTAATCTTTGGCTTCGTATCAGGGCACGGCTTCAGCCGTGCCGAACCGTGGCTCAGGGAAAATGGCCTTTAGGCCCTGCGGCTGAGTCCGAAAGCGTTGCCGATTTTGTAAGCGACCTTAACCCACAAGACAATTAGGATATTCAACATTCGTCCAAAACCCACTGCAAATAATACGGCTAATCTTTGGCTTCGTATCAGGGCACGGCTTCAGCCGTGCCGAACCGTGGCTCAGGGAAAAATGGCCTTTAGGCCCTGCGGCTGAGTCCGAAAGCGTTGCCGATTTTGTAAGCGACCTCAACCCACAAGACAATTAGGATATTCAACATCGTCCAAAACCAACTGCAAATAATACGGCTAATCTTTGGCTTCGTATCAGGGCACGGCTTCAGCCGTGCCGAACCGTGGCTCAGGGAAAATGGCCTTTAGGCCCTGCGGCGGAGTCCGAAAGCGTTGCCGATTTTGTAAGCGACCTTAACCCACAAGACAATTAGGATATTCAACATTCGTCCAAAACCCACTGCAAATAAAAGGAGAAAAACATGTCCGATCCAACCATTCAGATTCTGCCCAAAGGCCCCTACCTGGTCACCGGCAAAGTAAATCTGGTCGACGCCAGCGGCAAAAAGATCGAAGCCGGAGAAAAAATCGCCCTCTGCCGCTGCGGCGCTTCCACCAACAAGCCGTTCTGCGACGGAACCCATTCCAAAATCGGCTTCGACGCCGCTGCGGCCGCGGTCCCCGGCAGCGCAGAGTAAATCCACCTGCTCGCAAGAAGTCAGCCCTAAAGGACGAAAAACAAAAGCCGCCCGTTTGGGCGGCTTTTGTTTGTACTTGCAAATGTGTAATTACTAAAACTACGCCGCAGTTTCATCCACCGCAGCCGGCGGGTTGAACGGCTCATCGTAGCTACCGCCATAGATCGACGGCACCTTCGATCCCATGGGCCGCAAGTAGGTCGCCAGCTCCCCTCGATGATGGATGCTGTGGTTGTTCAGAAATCCAAGATAAAAGACTGACGGCATGTTGAACACGCCGAAAAAGACCACGGGCGTGAGCAACTGCTCGGCCGACATCGCCTCGATGCGCGCAATGCCGCGCTTCACGTGCTCGTCATACCAGGCAGCCACTTCGGCCGCAGTCTGCGGCTTGTGCTCTGGATTCTCCATCTTGAAATTCAGGCCGGCAATCCCGTCCAGAAACTGAACGTCAGTATTGGCCAGATGCCACGCCAGTTCCTTCGCCGTCCGCGCGTTCGGGTCCGGACGATAATCCGACTTCGCGTCGGGGATGGCGGCGATTACTTTCCTAGTGGTTTCCGCTTCGCGCTTGAAGCCGTCGAGCATGACCGCTCGAAAGCCGAGGACAAATTCAGGAGTAATTTGCTGGGACATTGTTTTCTCCTTCGGTGAGGCTGTTATGTTTTTTCCGGGCTAAAACGCTTGAAAGGGGCGCTACTCGCGCCCCTCGGACTGGATGAACACGCAAACTGCAACGGTGCAAATTATACGCCGACCGGCTGCTTGCTGCCGGCTTTGCTGGTGACGGGGACGGGCGTGAGCCAGCCGTGGCGGTCGGTCTTCTCGCCGCGCACGATGGCATAAAACTCTTTCTGCAGCGCCTTGGTGATGGGGCCAATGCCCGCGCCCTTGCCCACCTTGATCTTGTCGACCGACCGAATCGAGGTGACTTCCGCGGCCGTGCCGGTGAAGAAGGCCTCGTCGGCAATGTAGAGCATCTCGCGCGGAATCATCTGCTCGACGACTGCGATGCCCAGGTCGCGCGCGATCTGCAGCACCGAGTCGCGGGTGATGCCGGGCAGCACGGAGTTGCCGAGCGGCGCGGTGATCAGCTTGTCGTTGTGCACCAGGAACAGGTTCTCGCCCGAGCCCTCGCTGACGAAGCCGGCGGCATCGAGCGCAATGCCTTCCACGTAGCCGTTGACGATGGCTTCCATCTTGATGAGCTGCGAGTTCATGTAGTTGGCGCCGGCCTTGGCCATGGCGGGCAGCGTGTTGGGCGCGAGTCTCGTCCAGGAAGACACGCACACGTCGCAGCCTTCGCCCTCACCGCTCAGATATTTTCCCCATGGATAGTTGATGATGTAGACCTCAGTCGGCGAGTTGAAGGGGTTCACGCCGGCCTCGCCGTATCCTCTTAAGACGATCGGACGGACGTAGCAGGGCCAGGTGCCGTTGTGGCTGACGGTCGCGAGCATGCCCTTGACCAGCTGGTCGCGGGTGAAGTCGACGTCGATGCGATAGACCTTGGCGGAGTTGAGCAGGCGCTGCATGTGCTCGTCGGCGCGGAAGATGGCCGGGCCTGTGGGCAGGTCGTAGCAGCGGATGCCTTCGAAGACCGAAGAGCCATAGTGGATGACGTGCGACATGACGTGGATGGTCGCGTCGTCCCAGTTGATGAGCTTGCCGTTGTGCCAGATCTTGTCGGTCTTCTGGATTGCCATGCGGACTCCTTGGTCTTGCCTAGATATTATATCCGAGCCTCGTGTTGGGGCGGGCAGCGGGCAGCTTTGGGTAGGGAAATGTTCCTGCAGGAACATAACTGCGATTTTGCGAAATGTTCCTGCAGGAACATTCTTATTAACAAGAATGTATGTACAAATTAATATGCACACGTATAAATGATGTGGATTGTTGAGGTTGCGGGCTGCCGAAATATCGGCAGTTGGGCAGCGGAGCGGCTGGATGGGGGGAAACGGGCGCTCGAGGTGTATCGTTTTGAGACGCTAGAACGTCCCCCCTGGCAGCTATCAGTTGCCCGTTACCATATTGTTTCGACGGCTTTGGAGCGGCGGATTTGCTGGTCGGCGGTGACCAGGGGCATGCCTTCGACGATGGCGGTGGAGGCGATTACGCGATCGGCGGGGTCTTTGGGGTAGTTGATTGGCAGGCGGACGGCTACGGCCGTAATCTCCGGGGTCATGGGCTTTAGGATGACCCGCGCCACGGTCTCCCGCACGAACGCTTCCACGCTGCTCAGGACCTGGAGGCGGCCGCTGTGGGCCAGCCATGCGAGTTCCCACAGGGTAATGGTGGCGATGGCGACGCCGCTGTGTTGGCGCGCGTGGCGGATGGCTTCGCGGGCTTTCGCGGAGAGCCGTTTGGGGTCGCTCGCCATCCAGACTAGAACGTGAGTGTCGAGCAGGATCACTTGCTTTCCCAATCTTCTAGTGGGGTGACCGGGCCGACGATGTCGCCTACGATCTTCACTTTGCCGGCCATATAGCCGAACAGATCGTCTGC
>JBELAE010000308.1:0-6976 GCA_049509155.1 Candidatus Sulfotelmatobacter sp.
GCGACTGTCGTTCTTCTTCAACTCGCACAGCAACTTCCTTGAGGAAGTTGCGAAGTTTCGCGCGGCGCGGCGCATGTGGGCGCGCATTATGCGCGAACATTTCAGGGCGAGGAATCCAAAGTCGTGGATGCTGCGCTTTCATACCCAGACGGCCGGTTCAACACTCACCGCGCAGCAACCGGAAAACAACATTGTGCGTACGGCGATTCAGGCGCTGGCCGCAGTGATGGGTGGAACGCAGTCGCTGCACACCAATTCTTACGACGAGGCTTTGGCGCTGCCCACCGAACAGGCGGCGCGCATCGCGTTGCGCACCCAGCAGGTGATTGCCTATGAGTCGGGCGCTCCGCAGACCATCGATCCACTGGCCGGGTCTTACTATGTGGAATCTTTAACCAATGAGATTGAGAAGCGGGCGGCGGAATATCTGGGGAAGATCGAAGTGCTCGGCGGGATGCTGAAAGCCATCGAGCGCGGCTTCGTGCAGCAGGAAATTCAGAATGCGGCGTATGAGTATCAGCAGAGAGTCGATAATCAGGAAGCGATCGTGGTCGGCGTGAACCGCTTCGAAGTGGAAGAAGAAAAGCCGATTCCGATTCAGCGCATCGATCCCGCGCTCGAACCGCGGCAGGTGGAACGTCTGCGGGCGCTGCGGGCGAAGCGGGACGCCGGGCCGTGGAAGGTGGCGCTCGCGAGCGTGGAAGAGGCGGCGCGCTCGGGTGCGAACGTCATGCCGCGCATTCTGGCTGCGGTCGAGGCTTCAGCGACTGTCGGGGAAATTTCCGACGCGATGCGGCGGGTGTTTGGGGAGTACAAAGAAGCGGTGGTGATTTGAAGCGGAAAATGAGGATGAGCCGACGGGCATCTCCGAAGAGGCTGGTTTTTGTGAGCCACAGCAGTCGCGACACTTGGGTGGCGAAGCAAATTGCCCGCGAAATAACAGCTTGCGGTGCGACGCCGTTTCTCGATGAAGCTCACATCGAAACCGGAGCCGAATTCGAAGATGCAATCCTTGCGTTCCTATCTAAGGCGCACGAACTGGTCGTACTGCTTACGCCGTGGGCTCTGGACAGGCCCTACATCTGGGCCGAAATTGGAGCTGCTTGGAGTCGCCGGATTCCGATTGTGGTGATTCTGCATGGAATCACTCCGCAGGAACTGCAGTCCCGGCCAGGCATGCCTGTCTTCATCAAGAAGCGCAACCTGATCGACCTCAATGACATCGGTACTTATCTAAAGGAACTCCGTAGTCGAGTGGAGAAGGCGTAGAATTGAAATAAGGTGACATATGGACAAGCCAAAGGTGTTTATCTCACATTCCTTCTCGGACGACGGCTGGGCGAGAGAATTCGCGAATTCGTTGCACCAACGCGGGGTGAAAGTTTGGCTTGATTCCAATGACCTTCAGTTGGGAAGATCCTGGAAGGAAGGGATCGAAAAGGGCTTGCGAGAAAGCAATGTTATCGCGTTGCTGGTCACGCCTGACACCATTAAGCGTCCAAATCTCTTTTTCGAGATCGGAGCTGCCATCGGCATGGGCAAGCCACTGATCCCGGTTCTTTCCGCGGACTTGGATTCTGCCGCGTTGCCGGCCTCCCTCCGCGAGCGGCAACACCTGTTGAAGAGATCGCCGGAGGCGACGGCTGAGAAGTTCCTTGCAATTCTGCTCGATACCCTCAGCGAAACTGCGAGAGCGTAATCCCTTGGCATGGGTCGCCATGCTCTCTGGTCGAAGGCATGGCATCTGGCGAAACAAGACAAGACAGGAAGTCCTGACGTCTCAAGCGGGCCGGGCCTGCATCCCTGCCACCGCCGCGTCGAGGTGAGTCAGCGTTTCTTCCACTGTGAGCGAGAACATTTCGCGACCCCCGCCTTCGCCAGTCTCTAGCGCAGTCTTCAGATAATGTCCGGCAATTTCCTGGGCTAGCGAGTCGGTGATGGCGTTGCCGGTGCGCTTCTTGTATTCGACCCACGCGGGATGCGGCAAAGCTACCCAGACCTTGCGGCCATCCACCAGGAACTTGATGTCCACGGCGTCGGCGTGCCGTGTGGCGATGGCGACGATCATCGCCTGATAGACACAATGCACCGGCTTCTTCGTCCAGCGCTCGGTGGCGGTGAAGTCTGTAAACATGAATAAAACTATAGCGGAGTGGCTGGGGCCGGGGCAACTGGCTTGAGAGTTGTGGAGCGGACACTCCTGTCCGCTGCCTTTGCTTTTGAAGTTGGTGTTGGTGTTCCGAAGCCAGTTGGGATCGGGAACGAGGACAAGAAGAATAACAAGAGCAAGAAACAAAAACAAAAGCAAAGGCAGCGGACAGGGGTGTCCGCTCCACATATCCGGCTTCAGGTAACATTGCTGTGTGCCGACCCGGGCTCCAAACAAAAGCAAACTCACTGTTCTTCACGCCAATCTTCTGAGCCAGATTCCGTGGCTGGTGCATGGGTTTTCCACGCGCGCGGGTGGGTCGTCCCGTGCTTATGGCAGGGGTGAGCTCAATCTGGGTTTCACCCAGGACGACATGAAAGCCGTGGTGGAGCGGAACCGGGCTGCATTTCTGCGTGAGGTGGGAGCGGTCGTGCGCAAGCATCGCCACGCTTCGGACAAAGCTGCCAGTTCCCGCTCTCTTTCTATCTGGCCGCTGGTCACCTTGCGTCAGATTCATTCCGACATCATTCGCTGCGTCGATTCGAATCCCGACTTGATCGGGGAAGGGCCAATGACGGGAGATGGCCTGATCACGGCGACTCCCGGCCTGCTGCTGGCGATCCAGACCGCCGACTGTCTGCCGGTGATTCTGGTCGACGTCAAGCGGCATGTCGTGGGCGTGTTTCACGCGGGCTGGCGCGGGACGGTCACGCGCATCGTCGAGAAAGGTGTCGGCGAAATGCATCGCCGTTTCGGCAGCCTGCCTCGGAATATGAAAGCCGCGATTGGTCCGGGGATTCAGGGCTGCTGCTATGAAGTCGGAGAAGAGGTTCGCACCAAATTCGAATCGCAGTTCGAGTATGGGGCCAGCCTGTTTCGCGAAGTCAAAGAGTCTGATCCGGTGCGGGAAAAATATCCGCTGCTGTTTCTAACCGCCCGCGCTCCCGGACACAGCAACTTGCCGAAGAAGATATTTCTCGACCTGGTGGAAGCGAACCGGCGGCAGTTGCTGGCCGCAGGCTTGCTGAAGAAAAATATTGAGGCCTCACCGCTCTGCACCAACTGTCACCCGGAACTGCTGTTTTCCTACCGCGCCGAAAAAGGAAAAACTGGGAGGATGATGGGAGTGGTGGGAATGCGCGAGCGCTAACTACGGGCCCGCGACTTTATAGCGACCGCCCGTTCGCTCCGTTGTCGCCCAGCCACGGTTTGTTTTGGACCACTAGGAACTCCCTGCCACAGTGCTCACACTTGGCCGTGGAAAACAGGATTGTGGAGCCGGGCCAGGGGTGTTGCGTCTGGCTCTCGCAATGCGGGCAGGCGAACTCGTGAACGGCAAGATCGAGGCGAATATCCGACATGTGCGGACTCCTGTCGGGGATGGGCGGCGGAGGGTAACGACGCCTGGAATCTAATTCTCCGATCGTAGCCAAAATCCCGAGAGCTTGTCAGTTCCCTAAGTGACTCGGGAGGGTTCGCTAGCGCACGCAAAGCTATTTGCCCGAAAGGCGCACAAACTCCGCCCGGGAACCGCGCCCGGCTATTCCGCTTCTTTACGCCATTTCGCGATCTGCGAGCCCATGATTTCGTAGCATTCGCAGGACGCTTCTTCGAGTTTTCGCCGGTCGACAATTTTCACTTCGCCGCGAGCGTGGGCGATCAGTCCCGCCTTCTGCAGCATTCCCGCCGCTACGGTCACGCTGGAGCGGCGAGTTCCGAGCATCTGAGCCAGAAGTTCCTGCGTCAAGGGCACGACATTCGATCCAATCCGGTCGCAGCTCATCAACAGCCATCGCGCCAGGCGCTCATTCACTTCATGCAGCCGGTTGCAGGCGGCGATCTGCGTGGTCTGCATAGTCATGACCTGGGCAAACTGCTGTAATCGCCGCTCCAGCACAGGGCACTGGGGCAGCAGGCCGATCAGTGTCTCGGCGCTGACCCGGAACGCGGTAGCCTCAATCTGTGCGATGGCCCGCGTCGGGGCGCTGCGAAAGCCCACTACCAGAGGGATCCCGATCAAACCTTCCTTGCCCACCAGACCTACTTCCACACTTTTTCCATCGGGGAAGACGCTCAGAATCGACACCAGGCCACTATTGCAGAAGTGGGCGGACTTCAACGTGTCGCCGGGCTCGTGCAGTACGTGGTGAGTCTTTAACCGCACGAACTCCAGTTGGGGAATCAGCAGGTCGAATTCTTTAGCTGGCAAGCCGAGCAGGATCTCGTTGTGAATGGGATTGCCGTCGCCGTCCGTGGGCGGTGACTTCGGAGCGGACTTGGCGGACAGACGGGCCTTGTTGGCCATAAAGGCTCCTTGCGCAGCGTAAAGGCATCTGATTTTCGCAAGGAACCGTCACCGGTCAGGCGCGGCGGGAAGATGCTAGACGAGACATCTCAACCCTACTCCCTTCTGGAGCTTATTGATATGCGGCATCGCACTATGGAGTGTGCGATGGGGGTACGAGTGCGTGGGCGAGGCCGAACCTGCTTAGACCGTAGGGAGCCGTGAGAAAATCCTGAGGTCCAGGTTTTCCGCGAAGAATCCGTGAAGACGATATTCAAAACGACGCTGCTCGTTTTTGCGTTCACTTTCTTGACATCTACGCTTTTTGTTAAGCGCACTTCAGCTCAGGTTTCACCGGCGCAGGTGGACGCGATCTTTTCTTCCCTGAAGTCCAGCAACGCGCCCGGAGCGGCTGTGCTGGTCGTCCGCGAGGGTCGGGACGTGTTTCATCGCGGATACGGCGTAACCGATCTGCGCACGCTGCGGCCCATCGATGCGAAAACGAATTTCCGGCTGGCGTCGTTCACCAAGCAGTTCACTGCGGCGTGCATCATGCTGCTGGTGCACGACGGCAAGCTGCATTACGACGATCACCTCACCGATTTTTTTCCTGAATTTCCGGCGTACGGAAGAGCCATTACTGTCCGCAATCTGCTCAACCATACTTCGGGACTTGAGGACTACGAGGACCTGATGAAGCAGTATGCTGACACGCCGCCCGAAAAAGTTCCGCAGATTCTGGATGCGGGCGTGCTGAAGCTGTTGGAGCAGCAGAGCAGCGGCAAATTTCCGCCGGGCTCGAAGTGGGAGTACAGCAACTCCGGTTATGCGGTGCTGGCAATGATCGTGGAAAAAGTTTCCGGCAGGAGCTTCGGCGAGTTTCTGCGCGAAAGAATCTTCGTCCCGCTGAAGATGAAGAACACCGTCGCCTATGAGAAGGGCAAGAACGAAGTACAGCACCGCGCCTATGGGCACAGCTTGCTCGGTCAGCATGGCCAGGACGGTCAGAACGAAAAAGACAAAGTCGCCTGGCGCGAAACCGATCAGAGCCCGACTTCCGCCGTGCTGGGCGACGGCGGCATTTATTCATCACTCGACGACCTGGCGAAATGGGACCGCGCCCTGCGCGAGCACACGCTGCTGAGCGCGGCGGAAATGCAGCCGGCGCTGACTCCGGTGCAGCCAACCGACGGCCCAGCGAAATCTTCCGAGGGTCGGTCCGTAAGTTACGGGTTCGGATGGGTTCTTGATCCTTATCAAGATCGCCAAAATCAGGTCCACAGGCGCATGTCGCACAACGGCGACACCATTGGGTTCCAGACGACGATCCAGCGCTTTCCTGACGAAAAATTAACAATCATCGTCCTGGCCAACCGAGTGGATATCAATCCCGAGGAACTCGCGCTGAAAGTTGCCGACCTGTATCTGGGAACGAAGCTGTAAAGCGCGCGCAGCTTTATGCGAGGACGGTTGAGGTCAGGAAGTTTTATGTGGGGACAGCCGCCCCCGGCTGTCCGCCGCGCGCAGCGTGGCTCAGGCAGTGCAACATTTCCTATCAGTGAAAAACAGAAGTAGCCAGCAACGTTTCTGCGACTGAACCTAGTATCCGCTACGCCGTCGGAGGAGTCGAAGTGGTCGGCGGGGCGGGAGTTGCCGCAGTCGCCGCCGCGGTAATGGCGCTCTCGTTGACCAGATCTTTCAATTCCTTGCTGGGCTTGAAGAAGGGAATCTTCTTGGCCGGGACATCCACGCGCTCGCCGGTCTTGGGATTGCGCCCGACCCGCGGCTTGCGCTGGCGGGTGCGGAAACTGCCAAAGCCGCGGATCTCGATCTTGTCGCCGGCGCGCAGCGAGCGCACCACGCTGTCAAAGATGGTCTCCACGATCACTTCGCTGTCTTTCCGCGTAAGTTCCGCCAAACGCGAGACTTCGTCAATCAGATCGGCTTTGGTCATAACCCCTCTTCGTTCCTGATGGCCGGCTACGCGGCGAACGGATTCCCGCCGGCCCACCACCCATAACCTTCTCAAATTTCAGGGGTTTCATGGAACACCGATCTTTCATTAAGGAATAACGAGGATCAACCAAACCTTCTTCTTTACGATAATGAACCCTATTCCTGGATATTCAAGCGTCCGATCGCCTACAAACCCGATCGGTTCATTTTCGCCCTTCGATAGCGTAAATCGCTCTACCTTCTGGGGAATGCCATAAACCCGCCTTACTTTTTCCTCATCGTCGCCAACCGCAAGGCCCAGGTTGGTTCGATAGGCGGAATTTCCGATCACCAGCGTGCCGAGAACGCCGTCCTTACCAAAATTTAGGTCAAGACCATCATCGTGATAGCGTTTCTCATCGCCGTCACTGCGAAAGACATCGGATTGTTTTGACTTGCCGACCCTGAGTTCGCCGCAGCCTTGGCCAGCAACAATTGTGCAACGATCCGCTGCTATGGCGGGGAGAGTGAGCAGGCAGAACATTGTGACAAGGAGCCTGTTCACAGCGCTATTTCGACAGGTAATGGAATCCCACCTGCTGCTCCTG
>JBELAE010000309.1:0-6469 GCA_049509155.1 Candidatus Sulfotelmatobacter sp.
TTAGACAACGCTTCCCGTGATCCGAGGGCCGGGCAAGCGGTGGATTCGTTCTGCTATCGCGCGAAGAAGTACGTGGGCGCATACTCCGCCGTTCTTGGTGGGCTAGACCTGCTTGTGTTTGCCGGAGGAATTGGAGAGCACGCACCGGCCGTTCGCAAACAGATTTGCGAAGGCTTGGATTTTCTAGGCATACGCCTGGATGCGGCCACCAATGAAGCGAACGCGGCATTGATATCTTCGCCCGAAAGCCGGGTAAAAGTACGGGTAGTAAAGACCAACGAGGACCTAATGATCGCGCGGCATGTCGTCGCTGCTCT
Source organism: Candidatus Sulfotelmatobacter sp. (assembly GCA_049509155.1). GTDB lineage: Bacteria > Acidobacteriota > Terriglobia > Terriglobales > Acidobacteriaceae > Sulfotelmatobacter. The sequence goes on from JBELAE010000309.1 coordinate 318, forward strand.
GAGATGGACACCGACGGTCGTTCGGCCGAATTGACTCGCGCGGGATTCAGGCAGTGGCAGCGCCGTGGGTCCGGCCGAGTCGGACTTCAGGGCGCTTTCGCCTCGCCGAAAGCGCCCTCCCGACAAACCATCCTCGCCTACTTCTGCTGGCTGGAGTCCGGCGCGCTCATGCCCTGTCCACCCTGGGGATGTCCCTGCCACTGTTCGTGCCTGCTTTGCATCGCATCAAATTTCTTCTGCTGGTCGGCATCGAGAAGCGCCCGGATCTGGTCGTCTGACGCCTTGTGGATTTCCATCATCTTCGATCGGCGATCCTCTTGCGGGACTGAGGAATCCGATCGCAGGTCCTGCATTTTCGATTGTGTCGACTTCAAGATGTCCAGCACTTTGGATTGCTGATCGGAGGTGAGCTTCAATTCCTTCGTCAGCCTTTTCGTCCGCATCTCAGGATCCATGTGGCCGCCGCGCCCATGTTCCGGCGGAGCGCCCTCGGGACCGGACTGTTGAGGGGGTGCGCCGCTATCTTGAGCCATAACGACGGGTGCTGCAGTGCAGACAACTCCCGCCAGCATGAGCGCGAGCAAACTATGTTTGAACATGGTGCCTCCTGAATTGGTTTGGGTCTGTTGGTATGAACCATATTATGAGCCTGGAGTTCTGCAAGAGCCGCAACTTTTACGAATCTTTACTCGATATTTGACCAAAACGAACAGACAAAACTTTACCGTCATATTCGAGAGTATCCGAATTATGATCGCATCAAAGGGGACAGGGCGCCGACTGGGAGGGGATGGCTAATGATCGCATCGCGCAGGCTGGTGTGCCGGCCACTGCTGCTGAGCCTGACGCTGTCGCTCTTCTTCGATTGCGCGCGCGCGCAAAGTCCGCCCGCACCAACTCCGTCTACGCCGGCCACGGGCGGGACGATTCACGGCGTCGTTCGGTCTGGCAACATGCCGATTCCAGGGGCGGCTGTCTCCGTCTCTTTAGAATCGTCCGACCCGCAGATTCCTGCCCGGAAAATCTCCGTCTGGACTGATGTGGACGGCAGCTATTCCGCGACCGTTCCGGCGTATGGTTCCTACACCGTGCGGGTGCAGATGATTGCGTTTGCCAACGCTACGCGCAAAGTCGCAATCGACGGCTCCCACCAGGATGCGCAGGAGAACTTTGTACTGACGCTGCAATCACGATCACAAGAGGCGAGCGCTCAGCCTACAAGGCCCGGCGCACCGACTGCCGCCCAGCGCGGATTTCAGAGTCTTTCTGCGATGCAGGGAGCGGCGGGGCAGGACTCTGGAGCGAGCGGCGTCAGCGATGTCGTCCCTTCGGGCATGCCGGTTCCGGGGATTGATCCAAACAGCGCAACCGAATCCATTGCGGTTTCCGGAAACAACTCTAATTCCCTCAACTCAATGAGCGGAGACGAACTGCAGCAGCGCATCAATGACGCCCGCCAGCAAGGCGGCGGTTTTGGAGGAGGCGGCGGCGGATTCGGAGGTGGGGGTGGGTTTGGCGGCGGTGGTGGAGGACGACCCATGACCATCACCGGACGGCGCGGGTTTGACATTAATCATCCTCACGGCTCGATCTACTATGGCGTCGGCGATTCGGCCCTCAATGCATCACCTTATGCGCTCGCCGGCGAACCCGCGACGAAACCAGGATATTTGCAGAACAGCTTTGGCGGTTCCATTGGCGGACCGCTGAACATTCCAAAGATCTATCACGGTGGAACCAAGACTTTTTTCTTCGTCAATTACAACGGCAAGCGCGGGGAGAATCCTTTCGATCAGTTTTCGACCGTGCCCACCCTGCTGGAGCGGGAAGGAAACTTCTCACAGACCACTTACACCTCAGGAACGGAAGCAGGACAACCGGTGGAGATTTACAATCCCGCGACTAACGCTCCTTTCCTGAATAATACGATCCCGCAGATCAGCCCGGTTGCGACAGGATTGCTGGCATACGTCCCTATGCCGAATCTGCCCGGCACCTACCAGACTTTTCATTATGTGACCTCCGAGACCAGCGACAGCGATGACCTGAACGTGCGCATCAATCACACCATCGGCGCTGCACCCGCGCCGGGACGCCGCGGCGGACGGGGTGCTCCGCGCAACAATCTGACCTTCGGCTTTCACTATCACGGGTCGGCCTCCAATATTACGAATCCTTTCCCGAGCGTCGGGGGCAGCACCAACGTTCGCAGTTTTGACGTGCCCATCGGCTTCGTGAAGAGCGTCGGAAAGCTCACCAACAGCCTGCGCTTCGACTTCAATCGCAGCCGGACGCGCACGCAAAATCTCTACGCGTTTAACGATGACGTCGACAGTGCGCTGGGAATCAACGGAGTTTCGACGAATCCGTTTGATTGGGGACTGCCCGGTCTTTCGTTTACCAATTTCAACAGCCTTCAGGACATAAATCCGCAACTCCTGCGCAACCAGACCTACACATTTTCGGACTATATCGTGTGGACTCACGGCAAGCACAGTTGGCGGTGGGGCGGCGACTTCCGGCGCGTCCAGCTCAATACCGAAGCCAGCAGCAATGCGCGCGGCTCGTTCATTTTTACCGGCCTCAATACTTCCGAGATCGTTGGAGGACAGCCTGTGGCTGGCTCGGGATATGACTTTGCCGATTTTCTGCTGGGACTGCCACAGTCGACTTCGGTGGAGTTTGGCGAAGACAGCTACCATTTTCACGGAAACTATTGGGATCTGTACGCGCAGGATGAATGGAAGGTGAGTGGGAATCTGACCTTGAACTTCGGCGTTCGCTACGAATACGTCTCGCCGCTGACGGAAGAAAACAATCTGATCGCGAACCTGGATCTTTCGCCGGGCGTGCTCAATCCGGCGCTGGGCACACCGGCGGTTGCCGTCGTGTTACCCGGACAGCGCGGGCCCTACAGCGGAGATCTGCCCGACAGCCTGGTTCGGCCGAACCGTAAAGCTTTTGCACCCCGCGTCGGGTTTGCTTGGAAACCTTTTTCGAAGACTGTTGTGCGCGGAGGATATGGCATCAACTACAACACCGGCGCATACCAGACGATCGCGCAGCAACTTGCCTTCCAGCCCCCGTTTTCGACAGCCGAAACCAACATCCAAACCACTCCTGGAGACCTCACGCTGGCGAACGGCTTTCCAACACCGGCACAAGGCGCAATCACCAATAGCTACGCGGTCGATCCGAACTATCGATTTGGGTATGTGCAGATCCGCAATCTGGACATTCAGCAGCAGCTGCGACCGACGTTGTTGCTCAACCTGGACTACACGGGGACGAAGGGCACCAATCTCGACATTCTGGAAGCTCCCAACCGGACTCCGACCGGGCTCTTGATCGCGAACGCACAGGCATTCACCTACGAGAATTCCGTGGGCGATTCCGAAGCTAACGCAGGATCGGTGCGCCTGCGCAAGCGCTTGTCGAACGGCTTCTCGATCGGAGGACTCTACACCTTCTCGAAGTCGATCGATGATGCGTCATCCATCGGAGCGGGAGCCACCTCGGGCTCGGGCAGTGCTGGCCTGGGCGCCGGAGGCACGGGCGCTGCCGGTGGGGGCGCGTCTGCCTCGGCGGGCAGCGGAGCAAACAGCGTGGCGCAGAATGCTCTTGACATCTCGGCGGAGCGCGGGCTCTCCAGCTTCAACCAGACGCAGAAGTTTACGGCGGATTATTTGTTGGAGCTGCCTTTTGGACACGACAAGCGCTGGCTCACCGGAAATACCTCGCTGCGGGCCATCTTCGGCGACTGGCAGTGGAGTGGCGACTGGGCCATCGCATCTGGATTACCCTTCACGCCCCGGCTATTGGGAGATTCTGCCGACGTGAACCGCGGCACCAACGGCACACTTCGTCCCGATGTGGTTCCGGGACAATCGGTCAGCATTTCAAATCCCTCGATCGCGAAATGGTTTAACACGGCGGCGTTCGCGCCGCCGGCTGGCCCGTACGGCGACGCCCGCCGCAACAGCATCATCGGGCCGGGAAGCAAAGTGTTCGACATGGCGCTCACTAAGGTCATCCCGATCAACGAATCGCGCGTGCTGGAATTTCGAGCGCAAGCTACCAACATCTTCAACATACCGAATTACTCGTCGATAGATACCACGTTCAACTCGCCGACGTTTGGGAGGGTCACGGCAGTTGGCGGCATGCGGCAAATCACGATGACCGCCCGGTTCCGTTTTTGAGGGGAGAGCTGATATGACTTCCATTCCGAGCCGATGGGCGAGCAGGATTTTGGCGACGTCGCTGCAGTTTGCCCTGGTGTGCTCTTCCCTGCCCGCACAGCAAGCGACCGATTACACTTTTCGCGTGCAGAGCGAATTGGTGCTGGTGAACGTAACGGTCAGAGACAAGAATGGACATTTTGTCCGCGGGCTCAAGCCCCAGGACTTCACGATCCTCGAGGACAACAAACCGCAGAAAGTTGACTCCTTCGATGTGGAGGACGTCGACGCTGTGGCGACGCAAGATGTAGCTCAGGCAAAAGCGCTTCCGAGCCCGTTGTCTCAGCCGGCAAGCCCGGCCGGAGCGGCGCCTCCCGCTGCCGGTGCGCAGAATCAGAACCAGTTCAAAGATCGCCGGGTCATCGTTCTGTTCTTCGATCTATCGGCGATGGAGCCGGACGAGATTGATCGCGCGGTGACCTCTGCGCAGCACTATGTCGACACTCAGATGGCCCCAGCAGATCTGGTCTCAATTGTTTCGCTGGGAAGCGCGCTGCTGGTGAACCAGGATTTCACCGGCGATCGCGATTTACTCAAAAAGCAGATTCAAGCTTTCAGTTCCGGTAGCGGCCAGGGCTTCGAGGAAGGCACTACGGGTACGACCGAAGGCACGCCTGACAGCGGACAACCATTCACCGCGGACGATACGGAATTCAACATCTTCAATACCGATCGTCGACTCGAGGCGTTGCGCTCGGTGGCTGAAAAACTTTCTCACGTCGACCAGAAGAAATCGCTAATTTACTTCTCCAGCGGCATGGACCGAACCGGCATCGAAAATCAGTCAGAACTGCGGGCGGCCACAAATGCGGCAGTGCGGGCGAACCTGTCGATCTACACCATGGATATGCGCGGCCTGCAGGCGCTGGTCGCCGGCGGAGAGGCACAGAACGCCAGCCTGCGCGGCACTTCCGCATATTCCGGTCAAGCCACAATCAACGCACTGAACTCCAACTTCACCACGCAAGAGACGCTGGTTACGCTGGCCAGCGATACGGGTGGACGCGCATTCCTCGATTCCAACGACTTCGGCCAGGTCTTTAAGGGAGTGCAGCAAGATACGTCGACTTACTATCTGGTTGGCTATCGCAGCACGAATCCCGCCAGGGACGGGCGCTACCGCCGCATTACAGTTAAGGTGAACGTCCCCGGCGTGAAGATTGACTACCGTCGCGGCTACTACGCGCCCGCGGATTACAAACATTCCACTCAGGAAGATAAGGAGCTTCAACTTCAGCAGGAACTCGCCTCCGAACTGCCCACGACGGACCTGCCACTTTATCTGAGCACCGCCTACTTTCGCGTGGAAACCAACAAATTTTACATTCCCATCTCGCTCGTAGTGCCGGGATCGGAAATTCCCTTCACTCGCAGCAGCGACCGCGACAAGGCAACGCTCGATGTCATTGGCCTCGTGACCGACGGCCAGCATCACCCAGTTACTCAAATTCGCGACACCGTCAAACTTGCTGTGGATACTTCGTCAGAAGTGCAGAAAAAGAATGTGCAGTATGACACTGGCCTGAGCCTGCCCCCCGGCAAGTTTCACCTCAAGTTTGTCGTGAGGGAAAACCAAACCGGACGAATGGGCTCGTTCGAAACCGATCTGGACGTGCCTGACCTCAAGTCGCAACCACTGAAGATGAGTTCGATTGTTCTCGCCAGTCAACTGCAGCCTGCAAAGAAAGGCGGGACTCCCAGCCCGCTCGTTCGCGACGGCTCGGAGATCATTCCCAACGTGACTCACGTTTTTTCTTCCGGACAGCATTTGCGGCTCTACTACGAGGTTTATGACCCTGCACGCGCCAGTGCATCCGCGCCAAATGCAGCAGCGGCCAAGCCTGGCATTCACCTGCTCACGAATGTGGCTTTTTTTCGGGGGAAAGCGAAAGTGTTCGAGAGTTCGCTCGT
>JBELAE010000031.1:0-21560 GCA_049509155.1 Candidatus Sulfotelmatobacter sp.
CGTTTTGGTCAACCGTCCGACTACGGCCGGTACGACTCTGGCTCGAGGCGCTGCTCCATCCAAGCGTTAGCGAGGGTGGGGCAACAGACACTTGCAGCATGCAGTATTTGAAACAAAACAGTTTTCACGAAACAGCAGGTCAGTGAGGAGAAGCTAAACCATGCCAGTCTTTACATTTTCCGGCAAGGACGCATCTGGACAGAAGATTTCCGGCGAGCGGATGGCGCCCAACAAGCAGGCGCTGCAGCAGGCGTTGCGGCGCGAGCGCATCACGCCCGGCGCGATTCGCGAAAAAGGCAAAGAATTCTCCATGCCCACGTTTGGCTCCGGCAAGGTCGGAACCAAGGACATTGCGATCTTCTTCCGCCAGTTTTCGGTCATGATCGATGCCGGCCTGCCCCTGGTGCAGTGTCTGGAAATCCTGGCGGCCAACCAGGAAAACCAGGCCTTCCAGAAGATCCTGACCGGCGTGCGAACTACGGTGGAAGGCGGCGCCACGCTGGCCAACGCCATGCGCCAGTATCCCGTGGTGTTCGACGACCTCACCACCAACATGATCGAGGCCGGTGAAACCGGCGGTATTCTCGACATCATTCTGCAGCGCATGGCCACCTACGTGGAAAAGGCCGTGCGTCTGAAATCGGCCGTGAAATCGGCCCTGATTTATCCCGTCGCCGTGGTCAGCATGGCGGGTTTGATCGTCGGCGCGCTGCTGAAGTGGGTGGTGCCCATCTTCGCCAACCTGTTTGCCGGCCTGGGTGTCGCTCTGCCTCTGCCCACGCGCATCGTCATGGGGCTGAGCGCGTTCGTGCAGACTTTCTGGTGGATGGTCGGCGTGGGTGGCTTCGGTGTCTTCTTCGGAATCAAGCAGATCCGCAAGCATCCGCGCGGCCGCTACTACTTCGACAAGATGCTGCTGTTTATCCCGGTGATCGGGTCGCTGCTGCGCAAGATTGCCGTCGGCCGCTTCACCCGAACGCTGGGCACACTGATCACCTCGGGCGTTCCAATTCTCGAAGGCTTGAGCATCACCGCGAAAACCTCAGGCAACGCCGTCCTCGAAGAGGCGTTGATGAAAGTGCGCAAGGCCATCGAAGAAGGACGCACCATTGTCGATCCCTTGCGGGAATGCGGCGTGTTTCCCAACATGGTGACGCAGATGATCGGAGTTGGCGAAGCGACTGGCGCCATGGACTCGATGCTGCAGAAAATTGCGGACTTCTACGAAGAAGAAGTCGACGCCGCGACCAAAGACATGCTGGCCATGCTGGAGCCGATCATCATCGCGGTATTGGGCGTCAGCGTCGGTGGCATCGTGATCTCGCTTTACATGCCACTGTTCGCCATGATCGCCAAGCTGGCTGGATAAGAGCAGGTTTCAAAAGGGAGAGAGTTTCAAGTTTTCAAGTATGTGTCTGAGACTTGAAGGCTTGAAACTCTTGAACTCTGAAACGTTGAAACTTCGGTCTTCTTAATGCAATCGACTTTTGATGAGCGCAATTGGCTGATATGGCTGGTCCGGGTCCGCATTTTCATTCTGACCCTCCTGCTCGCCATTGAGCTGGCGGTGGCCCGGTTCAGTCCGGCGCCGCTGCCCATGCGCCTTTTCGTCAGCACCATCCTTTTCTGGTACAGCCTTTCGCTGTTCTACGTGCTGCTGCTGTCCTTCTGGCAGGAACACCGTCTGCAGGCCACGCTGCAGGTTCTGACCGATCTGATTCTGGTCAGCCTGGTCATCCACGAAACCGGAGGATGGGACAGCTCTCTGAACTTTCTCTATCCCCTGGTAATCATCGTGGCCAGCGTGCTGCTGCCGCGGGTTTGGGCACAGCTGGTCGCCGCCCTGGCCTTCATTCTTTATGGCACCGTGCTCGAACTGAACTACTATGCCGTGGTTCCGTCGTATTGCAGCACGCATCCCGGCCTGAAGACGCTGCAGGCCATCATCTTCGTCAATCTTTTTGCCTTTCTCGCGGTAGCCTACCTGGCGGGACTGCTCACTGCCAAGCTGCGCCAAGTGGGCGTGCAGCTGAAAGATACGAGCGGCGCGCTCGAGAGCCTGCAGGCGCTGCACGAGAACATTATTCACTCCATCAGCAGCGGCCTGATCACCACCGGCCTCGACGGTCGGATCACTTTGATTAACGCCGCCGCCCAGCGGCTGCTGGAGCTTTCACCAACCGGACTGTTGGGTTCGCCAGTGCATAAGTTATTCGTGGATTCCTTGCCCACCGTCGAGTCGCAACACACCCATGGCGAAGTGCGCTTCGATGCTCCCACCAAGTTCCGCAAGACGATTCGGGTACGCGTCGCTGCCCTGACCGTGCCAGAGCGCGGAGATCTGGGCTACGTTTACGTGCTCGACGATCTCACCGAGATTCGCCGCCTCGAACGCGAAGTCCGCATGCAGGACAAGCTGGCCGCCGTCGGCAGGTTAGCCGCGGCCATTGCCCACGAGATTCGCAATCCGCTGACTTCGATTGCCGGTTCGGTCAGCATGCTCTCCGGCGTTCCCGAGATGAACGAGGATCATCGCCGCCTGCTCGACATCGTAACTCGCGAGTCGCAGCGGCTGAACAGCATCATCACCGACTTCCTGGCTTATTCCCGGACCAAGCAATATCACTTCGACCGAGTCGATCTGATCCAACTGGTCGAGGACACGCTGACGCTCATGGACCACCGCATGACGGCGGAGAAAACCGGCATTACAATCGCGCGCCGGTTTGTGGTGCGCGAGGCCTTGGCCATCGCCGATGGCGACAAGCTCAAGCAGGTGTTCTGGAACCTGTGTGAGAATGCCGTCCGCGCCATGAAAGAGGGCGGAACGCTGACGGCCGCGGTCGAGTCTCTGGGCGACGACTGGCAGGTCTCATTCATCGACACCGGAACCGGCATGACGCCGCAGCAGATCGAGAAAATCTTCGAGCCCTTCCAATCGAACTTCGAGGGCGGCACTGGGCTCGGATTGGCCATTGTCTACCAGATTGTGCAGGCGCACGAAGGCAAGGTCTGGGCGCGATCGAAGCCCGGACAGGGAACCACGTTCGTGCTGCGCCTGCGCCGCCTCGATGCCGAGCGCTCAGCCTCGAGCGATGAGAGCGTAGCAGAGAAGGCTCGTGTGCTGGTCGGAGCGGGGCCCGCGGCCGGAGCGGCAGCGGCAGTGGCAGTGGCAGCAGGAGCAGGAGCAGGAGGAAGACTGCATGGCTAACATCCTGGTCTGCGACGACGAACGCTCTATCTGCGAAATGCTCGACATCTCCCTGCGCCGCGAGGGACATCGCGTCGAGACCGTGCAAGCCGGACAGACGGCGAAGAACAAGATTGACGGCGCACTATACGACGTCATCATCACTGACATCAAGATGCCGAACATCGACGGCATCGAAGTGCTGCGCCACGCTCACCGGGTTTCGCCCGACTCCGCCGTCATTCTCATCACCGCGGTCGACGATTACGAGGCCGCCGTCGAAGCCGTAAAAGCCGGAGGCGCCACCGACTACATTCGCAAGAGTCCCGGGCTGGTCGACGAAATCAAGCTGGCCATCAACCGCGCTCTCGAGAAACTGGTTCTCAGCAAACAGAACTTCGCGCTGCGCCGCGACGCCGCCACCCGCAACTCGCTCGACAACATCATCGGCTCCAGCGCGGCCATGGAGAAGCTCAAGCAGACGGTTCGCATCGTCGCTTCAACGGCGTCAACCGTCCTCATCCACGGCGAGAGCGGCACCGGTAAAGAACTCGTCGCCCGCGCCGTCCATGTGTGTTCGCCGCGCGCCACCGACGCTTTCGTTTCCGTCAACTGCGGAGCTTTCCCTGAGACTCTGCTCGAAAGCGAGCTCTTCGGTTACCTGAAAGGCGCATTCACCGGCGCAAACCAGAACAAGCGCGGCCTGTTCGAAGTGGCCGACGGCGGCACCATCTTCCTCGACGAAATCAGCGAAATGACCCTGGCGATGCAGGTCAAGCTGTTGCGCGTGTTGCAGGAGCGCACCGTGCGTCCGGTGGGCAGCACCAGCGAAATCTCGATCGACGTGCGCGTCATCGCCGCTACCAACCGCGATCTCGACAAGGCCGTCGCCGAAAACCTGTTTCGCGAAGATCTCTACTACCGGCTCAACGTGATTCCCATCCGCGTGCCCCCGCTGCGCGAGCGCCACGAAGACATTCCTTTGCTGGCGAATCACTTTCTAAAAAAGTACGCCAGCGCCGCCGGACGCAGCATTCTCCGCGTCAATGCCCCGTCGCTCGATTCTCTGTGCGGTTACGAATGGCCGGGCAACGTCCGCCAGTTGGAAAACACCGTCGAGCGCGCCGTTGCCCTCGAAACCAGTGACGAACTCCACGTCGAACTCCCCGCCGAACGCCCGAAAGCGCGCGCCGCCGCAGCCTCCGCCGACGGAGGAAGTCTGCCCGAAATCGGCGCCGACCTGACTCTTCCCGCAGGCGTTGGCATGGAAACCTACGTGGCCGGCATCGAACGCTCGCTGCTGCAAAACGCCCTCACCCAGAGTGGCGGCGTGCAAACCAAAGCCGCCGACGTGCTCGGCGTCTCCTACCGCTCCTTCCGCCATTTGATGAAGAAGTACGGTTTGTAAGGAAGAACGCTCTTAGCTATTGGCTCTTAGCTTTTAGGTTGAAGCCGGTCCCGGCGGAGTTTGTGTCGCCAGTCGACAAATCTAGGAAATAGACGGCGCACCCGTTCAAGCCGCGAAGCGGCGGAAGATTACAGCCCACGGCGTAAGCCGTAGGTGGCGAGCAGGAGATTCGCCGGCACCGAAGGGGCGTAAGAGCAGCTATGACACAGACTCCTCCGCGACAAGCGCCAAGCTGAAGGCTTTAAACCAGGAGCCAAGAGCCAAGAGCCAAAAGCTAGCTCTTCTTCAACTGCTGCTTCCACCCCAGCACCCGGGCCCTCGCGCCTTCCGCCTCCGCCTCCGGAATCATCCCTTTCTTCTGATACAGCACCGACAGACTGGTATGCGCAAGAACGTCGTCGGGATCGATCTCCGCCAGCCGCTGCGCTACGGCAATGGCGTCATCGTAGCGCTGCAAGTCCTGCAGAGCCCGCGTCAATCCGTGCATGGCATCGGTAAACGTCGGGTCGGCAGCCAGCGACTCCTGATAGGCAGCGACAGCCTTTTCCAGGTGCCCCTCCGCCATCAGATCGAGCGCGGCGTAGTAAAGGTCCTCGGCCTTTTGGCGGGCGTTAGCGTCAGACATTCGTGGAAGTCCCGGCAGAGCTTGGATTCTAACATGCAAAATGTGGGGACAGCCGCCCCCGGCTGTCCGCCGGGCGCAGCGCGGCGGCTTTTCCTCTGTGTACGCTCCACGGCTTTGTCGCTATGATGTCACCATGCGCACTAAGCTCCGTTTTCTCTGGAACTCGACCAAAGGCCATCGCCTGGCCCCGTGGCGGAGCCCCTATCTGCTGTGGCGCATCGAAACCTACACCGGCGTAAAAATGACGCAGATCGGCTTCCTGGAGTTCTGGGAATTCATCTGGCGCGAGCGCGTAGAACTGTGGCGCTTTCTCAAGTGGACCAGCGATATGGAACGCTGGGTCCATCCGAAGCCGAAAAGCTCGTAAGTTGGTTAGGATCAGTTCTGAGAGAATCCGTATGTCGGAAACGTCCGAAATCAAGCCACGTTCAACTCTTCAGGTGGCGCTTGGATTTTTTCTGGGCATTCTTCTTTGCATCGGCTGCTCGTTCCTCTCAGTCCTTGCGGGAGCCGCACTCGGACTGAGCCATGCTTGGATGTTTTCACTGCTCAATGCCATCGCACTGGTCGCTTCGGGCATGGTGGCGCTGCGAAAAGCTAACCAATCGAGCTACCCCGAGGGAGTACTGATTGCCGTCTCAGTGGCTTTCGTTCTCAACGTCATCGTGTTTGCAGCGGCCCTGTCGGGGCACTTGGAATAAGGGCGCTACTAAACTACGCCCCTTTACCCGCCGCCGCTGCCTCGCCCAGAAAAATGCTGACCTCGCTCCCCTTGCCGGCGCCGGTGACCTGCGTTGCGGCCGCGCGGTTAGCCGCGATCTCAAGGTATCCCATGCTCCCGACGATGCCGAACACTTCTCCCGGCGAACCTTCAGCGTAGGCCGCGCGAATCTCGGTAATCTCGCGGCTTCCTACGACTATCTTGAATGCCCCGGGCTTGGCCGCAAACAGCGCGGGCACATCCGCCGGCGTCACATTGGTGATGAGGTTGCCAAAGCGGTCGACTTTCAGCACCACGGCGCGAATGCGGTTCTCGCCCGTAGCTTTCGGCCGAGGCGCGGCGAAGCGGACATAATCTTCAATCTCGTCTCCGAACTTGTGGGAATCGACCTGCTTCGCCAGATACGCCGCCACCGGTGCAAATATGTCGCGCGCGTGAAAAGTTTGGCTGACCGGCATGCGGAAGTAATGGTCGGAAGTGATGTGCCGCACGTGCATGCGCTCTTCCTTGGCATAGACCATCGAGAGCACGCCGTTATCGGGCGCGACGAAGTGGTATCCGTCGCTCGAAGCCAGAATCGGCCGCCGCACCGTGCCCACCCCCGGGTCCACCACAACCAAATGGACCGTCCCGTTGGGGAAATACGAATAGGCCTGCGAAATCGCCAGTGCGCCGTCGAGGACGTCGAAGGCCTGCACGGCGTGAGAAATATCCACGATCGCCGCCTCGGGCACGATGTCGAGAATGACTCCCTTCATCGCACCCACATAATGATCGTTGGTTCCAAAATCAGTAGTAAGAGTGATAACCGGACGCTGTGGCAACTTTCCCTCGCTGGAAGACAAAATCCCCGAAGACAAAATTATAGGTACAGCGAAGTTAATTTGCAGGGAAGGTGCGAGTCAAGGCACGGAGGTAATGGGCGAAGGTAGCGCCAATGAACGTAATAGAGATTTTGCGTCAAGGACTCTTGTCCCACAGGCCGTCACATTCTGGGGACTTCTGCGGTTGTGTGCAAGACTGTGCATAGAGACGATAGTCTGTTTGACAGCCCTTCGACCGTGGACTAAGGTACGGACGATTCGCGTCGAAAACGGCGCGCTAAGCCGTCCCGCCAACTGCGTGATGCACGTGGCCGCAAGATGAGCCGCAGAGACTGAGCCGTTTGCTGAGAGTTTGTTCCAAGAAATGGTTGGAACGGACCACCAAGCGTCCGTTCCATCGAGGCATCGTATGAGGTTATCACGCATCGTAACTGCAACAGCGCTGACCGCCGCTTTCTTAATCGCAATATGCCCCTCTGTCTGCGCCCAGATGCAATACAAAGAAACTGATCTCCACAACCTCGGCGGCGGTGCCACCGACAGCGGCCTGACCATGGATCAATTCGGCAATTTGTATGGCGTTGCCGATACGTTTTTCGAGTTGACCCCCAACGGCTCCGCAGGCTGGAACTATACGGATCTCGGCTCGGGCCTTGTTTACGCGTACGGCCCAATGGTGATGGACAAGGCTGGCAACTTTTACACGTCAAATTATTGGGCATCTGTCGTGGAGTACTCGCCCGACGGGTCAGGAGGTTTTACTTCTTCCACGATATACGTCTTAGACGGGCTCGCCAGTAACCTCATCATAGACGGCGCGGGCAATCTCTACGCCATCGACGCGGGGGCAGGGCTGTACGGCTTTGGATACGTTGCTGAACTTTCTCCTATCGCGGGAGGTGGATGGTCCCTGACCGATCTGTATGACTTCCGTGGCAAGAATGGCGCCGTGGGGGTAGGAGTTGACGACGGCATCATGGGCGGCCTGATCATGGATACCTCCGGTAATCTTTACGGCACGACTACGGAAGGAGGCTTCAGCACTAACTGCAGCGGCGGTTGCGGGGTCGTGTTCGAGCTGACAAACCACTCGGGTCACTGGACCGAAGCAGTTCTTCACAGCTTTATCGGCACGGACGGCTCGCTCCCGGATGCGCCGCTGCTCATGGATGCGGCCGGAAATCTTTACGGCACGACCGCACTGGGAGGTACGGACGGGTGGGGCGAGGTATTTCAGATGCCGCTCGTCTCGGGGAAATGGGGCTTCCGCATTTTGTACAACTTCACCGGCGCCGGCTCTGATGGTGCGATTCCCGAGGCCGCCTTAATCATGGACCCTGCCGGTAACCTCTACGGAACCACGAATTCGGGCGGCGGTTATGATGATTGCGTCGTCCCACCTGCCAGTGGCTGTGGCACGGCGTTCAAGCTTTCGCGCAAAGGTGGCAAGTGGGAGGAAACGATTCTCCACGACTTTACCGGCGGAGATGGCGCTTTTCCGGCAGGACTGATCTCAGATGCCAAGGGCAATCTGTACGGCACGACGTTGTCCGGCGGGCGGGGCCTGGGCGGAGGTGTTGTTTTTGAGCTTTCCCCTTCGAAGGCAGGTGCATCCAAGTAAGTGCTGTACTCACATCGCCTGGGGGACGACGCCTTCCGCATACTACCTACTCGTACTTTAGCGCCTCAATCGGATTCAGCCGCGCGGCCTTCAGCGCCGGGAAGAATCCCGACACGATTCCCACCAGCGACAGAGCCGCATCCTTTGACTTGTCCGGTCTGCACCCTTAGCATGATTGCCGCTGCACCGGGCCTGACTTGCAGAGGGTCCGAACTTTGCCGGTTTAAGGAAATGTCCTCGATGCGAATCGCTCTGGTTTCCTCCGTCGCTGTCATCATTCTGGGATCCTGTCTGTTTCAAACCCCGGCGCGCGCTCAAGCGAAGGACGACGATGACGCGCCAGCCAAACACGATGCCGCGAAGCCCGAGGGTTTCAAGCCCGAGCAGCAAGCCAGCAAAGGGTCGGTCACGGTCTCCGGAAAAGCGATTCCCTATGACGCTTTTACCGGCACCATTGTCGTGCATCCCAAGGGTTGGGACGACGTCGCTGAGAACCGCGACAAAGACGACAAGAGCCTGCCGCCGGAAGCCAGCATGTTTTACGCTGCATATTTCAAATCAGGCGACCAGAGCGGGCCGCGGCCGCTGACGTTCTTTTATAACGGCGGCCCTGGCTCGTCGACCGTCTGGCTTCACATGGGAGCATTCGGGCCCAAACGCGTGGTCACGCTCGACGATTCCCACACACCGGCCGCGCCCTATCCGGTCGTGAACAACGATCATAGTCTGCTCGATGTGAGCGACCTGGTTTTTGTGGATGCTCCCGGAACCGGTTTCAGCCGCATCGCCGGAAAGGACCGGGAAAAGGTGTTCTATGGCACCGATGCCGATGCTGACGCCTTCGCCGATTTCATTGCTCAGTTCCTGGCGAAATACGGGCGCTGGAATTCGCCGAAATATCTGTTTGGCGAAAGCTACGGCACCACGCGATCGGGAGCGCTGATCAACGTTCTGGAGACAGGCCGGCTCATCGATTTCAACGGCGTGATCCTGCTTTCGCAGGTCTTGTGCTACGACATCAACGCCGATACACCGCAGTTCAATCCTGGCATCGACCTGCCCTATCAACTGGCTCTGCCCACTTACGCGGCGACCGCCTGGTATCACCACAAACTGCCCGACCCTCCCATGGAACTGGCGCCGTTGCTGGCCGAGGTCGAGCACTTCGCGATGACGGATTACGCCGTGGCGCTCGGCGCCGGGTCGGCGCTGCCGCCCGACCAGCGCCAGGCCATCGTAGCGAAACTTCATCGCTACACCGGCCTGCCCGCGGACTACATCGAGAAATCGGATCTGCGCGTGAATGCCGGACAGTTCGAGAAGACTCTCTTCGCCGACACTGACCTGACGACGGGCCGGCTCGACACCCGTTTCTCCGGGCCGACGCTCGACCCGCTCAGCCGCGAAGCGGAATATGATCCGCAATCGGCGGCCATTGGATCGGCTTACGTTTCCGCCTTCAACGACTACGTGCGCAAGGATTTGAAGTTTGGCGAGAACCGGGAGTACAAGCCGGAAATTGATGTCGAGAAAAACTGGAATTTTCTGCACCAGCCTCCGGGCGTTCCCATACCCATTCCGCAGGCTACCAACGTCATGGTCGATCTGGCCGGCGCCATGAAATACAACCCGGACCTCAAAGTCATGGTGAACGCGGGATATTTCGACCTGGCCACGCCCTTCTATGAAGGCATCTTCGAAATGCAGCACTTGCCGATTCCCGCCAAGTTGCAAAAGAATATCGAATTCAAGTTTTATGAGTCCGGGCACATGGTTTACGCCCACGAGGCCTCGTTGAAAGACCTGCACAACAATGTGGCAGCGTTCATCGTGGGTACGACGAACGTGCAAGCGAAGTGAGCGCAGTCGCAACCCGGTTCCAGCTTGGCCTACTCGTACCTTAGCGCCTCAAATCGGATTCAGCCCCGCCGCCCACCGGGGAAAAAATCATGAACGAGATAATGATCACGCCCAGAGTTGTCGTGTTCCGTCGATGTTTCTCCGCCAAGGCCCCGTTAAATTACCCGAACGCCGGCTAGTGTTTAGTTTTGCTCAGACAAAAGCCGGAAGCTAACCGCATCATGGCTGGATGGGTGATTTCGATGCCCTACATGTTCGAGTGGAGGCTCTATGTTAGGTATGGGTGTGCTTGGAACAATTATTGTGATTCTGGTGATTGTGTGGTTCGCGCGTCGCGTGTGAAGCCTTTTTCCCAACGGCATGACTCAGCCGGCCTGCAATCTTCATAGGCCCAGAGACTTCGATGTGGCGCGGACCGTCGCGCTTTGTCGTGTACTCATTGTCCCGGAGTGGCCAAAATTGCACAGCCTGAAAGGAGATGGTTCTGCCACACTGCAAACTATGACAGCTCAAACGATTCCAGAATATCTTGAAGAAGAGCGCCAAAAAGCCGCAGACACTCAGCAACGAACGGAAGAAGAAGCCGCGCGCATCCAGCCCTTGCAGCATGGTCACCATCGCATGGCGAAACAGCCAAAGCTGGAATTGCTGCCTCCAGTCAAAGCCGTAACCAGGAAGAAAAGAACAAGAAAAACTGTCGTGGTAGCTCGCAAGAAGCCACGGATCACAAGCAAGATAGCGGCAAAAACCCGCAAGAAAGCGTGAATTGGATATAGATGTGAAGGCATGGGGAGGAACTCAAAAATGAATAAAGATCAGATAGCTGGCAAGATCGCTCAGGCAGTGGGAAAAGTGGAGCAGAGCGTTGGAGAACGAGTGGGCAGCCAAAAGCTGGCCAACAAAGGTGTGGTCAACCAGGCCAAGGGCGCGGCGAAGGAAACCTGGGGCGATGCCAAGGACGCCGCGAACCAGATTCATGAATCGCACAAGCAAGCCGCTTCCGAGAAGGCTGCCCAGAGCCGTGAGAAGATCAGCCAGTCCGTGGACGACGCGAAAGACAAAGCCAAGGCCAGGATTGATCAATTCAAACGGCGCCACTCAGCATGACACTGGGCTCTCCGCAATCTTGCCGGATGCAGTCTAAGCCGGATAGTTGAAGAAGAGTTGATTTCCGTCGGGATCATCGACGACTAGAAGCCGGTAGCCCCACGACCCCTCCTTGACCGGAACGCCTTTGGCCTCGAGTTCCGCGCGCAGGGCGTCCACCGCGGCGGTCGCGGCTTCGCGCGTCGCCGGCTCGACGTTCAGGGAAATGAACATCACCCCCTTGCCAATCTTCTCCGGCCATGTGGCGGCCAGGATAAGCGCGCAGCCCTGCCGGTCGACCTGTGCGACATGCGCTTTGCCTTCCTCGTCGTAGCGCCAGGGGCTCGTGAAGCCGAGCTGGTCAATGTAAAAGCGGAGCGAGACCTCAACGTCGGTCACGTGTAGCACGGGGCGCGCGAACCAGTCTGCCATAGGCTATGTATCCTCGCATGAACGGGGCTGTCATTGCTGAGCACTGCCAGGGGACTGTCCGTGTAAAACGCAGGACTCATTGCTCCTCTTGCTTCTCGATAAGTGATATAGCGGTGTCAGCCCAACCCACTGGGATTGTGTCACCTCTTCACGGCCTCGAACTTAAGCACTCCATCGCCGGGCGGGATTGAGTCGACCCACGGCTCCGAAACCTGCTTTTCGGGATAGTCAGATCCCGGCCCAAGATAGGTAAAAGCGGCGAATACGAAGGGAACTCCCTGCGACTGCAACGCCGATTTTTGATCGGTCACTTGCAGGTGCAGGTGGGCGCCGGTTGAGTTCCCGCTATTGCCAAGGAGCGCGAGCACCTTCCCCCGGTGAACGTGTTCGCCGGTTCGCACCTGTATGCTTCCTCTTTGCAGATGGGCGTACATGACAAAACGGTTTCGCGCAATCTGAAGAACAATGTGGTTTCCGGCGATGTTGTCGAGAGTGACAGCAGGCAGAACGCGTGGAGTGTTGTCGGGAAACTCGTCCACAATTTCTGTGATCTCCCCATCCGCTACGGCCAGAACGGGTTCTCCCCAGCCCCACCAATTCTCGTTCTTGCTTGTCCCATCATGGCGCGTGTCGCCATTCGGTCCGACCTTGACCCAGTCAATGGCGAAGCGTTCCGGCGAGTAGATTTGCCCGTCAATCGCGAACAAACCGCGGCGGTGGTCCGAATCATTGGCCGGACCGTTCCCAGCAAGCCAGATTCCCCCGTCAAAGGGAGGGCTCAGCATCAGGGCCGGATCCTGATTTACAGGGACCACAAAATCCTCCAGCGTTGCATCTCTGGGTTTATCAGTTCCCGTGGGAGTCGACGAAAAAACCAGCTGATGCCTGAGATTCGCAGGCACAGATTGATTCGCCGCCAACTCGATCCACAGGAAGACGACGTTGCGGCCGCCCGGATCGAGCGTTCGCGTGTTACCGCTGCCGGAGCTCGAACTGCCGGACATCATCGTGGGCGCTCCAATGCGGATCATCGCAGCCGATAATTTCTCGCCTCCGAGGGCAGCGAGGGGATTGGGATCGTCGTGAGCGGCGAAGATTGAAATGCGCTTCACCGTCAAGGGCACCACGTCAAAATTTGTGAGATGAAGCTCGTAGACCAGGACTTTATTTTTGCCAATCGTCACCGCAACGGGTGGTGACGGGCATACCGCCTCAACCAGTGGTCCTCGTTCTCGCGCGAAAGAAGCCGAAAGCAGTACAAAAACAATGGAAAGAACAAAGCCAGTCCGCGACCTGCGAGACTCATGCTGACCTGATTTTTTCAAGACGAGAGCCCCCACCCCCTAGAGACGTTGCTAGTCAATTGGCGTAAGCAAGGCATTACGCTCGTCGACGCCGATTGCGCTATTGCCTTACTCGTACCTTAGCGCTTCAATCGGATTCAGCCGCGCCGCCTTCAGGGCAGGGAAGAATCCCGACACAATCCCCACTAGCGACAGAATCATGAACGAGATAATCATCACGCTCATCGAAGCGTGCAGGAAGATTGCACCCTCATGGTCGGTGGTCTTGTAGAACTCGTTGTAGAGCGGCATGGGAGGAATCGCCCAGGTCAATAATTCAGCGACCGCCATCCCGATCACGCCGCCCACAAACGTGAGCACCAGCGCCTCCAGCAGAAACTGAATCAGAATGTGCCGCGGTCGAGCGCCAATCGCTTTGCGCAGCCCGATTTCCCGCGTCCGCTCGGTCACCGACACCAGCATGATGTTCATCACGCCGATGCCGCCCACCGCCAGCGTGCACACTCCGATCAGCCCCAGCACGGCCTGCAGGCCGTAAGAAAAAGCGTTGATCATGCTGCGGTCTTCAATGGTGTCCCACTCCGGCGTGGCCTTGTCGTCCTTGGGATCGAAGTGGTGCCGCCGCGCAATCACTTCGCGCACCGCCATGAGCGCCTTCTTGTTCAGTTCGGCCGCGGTTGGCTGAATGATGATCTCGTCCGGGTCGCGTATGTTTTTCAAATCGCGCATCAGCGCGAACGGAATGAACGCGTTCTCGTTGTCCGGCCCCTGATACATCGAGTCCTGGATCTTGTTGCGCATGGTGCCGATCACTTCAAAATCGAGCCCGCCAATTTCGACGTGCTGGCCCGCACCGGGCGCACCCTGAAACACTTTCTTCGCCGCCTCGTAGCCGAGAATCACCACCCGGTGATGATCGGCGAAGTCGCTCTCGGTGAAGTAGCGGCCGTCCGCCAGAGTCAGCTTGCGCATCTGCCCGTACGGCATGTCCACGCCGCGCACCAGCATCGAGACCACGCGTGTGCCGATCTTGAATCCGAAATCGCGGTCGATCTCGCCGCTCACCGCGCGCACAATCGGAACCTCGTCGCGAATCGCTTCAACGTCTTCGAGTTCGTACTTGATCGCTTTGCCCGCCCGCTGGCCGCCCGCCTGCATGCTGGTCTGCCCCGGCCACAACACGATCACATTGTTCCCCATGTTCAGGAACGCGTTCAGCACGCACCCGCCCAGCCCTTGTCCATAGGCCAGCAGCAGCACCACCGACGCCAGGCCCCACACGATGCCCAGCATGGTCAGCGCCGAGCGCATGCGATCGCGCAGCAGCGACTGCCAGCCCTGCGAAATGAGTTCCTTCAGATACATGACATTTCTTGGCCACGGATTAACACGGATCTACACGGATTTAAGACAACCAAATCTCTTGGATCTATCCGTGATAATCCGTGCAAATCCGTGGCAATTGCGATTTCTCGTGGCACCTACCCAATATTGATGTCGCCCGAGCCTGTGCGCACCCGCAGCAGCGGCCCCCCGCCGCGCACCTTGCCGCGAATCTGCTTGTGCATGTCGCCGACGCGGCCCTGCACCGTCATTTCGACGGGCGCGCCCACGTCGACCGTGCCGGAACTCGTCGAAATGTCGGCATCAAACGCTGCGTTCGCGGGCAGCCGCACGTGCACGTTGCCCGACCCGGTATGAATCTCCCACGAACCGCTCTGCGTGCCTTCGGCGGTAATATCGCCGCTGCCCGCTTCCCCGTGGAAGCCTCCCTGCACGCCGCGCGCGACGATATTTCCCGAGCCTGTGTGCATGTCGACGTCGCCCGGTCCGGTCTCCTCGATCTCCACGTCGCCGCTGCCCGTGCCGCCTTTCACCGTGCCCGCAATCTCACGCGCCCGCACGTTGCCCGATCCCGTCTGCACGTGGATCTCGCCCGTAAGTTTGGTGAGCTTCACGTCGCCTGACCCGGTCTGTACTTCGACATTGCCACGCGTGCCTTCGATCAGTTGGTCGCCCGAGCCGCTGCGGGTGCGGACAGTTGTTTCCTCGGGTACGGTGATCTCGTAATCCACCGAGATGTTTCTCATGTCCACATACTCAATGTGAACGCTGTTGCCCTCTTGGCGTATCGGAGGATTCTGCTCGATCTGGTGAACGTCGGCCTCGCGGCCGCCCATCAGCCAATGGTCGCCGACGTAGATCTTGCCGTGGATCTGGACTGACCCCGATGATCCGGCGCGCACGGTCACGTCGCCAGAGCGAGTGAGCACTTCGAGATCGACCGGCCCGCTGACGGAAAGCGTTCGATCGAATGTCCCCTGAGGGGTTGAGGAAGCAAATGCAGCGGCGGTGGTGAAAAGCACGACCAGCGCGATCGCGGACATCGATCGTCCAATGACGAACCGGCTGGACACGAGGGTTGAGCGAAGAGTTGAGCGAAGAGCTGCGCGGAGAATGCGGTGGTTATTCATATCGTAGTGACTCCACAGGTGTCATATCCGCGGCGCGCTGGGCGGGATACATGCCCGCGGTCACGGTGATTAACGAAAGCGTCAGAATCGAAGCAACAATCGAAATCCACGAAACAATCGGATGCGGAACAAAGTCCGGCAGGGGCAACGCTTCCATGGCAGCACACAAGCCAATCCCGAACGAGAGGCCGAGAATGCCGCTCACGATCGTCAGCATGGCTGACTCGGCGAAAAACTGGCGCAGAATGTCGTGCTTGGTTGCGCCCATCGCCTTGCGCGTGCCAATTTCCCGCGTGCGTTCCGTCACCGACACCAGCATGATGTTCATCACGCCGATCCCGCCCAGGCATAGCGTCACAATGGCCACGCAGCCGAAAAATAAAGTCACGACGCCGAAAATCTTGTCGAGTATCTTGGCGCCCTCCATGGTGTCCCAGATGAACAGCGCGTCTTTGTCGCGGCCGTCAAAGTGGTGCACGCGCGCCAGCGTGTTACGCACCTGCCGGACCGAAGCTTCATGTTCCTCAGGATCGCCCACTTCGAAAACAATGTCGTCAAGGTAACCGCGCGTAATCCCCGCTCCGGGTTTGGTCGGCGGCGGAAAATCGCGCGAGATCGCCGAATACGGCGCGAACAGATAGTCGTTGTCCGGACCGTTGTAGTTGTTGTTCTGCTTCTTTTCTTTCAGAACTCCCACGACCAGATAGGGAACGCTCTGCACCAGCACGCTGGCGCCAATGGCAGGCTGCCCGGGAAACAGTTGCCGGTTTGCCTTCGACCCCAGCACCAGCACGCGCCGGCCTTCGCGCTCGTCGTCGTCGGTAATCAACCGGCCTTCAGAAATCTGCAGCGACCGGAAATCCTGGTACGACGGCCACATCCCAACCACGCCGCGACTTGCGAGATTGTATTGGCTGACTTCAGGGACGGTTCGCCGCAGTTCCGGGCTGACGTTCTTGACCAGGTAGCACTCGTCGCGAATCAGTTCGGCGTCGTCGACGTGCAACTGGATTTCTCGTCCCGCTGCCCGCCCGCCCACCTGCGAACTGGTGCGCCCGCCCCACACAATCACCAGATCCTTGCCCAGGGATTGCATATTCTTTTTCTGGTCAGCGCTGAAACCGCGCCCCAGTCCCACCAGGATGATCACCGAAGCAATTCCCCACACGATGCCGAACATGGTGAGGAAGGTCCGCATCTTGTGAGCCCGGAAGGTGCCGAACGCCTGGCGCAGGATTTCGGAGAGAGTCATGGTGAGCCCTAAAAAGCTTCCGGCTTCCGGCTCTCGGCTTCCGGTATTCTGAAAAGCATTCGAATCGGAAGCCGCACGGCTGAAGCCGGGAGCCCCGCTTTACTGCAGTACCACCTGATCGCCTTCCTTCAGCCCGCTCAGCACTTCGGTTTTGGCGCCGTTCGAAATCCCGATGTTGACGGCAACTTTGTCTTTGCCATCTTTGCCCTTCGGGTCCGGTATTTCCACCGACGCCTTCTTGTCCTTGTCGTACAGAATCGCGCCTTCCGGAATCTGCAGCACGTTCTTGTGTTCTTCCAGAATGATTTCCGCGTTGGCAGTCATCTCAGCCTTGAGTTCGCCGCCCGGATTCTGGATCGATACGCGCACCTCAAACGTGGTCACATTATCTTTCTCCACGCCCATGGGAGAAATCTTCGTCACCTTGCCGTCGAACGTCTTGTCCTTGAACGATTCCACCTTGATGCGCGCCCGCTGCCCGAGATACACCTTGCCGATATCGCTCTCGTCGACCTTACCCTTCACATACACCTCGCTGGTATCGCCCAGCGTCATGACCAGCGTGGCGGACGAGCCCAACACTAAAATCGAGCTCACCGCGTCGCCCATTTCCACGTCGCGCGAGAGCACGATGCCATCGATCGGCGAAATAATGTCGGTATAGCTGAGCTGTTCGTCGAGCTGTTTCAGATTGGCCTGGTCCTGCGCCACCTGTGCCGCGGCCTGCGCGATCTTCGCCTTCAGCACCGTGACCTGCGCCTTCGACACATTCTGTTTGTTCAGCGCCATCTCGTAGTTTTTCTCCGCGTCATCCAGCGCCGAAGCGGAAACCACGCCATCCTTTGCCATACCCGTGGCGCGATCGTAGGCGCGTTTGAACACCGGCACGTCCGGCCCTTCGGCGTCCACTTTGGCGCGTTCAAAGTCAGCCTGCGAACTCTTCAAGTTGGCTTGCGCAGCTTCGAGCGCCGCTTGCGACTGCGCGACCTGCGCCTCGATCTCGAGCTTGTCGAGCTGGGCCAGCAACTGCCCCTTCTTGACGTGGTCGCCGTAGTCCACCAGCAATTTCTTCACAATGCCGCTGGCCTTGGATTTCACCTCAACCTTGGTGATGGGCGTGACCTTGCCGGTCGCCACCACGCTCTTGGCCAGGTCTCCCTTTTCCACTTTGGCCAGTTTCGTTGGATCAATCTTGGTGCCGCCACGCGTCGCCGCGAACACTCCGCCTGCGATCAGCAGCACGATTACCGCCACCACGCTGCCCCAAATGATCAGTCTGCGACGCTTCTTCTTATTATTTCCGTTACCGTTCACAACGCCTCCTTGTAGTTGGCCAAATGGAGATACCGCCAAATGGAGATGGGGAGCCATTCCGCCGCCCTCATTCCCTAGTACGCGGCCCAGCTTAGATTTGTTCCGACCCTTTTAATTAAGAATTGCAGTTTCTTAGCGATTTGTGAGCTATGAGCCGAAAATGATCGGGGCGCTTGCCCAAGTCCCCTGCCGCCTGCCAGTTAGACAGGCCGTCTCTAAAAAGGATAGCGCATTGCCCAGCCGAATTTCGTGGGCCATGCTGTTATAAAAATCCAGTTTCAGCTTCGAACCGGCAACTGGCCACTGGCCACCGGCAACTGTTTGTTAGAATTACCCTTCCATGATCGCTTTCGTGCTGCTCCGGGTCTTTCTGATCCTTCTCCTGGTGGCGGCCAATGCCTTCTTCGCGGCAGCCGAATTCTCCCTGGTCAGCGTTCGCGATACTCGCATCCAGCAGCTCATCGAGAGCGGGCGCATTGGCGCGCGCATCGTGCAGCGTCTGCACCAGCGCCTGGACGAAGTCGTGAACGGCGTCCAGTTGGGCATCACCATGGTCAGCCTGACCCTGGGCTGGATCGGCGAGCCCATGGTCGCCCGCCTAGTCGAAGGCCTGGAGTTCGTGCACCGGGTGCCGCACGCCGCCGTCTACGCCCACGCCATTGCCATCGCCATCGCCTTCACGCTGATCACCTACATGCACGTGATTCTGGGCGAACTGGTGCCGAAAACCCTCGCGCTACAGCGCTCCGAGCAAGTCGCTCTCGCCGTGGCCGCACCCATGGAGGCCTTCCTCACCCTAACCCGCCCGGTGCTCTTCTTCATGCGCCGCTCCGGAGGTCTGGTGCTGCGGATTTTCGGCGCCCAGGACACCCGGCGTCGCGGCGCCATCCACTCCCCCGACGAACTCAAGCTCATCGTCACCGCCAGCCGCCAGTTCGGCCAGATCCCAGAGTTTCAGGAAGAAATGATCCACAGCGCCATCGAACTCGACAGCATCACCGTCCGCGAAGTCATGGTCGCCCGCCCCGACATTTTTTCCCTGCCCTCGAGCCTCATGCTCGACGAAGCCCTGGCCCGAGTGGTCGAGGGCCAGCACTCCCGCATCCCGGTCTACGACCCACAACGCGGCCCCGAGCACATTGTGGGCGTTCTCTATTACAAAGACTTGATGCGCTGGATGCGCCTGCGCCTGAGCAATCTCGGCCAGTCGACTTCGACCCGAATTTCGCGCATGCAAATCAGCCAGATCATGCACGACGTGCTGGTCGTCCCCGAAACGAAAGTGCTTGCCGAACTACTAGCCGAATTCAAAGAGCGCCGCCGCCATCTCGCGGTGGTGGTCGACGAATTCGGCTCGACTGCCGGCGTCATCACTGTCGAAGATATCCTCGAACAACTGGTCGGCAACATCGAAGACGAATTCGATGTCTCCCCCAGCGAGCCCGCGCTCGAAGATGAATCGGTGATCTTGCTCGAAGGCTCGGTCAACATCCGCGACCTCGAAACCGAATACGGCCTGACCCTGCCCCGCGACGCCGGCTTCGAAACCCTCGCCGGATTCATCCTAGCCCGCCTGCAAAAGATTCCCGGCTTGCGCGACAGCTTCGAATACGAAGGCCGCCGCTACACGGTCGAGGAACTGGAAGGCCACCGCATCGCCCGAGTAAGAATCGAAAAAACCGCCAAAGTCGAGGGCGAAGCCGAAGCCGCGAAAGGGGCAGGAGACTGAGGGGAAGAGGACTGGAGACTGAACAAGCGCCGAGTATGAGCACGCCGTCAAAAGCCTGTCATCCTGAGCGAAGCACGACGGCGAGCAACGCGAGCCGCCGCGCGCAGTCGAAGGACCCCTACACTTCTAACGCTGCCGCGAGCGTATCGAGGAGTTCTCCCCGTATTGTCGCCACTCTCGGTCGCGTGCAGAGAACTCCTCCTTGCGCTCCGGGAACTGCCGAATACAAGGGATCCTTCGACTAAGCGAGCTCATTCGAGCTCTTCGCTCAGGATGACAAAGCTGAGAATTGAGACCGGCAAACGACGACCGACCAACGACCAACGACCAACGACGAATTACCTATGCTCACCCGCCTCCTCCAACGCGTCCTCTACACCCTGCCAGTAATCTGGCTGGTCGTCAGCCTCGTCTTCCTGCTAATCCACCTTGTCCCCGGAGACCCCATCGCGCAGATGCTCGGCGAAGGCGCGCCAGCCGCCGACATCGCCGCTATTCGCCACACCTACGGCCTCGACGCCCCGCTCGGCGACCAATACCTCCATTACTGGAAAGGCGTCCTGCACGGCGACCTCGGACGGTCTATCCGCTACAACCAGACCGTCACCAAGCTCATCGCGCAGCGCTATCCCTACACGCTGCGCCTCACGCTCGCGTCTTTATTTGTAGCAATCATTCTTTCCATCCCCGCCGGAGTCCGCTCCGCCCAGCGCCGCAATCGCTGGGACGACCGCCTGCTCTCTGTCGTCAGCCTGTTCGGCCTGTCGTTCCCGAACTTCGCGCTCGGCCCCATCCTCATCCTGCTCTTCGCCATCAAACTCGGATGGCTCCCAGTCTCCGGCGCCGGATCGTTCGCGAGCCTCATCCTGCCCGCCCTCACCATGGGCAGCGCCCTCGCCGCCATCCTAACCCGCATGGTGCGCACGTCGATGCTGGAAGAGTTGAGCCAGGACTACATCCGCACCGCCCGCGCCAAAGGCCTGCCCGAGCGCACGGTGGTCTACCGCCACGCCCTGCGCAACGCCATGATCCCCGTGTTAACCGTGCTGGGCCTGCAGTTCGGAGCGTTACTCGCAGGGGCGATAGTGACCGAAAAGATATTCTCCTGGCCCGGCATCGGCCGCCTCACCGTCGACGCCATCTCTGCCCGCGACTATTTCCTGGTCCAAGGCTGCATTCTGGCGATCGGCTTGACATATGTGGCCGTGAACTTCCTGACGGACGTGCTGTACTCCGTAGCGAACCCGAGGATCCGGCAGTAAGTTGCACAATCCCAGATTGGTTACACTCAAACAGAAATTATCACCTTCATACAAAAACACTGTCATCCCGAGCGTAGCATTGGGATTGGCAAAGCCAATCGCAATGCGCAGTCGAGGGACCTGCTTTCCGCATCCGCTATGAACGATCACTGTTACAGCGTCTACATCATCGCCAGTAAATCGCGTGATTTACATCGGAATGACAAACAACCTCCGGCGCCGAGTATTTGAACACAAGAATGGATTCATCAAGGGATTCTCCAAACAGTATCGCTGCCATCGCCTGGTTTACTACGAATCATTCGACGACGTGACGAAGGCCATCGACCGCGAGAAGCAACTCAAACGCTGGAACAGAGCGAAGAAAGCTTGGTTGATCGAGCGCCGAAATTCCACCTGGGAGCACCTGGCAGCCGAGTGGTTCGAGCGCCACATGTATCAGCCGGAAAAGCAGGTCC
>JBELAE010000310.1:0-6444 GCA_049509155.1 Candidatus Sulfotelmatobacter sp.
CTACGGCGGTGCTCGCGGCGGTGGACGCGGCGATTATGGCTACAGTGGCGGCTCCAGCAGCATGCGCGGAGACTCCTATTCCTCTCGCAGTTCCGCCGCCGGTCGGGCCTGGTCTTCGGAGGGCCGAGGTACTCACGACACCTCGCCAGGATGGCATTCTTTCGGCAGATCAGAAAATGCCGCAGCAGGAAGCGCCCGATCTGAAAATGGAAGATCTGAAAACGGCAGATCTGAAAACGCAAGATCCAGTGCGGGATCCAACAGCGCAAGATCAGCCAGCAGCAACCTCTCTGGATCTCGCGGTGCGCGCGACTCGTCAGCCCGCGAATCAACCATCGCCGACGGTCAATTCCATTCCTTCGGCAGCGCCCACAGTGCCGCCGCGTCTCTGCGATCAGGCGCTCGTTCCGCGGTGAGCCCTGCAGTCGGACGCGCCGGTTTCGTAGGAGCGGACGGTTGGCGCGGTGGCGCGGGATGGCGCGGTGGCTGGGGATGGGGCGGTGGTTTTGGCTGGGGCGGATGCTGGGGTTGCGGTTGGGGTTTTGGCTGGGGCCTCGGCTGGAGTCCTTTCTGGGCCTGGCCTCCCTACTGGTACAGCCCCTGGTGGAGCTACGACTATCCTCCGGATGCTTACATTTACCCGTACTAGAAGCGTTCGAGATGCCTCAATGAATGGGCCGGAAAGTTTACTTTGTCAACGTCACCGGAGTGAAATTTAATTCGTCATTCCGCACCCGTCTCAAGTTAACTTTGTCATTCCGCCGGGCCGAAAATTCACTTTGTCATTCCGAAAATTCACTTTGTCATTCCGAACCGGGCTGAAAGCCCGGTGAGGAACCTGCTGTTCGCCGCAACCATCCAATCCCCCGCGATAACCCGAAGCACCCCCTCACTTCGCCTTCCCCATAACCACAGCTCGCGGAACCCTCAGCAAAACATTATCGATCAGCCGCGTGTTCCCCACAAAAGCCGCAACCGCCACCAGCGCCCCGCCGGAAACACTCTCTAACCCATCCAGCGTCTCCGCATCCACGATCTCAAAGTAATCCAAACGCACCGAGTTCTCGCGGGCAAACTCCTCCCGCCCCGCCGCCATCAGCCGCCCCACATCCCGCTCACCCGCGTCGACCAACTGCTGCACCCGCACCAGCGAACGATGCAGCACCAGCGCCCGCTTCCGCTGCTCGCCATCCAGATACGCATTCCGCGAACTCATCGCCAGCCCATCCGCCTCGCGCACAATCGGGCAAACCACAATCTCCACCGGTAAATTCAGATCGCGCACCATCCGCCGGATGATCGCCACCTGCGCCGCATCCTTCTGCCCAAAAAACGCCGCATCCGGCTCGACCACATGAAACAACTTGGCCACCACCGTGGTGACCCCGCGAAAGTGTCCCGGCCGCGAACGCCCGTCCAACTTGTCGCTCAGCCCCTCCACCGTCACCCAAGTCACCGCACCTGCCGGATACATCTCCTCCACCGAAGGCGCGAACACCAGTTCCACCCCCTCCCGCTCCAGCAGTTCACAATCACGCTCAAACGATCGTGGATATTTCGCCAGATCTTCCGCCGGCCCAAACTGTGTAGGGTTCACAAAGATCGAAGCCGCAACCACGCCACACGAAGCCCGCGCCGCCCGCACCAGCGACAAGTGTCCCTCATGCAGCGCGCCCATGGTCGGTACAAATCCCAGCCGCCCGCCGCCGCGCCGCACGGCGCGAGACGCACTCCGCATCTCATCAATAGTGGAATGGATTCTCAAGATCAGATTATCGAAAGGAGAGCCGATTCAGTCTAAACACACATTCACGACATCAGGCCACCTACGAGCGTGCAATTGCCGCCGATTTCATCTGCTCGATTCCTGCCTGTTCTGTTCTTTCAGCCACAGATAAAGCGGAGCGAAATATTCGAACATCGGCTGTGCATCCAGATGATCGATTCCGGTCATCTCTTTGAGCGTCTTCTGCCAGGGCTGGGACTGCCCCGCTTCCAGCATCCTGTTCAGCCTGTCGCCCGCGGCCTTTGAGCCGTAGAAGCTGCAACGGTTCAGCGGGCCCTTGAATCCGCTGGCGTCGCACATCGCCTTGTAGAACTGGAACTGATAAATGCGCGCGAGGAAGTAACGGGCATACGGCACGTTCGTCGGGATGTGGTTCTTTGCGCCGGCATCGAAATCCGCTTCGCTGCGCTCGACCGGCGGCGCGACCCGCTGATACTGCTCGCGCAGCGCCCACCATGCCTTGTTGTAGTTCTCCGGCTTGATCTCGCCCGAGAAAACTTCCCAACGCCATTTGTCGAGAGCGACGGCAAAAGGCAGGAATGCAATCTTGTCGAGCGCGGTTCTCAGCTGCAGCGGAATATCGGCCTCGGCCGGCGGATCGGAGTCCGTAAGCCCGAGTGTCTTCAAATAAGCAGGCGTAATCGAAAGCGCGATCGAGTCACCGATCGCCTCATGAAAACCATCGTTAGCGCCGCTGCGGAACATGAAAGGCAACCGATTGTAGGCGCGCTGGTAAAAATTGTGCCCCAATTCATGGTGCACCGTGGTGAAGTAGTCGGCATTCACCTCGACGCACAGCTTTACCCTCAGATCGTCGACCGAGTCCACATCCCATGCCGAAGGGTGGCAAACCACCTCTCGATCGCGCGGATGCTCGAACTGCGACCGCTTCCAAAAGGTCTGCGGCAGTGCGGCAAATCCCAGCGATTTGAAGAAGTCCTCGCCGTAGCGCACCATGTCCTTGCCCGCGGCAAGCTTCGCTGCGTGCCCGGCATCGGAACTCAAATCGGTTCCCGCAACAAACGCCGGCGCAGCTGCCGGATCTTTCGCCGCGATCTGGCTCTTCAGCGCGGCTTCAAGATCGACAGGCTTGAATTGCGAGAGTTTAGGATCGCTGGGCGCCACAACGTCGTAAATGTTTCCCCACTCCTGCGCCCACACATTGCCCAGCAGTTGCGCAGGAATCATTCCGTCGGGCCGCTGCGCCGCTTTTCCGTATTTCGCAATCAGCCGGTGGCGCACGTAGGTATGCAATTCCAGATAGAGCGGCTCGAGCTGTCTCCATGCCCGCTCCAACTCGGCAGAGAACTCCGCCGGAGTCATGTCGTATCCCGCGCGCCACAGCTCACCAGTATCCTTGTAGCCAAGTTCCCGTGCGCCAATATTCTGCAGCTCGATAAACCGCGCATACTTCTCGCGCATCGGCGCCCCGATCGCATGCCAACCCACCCAGAGCTTGGTCAGTTCCTCAGGATCGCGCGACTTCGCCATCCTGTCCGAGATCGCGTCGATGCCCAGGCAGTTCGCGGTCGCGGCCGCTGAGTTTTCAGGCGCATCCGGGCAGTACTTTCCTTTCCCGTACATCCCGGTTAACTGCGCGGCCAGCGTGGTCTGCTCGGCAAGAAGCTTCGGATCCTTCGGAGCGGCCGGCGCGTTCACCTGCATGAGCATGATCTGCCGCCGCAGGTCAGCGGGCAGTTCGAGGTGATCGAATCGATGGCTCTCCTCAGTCAGTTCCAGCGCGCGCGCTGTGGCCTGCTGGTTCAGTAGCGCTGCTGTTGCCTCGGTATCTTCATTGATGTCGGTCTCGGCCAGCCACTCCGCGCGGCCAGCGTCGGTATACAGCTTCAGCAAATCGCCATTCGCGCGATCGAGAAATGCCTGCGCTTCGGCGACCGTCGGCGTCTTCGACCCGGCTGAGTTCTGGGGCAATACGGGCGGCGCAGCGGCCAGTATGAATGCGGCAAAGAGTGTTACAGAGCGCATGCCGGGAGTATATCTTTGAAGGGTATGGGTCAGCCACTAATGGGTCAGCCACTCATGAAACAGCCACTCAATCGCGCGATAGTCCGGCGCGCAGAGATTGCCATCAAAGCATTGCCAATTTAAAGATTGACCCTACCTCACTACCACGGAAACATCGTTCTTCGCCGCCCACACCAGCGCCACGATCCATCCAATCACGCTCCACCCCAGAAACAGGTTCAGCAGGAAGATCGCCAGCAGATCCCGCTTGCTGCGCGCCAACGCAATAATCGACGGCAGAAAATACATCACGAACCCAAACCCAAAGAACGGAAAAAACAAAAACGTCGAGAGAATCATGGCTCCCTCCCTTTTGCCTAGCCTGGCACCATCAACTGCAACCCACCACCAGCCGAAGCCAGGCACAACTGAAACGGTACCACTTAAACATACGCAATCAAGAGTGTTTTCGTTCCCTTGTCGTATCCGTGTGATCCGCGAAAATCCGTGGCAAAGAAGTTCCTACCGCCGCATCGCCCGCTTCCGCTCCAACACCGTATCCAGCCCCGCCTTGGTCTCCGCCGGCAAATGATACGACTCGTTATCGGAAGGATACTGCCGCGACCGCACGTCCTCCCGAAACGCCTGCACCGCGCCCGTGATCATCGCCGCCGCATCGCCGTAACGTCGCACAAACTTCGCCGGAGGCCCAAACGTCAAATTCAAAATGTCATGAAACACCAGCACCTGTCCATCGCATTCCGGCCCCGCGCCAATCCCAATCGTCGGCGTGCCCACCTCGCCAGTAATCATGGCCGCCACTTCCCGCGGAATCCCCTCCAGATAAAGACACGCCACGCCCGCGCGATCCAGCGCCACGGCATCGCGCATGAGTTGCTCAATCCCGCTCAAACTCTTCCCCTGCACCTTGTACCCACCCATTACATTCACCGACTGCGGCGTCAGCCCAATATGCCCCGCCACCGGAATCTCCGCGTCAATAATCTGCCGGATCAACTCCGCCCGCTTTTCTCCGCCCTCAATCTTCACCACCTCAGCGCCGCCTTCTTTCACAAACCGCGCCGCATTCCGCACCGCGTCCTTGGGGTCAACCTGATAAGACCCGTAAGGCATGTCGGCGACCAGCAGCGCGCTCTTTACCCCACGCCGCACGGCCTTCACATGATGCAGCATCTCGTCCATCGTGACCGAGAGCGTGTTCTCATACCCCAGCATAGTTTGCGCCAGCGAATCGCCCACCAGCACCACGTCAATGCCGGCCTCATCCACCAGGCGCGCGGCCGAGTAGTCATAAGCAGTCAGACAAGTGATGGGTTCGTGGCGGAGTTTCCGTTCCCGCAGAGATGCGGTCGTAACCTTGGCGCGGGATTCATCCAGACCAGATTTGTCCAGACGACGCCCGCTGATCGGGGTCAAACTCATGCTGTCCTCCAGTGCCCCTCCAGCCCAGCCGGATAGAGCCCGTACGCATCATGGCGTCCACAGCTTCTTGAATGACGCTCAGTGGATTGTAGCCCCAAAAAGCCCGCCCGTCGACCGCCTTGTATCGCCAATGCTTTCAGCAGCTTCGAGCAGGCTCATGCCTCTTTCGCAACCATGAAGCCCTGGCCCGTGTCCCGAACTGCCGGGTAAGTAAGACGTCTTGTGTGCCATCTTACCTAGTGGTAAGATTACGTCATGTCCACCTATCGCACCGTGATTAGCTCCAAAGGCCAGGTCGTCATTCCCGCCGAACTCCGCCAGCAATTCGGCCTGGAAAAGGGCACCCCGGCCACCTGGACCGAAGAAAACGGACGCTTGGTTTTGACCCCGATCACACTGCAACGCATTCGCGAGATTAGAGGTTTTCTGAAGCCGAAGCCTGGCGAGCTCTCGGCTTTCGAAGGTTTGTTCGAGGAGCGGGAGCGTGAACGCAGGAGAGAAAAGTAGTGGCGCGGCGCTCGCTCGCAGGCACTCGCCGTTATGTCCTCGACGCCAACGCGCTTGTCGGCCTGTTCGAAGATCGTGAAGTGATCGCTGAAACGGTTGAGCGTCTGCTGCGCGATGCCCTTCTTAGGGAGCTTCCACTTCTGATTTCTGCGGTTAATTGGGGAGAGGTTTTCTACATCGAGTGGCGATACCGCGGCGAGGCCAAGGCTCGGGAAGCCGAATCGCGGCTTCGAGAGATGCCCATCGCCGTCGTCGGCGTGGATCAGGATCGCGCCACACGAGCCGCCGCCATCAAACAAAAACACAGCTTGAGTTACGCCGACGCTTTCGCTGCCGAACTCACCATCGAACATGGCGCGTGGCTGGTGACCGCCGATCCGGAGTTCTCCAAGGTTGGCAAAACGCTTTCAGTCTACCCGCTCCCCCGTCACAAGAAGTAGCGGCCCACGCGAGAGCGCTCAAGCCCCCGCCCCATCCTGCCCGCCCAGCGGCAAAAAGTACTGCGTCCCCTTAATCGGCTCCGTCACTTTCCGCAGCAATTCCTGCAAGTCCTCATTGCGATCGACGAAATCAATCTCCGAAGTATTCACGATCAGCAGATCCGACGACGTGTAATGAAAAAAGAAATGTTCGTACGCCTTCACCACTTCCTCGAGATACTCGTCGCTCACCGCCCGCTCCCCCGGAGCATTCTTCTTCTTGAGCCGCTTCTTCAGCACCTCGGGTGTGGCCTGCAAATAAAT
>JBELAE010000311.1:0-6436 GCA_049509155.1 Candidatus Sulfotelmatobacter sp.
TGGACGCCCGCAGAGACGCTCTGCAGGATAGCAAGGCAACCTCAAAGCCTGCGTCCGGCTCTGACCCCGCCAATAAATAGTTCGAGCGGAAACATGCGGAGGAGGTTCCCGGGTGGCATAGCCCTAAAAATCGCCACCCCACTCATTGACCCCATTGCGGAGTTTTGAGTGCTAAGGCCTGACTTCGACAACCACCCGTCTTGACGCCCGAGAACACAGAGCCGCTGGTTGCAAGTTCTTGCATCTTGACAGCACATTCCTTGGGGGGGATACTCGCCCGCGTACCGTGTCGACCCGCAACCCGTTCAGCCAACGCCCGGTGGTCGCGAACTTCCAGGGGACATTTAGCCATGAGACTTGGGTCACCCGCCTCCCGTATTTCAGTTTCTACATTTTGCACTTTCTCGATTGCCCTGATGGTGGGATTCACCGCCAGCGCACCTTGGGCACATGGGCAAACGTTCAGCGTGCTCCATTCGTTTGAGGGCGGCACGGACGGGGAGGGTCCGTACGGAGGTGTGGTGCGCGACGCGGCCGGCAACCTCTACGGCACTACGTCGTATGGTGGCGCCTTCAGCAATGGAACGGTGTTCAAGTTGGATACGACCGGCAAGGAGACCGTGCTGTACAGCTTCACCGGCGGATCGGACGGTGCAATCCCATTAGCGGGTCTGATTCTTGATGCGGCCGGCAATCTCTACGGCACTACGGAGGCTGGCGGCGATCTCAATTGCAAGAGCCCTGTCGGCTGCGGCACGGTGTTCAAGGTGGATAAGACCGGCAAAGAGACCGTGCTGTACAGCTTCACCCCCGAAGCGGACGGGGCAGGAACCCCCTTCGCAGGCGTGATCCGGGACGCGGCGGGCAACCTCTACGGCACCACGGCTGATGGCGGCCCTTTCTACTCTGGAACGGTGTTCAAGCTGGATACGACCGGCAAGGAGACCGTGCTGTACACCTTCACGGGTGGACAGGGCGGAACGGACGGGTTCTTTCCTGCCGGAGCCCTGATCCGGGACGCGGCGGGCAATCTCTACGGCACCACACAGCTTGGCGGCAATTACAGCTTTGGAACGGTGTTCAAGCTGGATAGCACCGGCAAAGAGACCGTGCTGTACAGATTCCCGGGTGGCTCGAGCGGGGACCAACCCGTCGGGGGCGTGATCATGGACAAGGAGGGCAATCTCTACGGCACCACGCAGGGCGGCGGCTACTACTTCGATGGAACCGTGTTCAAGCTGAATCCGGTCGGGTATGAGACCGTGCTCTACAACTTCGGCAGCGGAACGGACGGGACCCTGCCCGTCGCAGGCGTGATCGCAGACACGGCGGGCAATCTCTACGGAACCACGCAGTATGGTGGCACCTCCAACCTTGGAACCGTGTTCAAGCTGGATAAGACCGGCAAGGAGACGGTGCTGTACAGCTTCACCGGCGGAGCGGACGGGGCATCTCCCGTTGCGGGTCTGGTCCGAGATGCCGCGGGAAATCTCTACGGCACTGCATACTTCGGCGGCGACAGCGGTTCCTTTTGCTCCGGCGTCGGCGGCTGCGGTGTGGTCTTCAAGATCGCCCCCTAAACGGTTGAGATTTCATTCGAACTAGACGGCACGCTGCTGTCGCGCCTTTCTCTCCTGCCTGGAGAAACCGCCAGTTGGTCGTTGGCGAGAAATCGCGATTTCACTCAAAATCCCCCGCCTGGAAAGAGTGAGCACCAACGAGGCCCGACGCTGGTTGTTGTAACCTTCCCCCATGGCACTCATTGTCCCGCCACAAACTCCACCACTTCGCGTTCCGCCCATCGCCCATCGTCCGCGGCATCTCCGTTACGTTCGCCTATAAACGCGCAGTGCCCGCCGTCGTCGGTTTCGATGTAGGTAATGTTCGGGTTCGCTGCTATGCGCCGCCGCGTCTCGGGCGTGATCCGAATGAACGGATCGTTCGCGGAATGAATGATTAGCGCCGGCACGGCGATCCGGTCGACCACGTTCGCAGCCGCCGCGCGCGCGTAATAGTCAACGGCGCCGGTAAAGCCGCAGTAGTAGGCCGTGATGCGGTCATCGAACATGCGCAGGCTGGAAATCCCACGCAGCCGCGACACATCAAACTTCCCGGGAAACAGCCGCGCCTTGATCCGCAAGCGCCGGAACAACTGCATCAGGAAGTAATATTCATAAAGCCGGTTGCCGGGCTGATGCAGCGCGTCGGCCGACGCGGCCAGGTCCATCGCCGGACACACCGCTGCGACCGCACGAAACTGCGGGGGAGCGCTAGTATTTCCATTTCCATCCCTTCCCCACTCTCCCGCAAGTTTCAGCACCAGGTTTCCGCCCATGGAAAATCCGATCAGCGCGAAGCGCGATATGCCGTCGTTCTCGATCAAGTTGCGCGCCACCGCTGCCACGTCCCCGGACAAGCTTGAGTTGTAGAGCGTGGGCGCGATGTGATCCATGCCGCCACAGTTGCGCTGGTTCATGAGCACGACGTTCATCCCCGCGGCCAGCCCGTCGCGCGCCACGCCCTGCATGTACTGCGAATCGGACGACCCTTCGAGGCCATGGACCACGATCAAGGTCAGCGGCTGGATTCGATCTGCTTTATCCGTACTCCGCTCCGCGCTTTTCTCCGCAGACCGCTCTGCACTTTTCTCTGCCCCCTGCCAGTAACACCAGCAGCGAATCTTGATTGCCGAATCAACGCCCCCCGGCACAACTTCGACTAGCCGTTCCTCCGCCGAAGGCAAATGAATCCTGCGCGGCAGCAAAAAGCTGGCAATGGTCTGCACGTGGCCGCCGCCCAGCCCGCGCCGAGCCCGGAACGGCGCACGCATCGTCCATCGCCCCGGCGCCATCACCAGCACCTTGCCGGAGCTTGTTCCGCCAGAATCTGCCCCGCCAGAATCTGGGATGAGAGAATCCGGAATTTGCGAACTCGCCATAAATTGATTCTAATAGCAGCAGGAGTCGCCCATGCCCATCTTCGAGTACATCTGCAAGGAATGCCAGCACCAATTCGAAGCCCTCGTCTACGGCAAACAAAAAGCCGAGTGCCCGAAGTGCCATGCCACGAAACTGGAGGCGCGGCTCTCGGTTTTCGCGGTTTCTGCCAAGGGTTCGTCTGCCTCGGCGTCGGCCCAATCAACGGGCGCCTGCGGATCCTGCGGCGATCCGCGCGGTCCCGGCGCCTGCTCCCTTGGCGACATGAACTAGGCGAGATGAACCGGGTCAGGTCGTCGGTCGGCGCTCGTCTTCCAGGGCGTCATTCTTCAGCCTCGTAGGATTAGAGATGGAACTGCCCTAAAGATTGCGATGCACCGAGGAGCGATTAATGGAAACCCCAGCAGATCACGGGCGAAGTAACGGCAGTCCCCGACCGAATCCAGCCGAGGCAGAGGCGCATATTGCCAGTGCTCAAGCCATACTAAGGGCGCTGCAGGGGAAGATCGGAGAGCATCCCGAGATCGGCGCAGCCATTACCAAGCTGGAAATGGCCCTCAATGCTCTCGCCATCCAAACCGGCGGACTGCTGTAGCTAAGGACGCGGCCCGATCGACGTTTTCAAGCCGGGAATTACCTAACTCTTAAGAGCAACGGCCTGCTATAATACACACACGGGGCAGTTATATTTTTCTCATCTCTTTCAGTTCTTCTGACCTAAGCCAGTCACCTTTAAGTTCGTAGCTACCGTCTCAGACCGGCACCTGGGATGATGGGGAAACGAATAGCTGCCCTGCGAACGGTTCTAAGCCTTTGCTCTGGACTTTTTCACTCTAAACTTTTTTCACTCTGGCCTTTCCTTCCGAGGATAAAAACTATGATCAGTATCAAGTTCGTTGTGAAAGTAAACCGCGGCAGTCGCGTTCCCCAATACGTGCAGCAGGCCGATTCAACTCCCATCCACATGACCACCAACCGCAAGCTGGCCCAGGTGATGGGACGATTCACCGCCGAAGATGCCATTAAATCCCTGCAAAACTCCCGTTGTATCCCGGAGTTGGAGTCAGTGCAGGTCAGGGCTTAGGCCTCGCTGAGCATTGCTTATTGCTTAACGCTTAACGAAGTTTTGTGGAGGAAAACCTCTGCAGCGCCTTCCAACCGCCTTGCATAAGGCCCGGGCGCTGCAATTTCATCCAGTTACCTCGCAGGTTACCGCCAGAACCCTTAGGCCTTTTTCGCACGTCCGGATGCACCACCGTTACCTGTCTGCGCCGCGCCCCGGGGCATACCATTTCTCAATGGACTCCCCCCAATCGCCCCTCCGATCGATGGCACGGCGCGGCATTCGCTATTCTCTGAACCTTCCCGTCTCTCTCACCCTGGCGCACAAGAAATTCCCCGCTCGCTCCGAGAGCATCAGTCTGGGGGGCATTCTTCTGTCCAGCGCTTTTCTTGTTCCTGAAGGTTCCATAGTTGAAGTCGAAGTTCGAATCGCGCAACTGCCGCAGCCCGGCGTGCAACTGAGCGCACGGGGCAAAGTTCTTCGAGTGCAGCCGAAGGCGACCGGAGACTTCGCGGTGGCCATTGTCTTCGAGCGTCCGATTGAGTTCAGTTTGGAAGATCTGAAGTCCGGTGCGGACCTTCAGCTTGCAGACCCCAAGCTCGCAGATTCAAGGCTCGCAGATTCAAGGCTCGATTCACGGCTCGCCGATTCAAGGTTCACCAGCCAAAAGCTCGCCGACCGGCAGTTCAAAAGCCCGCGCTTTCCTGCGCTGAAAAATGAGTTCGTTTCTACCCGAGGGCTGCGCGTGGCTTCGACATGGTTCATGGAGACGTAAGCGAAAAGGTCGTAAGCGAAACGTCGTTAGCGAAACACGTGACGTACGTCGGACTCTGCTCGTAATTCAGGAGAGGGTTATGCAGCGAATGTTCTTGAAGATTTTCACAGTCGTTCTGTTAATGAACCTGGCCGCCCATGGGCAGTCGCTCGCCGACATTGCCCGCCAGTATAAAGAGAAACAGGACGCCGAACAGGCGTCCGGAGCGAAGCCGAAGGTGATTACCAACCAGGACCTTGGCGAGAGTCCCGAGGGCCATCCCGAATTGCGCGTGGAGCGCCACGTCGAGCGGCCAACCACGACGGCCTCCGCGGCCGGCAGCCCCGCCGTTGACCATGGCTCCGAAGAAATGAACCAGAATCCCTTTGGCCAGCGTCAAGGGCAGCGCTCTGGACAACGACAGGGACGACGACAGGAACAGTTCCAGGGACAGGGACTAAGACAGGAGCCCTGGTCGGGACAGCGCCCGGGACCGCAAGGCCCGGAAGCCCAGGGCGGCGGCGAGCAGTGGCGGCAGAGAGTCCTCGAGCAGGAAAGCAGAGTGGCGTCGATGCAAGCGCGTATCGACCAGCTGAATTCGGCAACCCATTCCAGCGGCACCAGTGCTCAGGGTCCGTACAACCGCTATCAGGCGCGTCAGATGGAGCGCGCAGCGGAGTTACAGCAGCAACTCGATGAGCAGAAGAGAAGGCTCGAAGCCATGCAGGAAGCGGCGCGCCGTCAGGGCATGCATACCCAGGTCTACGATCCGTAGACGGGTAGCTTCTACAAATCGGAACCGCCGCCGCTGGGTAGCGGTGCAGTTTGAAAAAAGATTCGTATCAGGGCATCGCTTCAGCGATGCCAACAAGGGCTCAGGGACGAGCGGCTTTAGCCGCTGGGGCTTACCACGGCTCAGCGGCTGAAGCCGATTTCAAACGGCGCTGAGTCGGTATGCCTGAAGGCATGCCCTGATACGAGTCTCTTTTCAAACAGCACCTCTACCCGCCGCTGCTACACCTTCTGCTGCCGCACTTTCGGCTGTTACACTTTCTAGCAATGCGCGTGAAGATTCTCGGCTCGGCCGCTGGCGGAGGATTCCCCCAGTGGAATTGTGCCTGCTCCAACTGCCGCGCCCTGCGCGCCGGAACCTTTCGCGGCAAAGCCCGCACTCAGGCGCAAGTGGCCATCAGCGTCGATAGCAAGTCCTGGTTTCTGCTGGGCGCTTCTCCCGATCTGCGCGCCCAAATTGAGGCGACTCCCGAACTTCACCCGAGAGAAGGCATTCGCCAGTCGCCCATTGCCGGGGCGGTCCTGGCCAACGCCGATGTCGACCACGTGCTCGGCCTGCTCCTGCTGCGCGAGTTGCAACCGCTGCGCGTGTACGCCACCGATTCCATCCGCAAGATTGTGACTGAAGACAATTCCATGTTCGCCATGCTGCAGCGAGTTCCCGGCCAGGTAGCGTGGACCGACTTCACTCCCCGACTTCCGTTCCGGCTGCTCGATCCATCCGGCGAAGATTCCGGATTACTTTGCCGCGCTCTCCCGCTCGGTACGCACTATCCCGCCTACGTCTCGCCCCAGCGCCAGGGTGAACTCAAATCTGGAGAAGCATCCTTGGGACTAATCGTCGAGTCGAAGATTGTCGAGTCGAAGATTGTTGAGTCAAAGATTGTCCAG
>JBELAE010000312.1:0-6422 GCA_049509155.1 Candidatus Sulfotelmatobacter sp.
CGGACAGAGCAGCCCCTTGCTTGTCGGCCGCAGCAACTGCCGCAGCGTCTGCACCCCATAAAACAACCCCTGCCCCGTTTTGGCCGCAACAATCAGATGTGTTTTGTCGGAGAACAGCAGGTACCCATCGTCGCCCACCACGTCGTCGGCCTTAAGCCCGTTCAGCGCCAGAAACCGCCGCACCCGCGCATCCTGCAAGCGAGCCAGCACAATCGCGCCGCCCTCGGCCTTGCTCTTAGGCTTCATGCCCGAAATGCTGAGTCGCAACCCAGACTGGTCCGCGACTTGTTCCGCTAGCGTTTCGGCCGCAATGCGATCCTCCGACTGGTGCCCCAGCAGCACGAAAATCTTGGTCTTCGGCCCCACCCGAAATCCGCCGTCGCCCAGTTGCACTTCCTTCGGCGAGGGATCAATGCTCACCTGCGCCCACGCCGTGGCGCAAAGCAGCACGCCAGGGATAATCCCCAACAATAGTTTAAGAAGTCGTGTATTCATTCCGATCCTTGAACTCGACCCACAAAAGTCGACTCACAAAACTCGACTCAACAAAACTTCCCCGGCCCGGTTTGACGAACCCAGTTCGTCGAACCTGATTTCGTCGAACCTGATTTCGACGGACCCAGCTCGACGAACCTCATTTGTCCCACATTGTACGCGCAATTGAGTTCCATAGCCTCATGAAACATTCCGATGTTTCCTATTATGATCTCTCAGCCCTGTTTCCGTCCTGTCTCTTGGTGAAACCCCGTACCCAGACGGATTCCTCCCTGCGCGAAATTATCCCCCAAACCCTTCCTTGTTAACAACATACGGCATCTTCGTCACATCCCCGCCGTAGTTTCCTTCCAGAACATCAATCAACCCCTGCACGCACCGCCCTGCCATTCCCTTATCGGGATCAGTCGAGAGCCGCGTAATCCGCGCCGCGCTGGCAAAGTGCGGCATCAACCGGCAGCGATCCGCAATGGCCGCATCCCGCAGCGGAGAATCCACCGGCAGCGGCTCTTTCTCATACACATCCAGCGCCGCTCCCGCAATCCAGTTTTCCCGCAACGCCCGCGCCAGCGCGGTCTCATCTACCACCGGCCCCCGTGACGTATTCACCAGATACGCCGTCGCCTTCATCAACCGCAGATTCGTCTCGTTAAAC
This sequence comes from Candidatus Sulfotelmatobacter sp., assembly GCA_049509155.1. Classification (GTDB taxonomy): domain Bacteria; phylum Acidobacteriota; class Terriglobia; order Terriglobales; family Acidobacteriaceae; genus Sulfotelmatobacter. The sequence goes on from JBELAE010000312.1 coordinate 1,151, forward strand.
AGATGGTAGGTCGGCGTGGCGCTCTCACCCGCCCGCAGCAGCGGCACATGCACGCTCACAAAATCCGCTCCCCGCAGCGCCTCTTCAAACCGAACATACTTGATCCAGGCCTTCTCTCTGGTCAATCCGCGCGCATGCCGCAGGTCGTTGATCTCCTGAATCGTCCTCACAAACTCATGATTCTCATATGCCGGGTCATAACATAAAACATTCATATCGAACCCGACACATTTCTTGATGAAGGCCAGCCCAATCCGCCCCGTCCCAATCACGGCAACGGTCTTGCCCGTAACTTCATCCCCCAGAAACGGCAAATAAGGATGCCAGTATCCCCATTTCAGTTCACGCGTCAACTGCTCCGCCGGCCACATCTTTCGCGCCAGTGTCCCCATCATGAAAAACGCAAACTCCGCCGTCGCCTCCGTCAGCACATCGGCAGTATTGGTGAACGGAACTTTGTACCGGTTCGCGTCCGCGCGATTGATGTTGTCAAAACCAACCGCAAACTGCGCCACCACTTTCAGCGTCCCCTTGCCCGCCTCAAACACCTCGGCATCGATCGGATCGCGCAGCGTCGTGATCAACCCATCGATCCCAGACTTCACTTTCTCAACAATCAAACTCTTCGGCGGAGCTTCCGGTCGCGGATAGACCTCGACCTCATATCCCCGCGATCGCAGCAGCCCAATCGCATCTCCAATGTCGCAAGTAGCAAATACCCGAACCTTCTTATCCATAGGTCTGAAATAAGCTTTGAAATAAGTTCTGAAACAACTTCTGAAGTAAGTTCTGCAATATAACACGCGACGCTGCCGTAGAGATGGAGCTGGCTACCGCTCGACCTAACACCATTCCGGACGACGTCCGGAGTGAGCCGCTGGAATAGACGGCTCCCTGTGATCACCGTCACAGAGCGGCGCGCGCACCGTTGCTACAATCCTCCCATAAGCATACTCTTAAGTTTTAAGAGGAGGCTCCCGTGGCAAGATTCACAATGGTTCTGCCCGCCCTGTTTCTGCTGGCGGTCTTTGTGTCCGCGCAGCAATCCTCCAACTCTGCAGCTCAGAAGCCTCCAACGTACGACGCCATTCCGGTTGAAGCTGCCAAGCAGGCAAATCCCGTCAAGCCCACGCCCGAATCCCTCGCCCGCGCCCAGAAGTGGTGGACTCTCGATTGCGCCATGTGCCACGGCAAAGACGGCAACGGCAAAGGCGAGACGGCTGCCGACATGAAACTCAAAATTGCCGACTTCACTGACCCGGCCACGCTCAAGGACCGCACCGACGGCGAGATCTTCTACATCATCAAGAACGGCCACAACGACATGCCTCCCGAGGGTCCACGCGTCAAAGTCGAAGAGAACTGGGACCTCGTCAACTACGTCCGCTCCTTGGCCAAGAAAAAGGCCGACGCTGACCAGAAACCGCAGTAGAGGTTCCAGCGGTGGAGGCGGACGCCGCCCATTGTCTCTGTGTCTTTGGCAGAGAGAGCGGAGTTAATAGCCGGGTTCTAGACTTTTCTTCTTACCCCGCTCTGCGGAACGTCACCCATGCTTCCGAACCCGCAGCCGGCTCATCCTTACCGGAACCCAGCAACCGGACGACGCCCCGCAAGCTTTCCCACGCCGCCTCATTCAGCGACGGCTCCGCGCTCACAATGTCGCGGATCATGTCCCACGCGGCCATGTTGAGCGCGCCCTCCGGCGGCATCCCCATCGCTAGCGAGACCGCGCACTGCGGACAAAAACAAATCCGTTGCGCCCCTGACTTCTGCCGCGGCTTCACCCCCACGGTCTGCGCAAACATATACACCGCCACCGACTTGTGTCCTGCTTCGATTTCACGCCTACAGCGTAGACAAGAAATAGGTTGCACGAGTTCCTTCCTTTGACCTGCACCGGGATGGTTTGCGTCATGGTTACGATCCCCTACCGAAGCGGGATGGCGCAAGTGAGAAGGAAGATTCCTGTAGTTGGAAGCTCGGGCTCTTGGAAGAGGTCGGTCGTGGCGGGGCGGCCCGAAGTTGCCTGTCCAGAGATTCAGAAGCGAAACACCAATCCAGCCGAAACACGAGCCACGTTGCCGACGGAGGAACCTTCCCCAGAATTAAAAACATTGTTCGAGATAGTGGGCCCGATGTGCAGCCAATCGACCTGTCCGCGAACGGCTAACCAGCGGTTCAGCCCAAGGTCAACTCCGCCGCCAGCGCCGAACGTAAGGAGGCTGAAATCGCCGCCAAATTGCTCATCCGCATGTGTGAGGCTGCCTCGTGTAGCGCCGATGAGGAAGTGGGCAAACGGCTTTATTTTGCCTATGCGCATCGAGACCTGCGGACCACCCATGAACGTATGGTAACTGGCGGATGGGCCACCGCTGCATCCGCGGCCGCAGGGATTGGCACCGCTCGGGGAGAAGCCGGAAAAGTCGGCGACAACGCCAACGTAGCGAACGAGTTTGGCGGTTGCCGATATGTCCCAACCCGACACTCCGCCGGAAAGCGTTGAAGTGAATTCCGGATTCATGTAGGAATAACCGCCGAAAACCTCGACGCGATCCGAAGACTGTGCGACAGAGAAACTGGCGAACAGAAGCACGGCGAGAACGCAGAACAAGAAGCGAGCCATGTGGTGTCCTTCTTTAACGACTACGCTGGTGGGATGCCCCACCGACAAAGGTGGATGTCTTCACAATATCTACTGAGATTGGGCTTGCTGTTCCTGGAGACACCAACTCCTCGCCCGCCAAGGCGTTTAGCGATGGAAACGATCAGCATTATAAGCCATACGGTGCTGTCGCTAGGCAAAAGCGCCCACCCCTTCGCAAAAAGTGCGAAAGGGCGGGCACCGGCAGAACCTGCTTTTCGAAGCTTCCCTCGATTAGGGACTCACTCGAAAGGCTACGTTGCTCAGAAGCTCGCCGCCGGGCGTGCTTACCCGAACTTTGCCCGTGGTGGCCTTCGCCGGCACCGTGGCGACGATGAGAGTAGGCGAATCCACTTTGAAGACAGCCGGAGTGCCATTAAACGATACGCTGGTCGCTCCCGTCAGATCGCTTCCAAGAATCTCTACTTGCGTGCCCACTTTGCCCGAAGCCGGAATGGTTCCGACGAATGGAGCAAGCCCCATGGAGAGCTTGAAGAAGGTACCACCGTTGTTGCCACCGCCATCATCTGATGTGGCGCCGTAAAAGTTCCCATCGGTCGCCTGAATCAGCCTGCTATACGATGATCTCCCGTCAGCGCAGCCCGCCTCACTGCAAAAACTGTAGAGCACTTTGAAGGCACCTTCAGGAGTGATCTGGAAAATCTCGCCCTGGTTGTTCGCCCCGCCGTACACAGTTGTTCCATAGAAGTTGCCGTCAGTACCCAGAATCATCCCAGCATCTGGCTCGCTGCCATCGGCACAATTTGACTCTATGCAAAAGCTATACAGCGACGTCAGTGTGTTCTCCGCGGTCATTTTGAAGATGGTGCCGTCGTTAGCCGTTCCGCCGCCAACCGTTGTTCCATAAATGTCGCCATTCGGAGTCTGTACCAAGCCGTCGATCGGACCACAGCCTTCCGTACTGGTGTTAGAAAAGCCATACAGAGTCGTGAACACTCCCTGAGTACTCATCTTGAAAATACTGCCGCAGCCGTTGGAACTCTCGGTTCCATAGGCGGTGACGCCATAAAAGCTCCCATTCGCGCCTTCGAGCAACCCCACTCCAGTAAGACCGATCTCGTCACCGTCGGTTCCGCTGAACGTATGCAAGGTCGTCAGCGTACCGCCCGGTGTCACTTTATAAACCGTGCCGTCCTCCAAGGCACCGCCCAGCCCCGTGATTCCATAAAAGTCACCGGAGGCCTGAACCAGCGATCCGTAGGGGATCCCTTCAGCGCCCTGCCCCGTGAGACTGACAAGCGGGGTGACCACGCCGGCCGGAGTAATCTCGTAGATCGTGCCTCCGCGGTTGACTTCATCCTGGGTGGTGGTTCCGTAGAAATTTCCATTGGCGCTCAGGATCAGGCCTGAGTAGGGTGCGCCGCCATCGGTGCACGCGCCCTGGCAAAAGTCATGCAGCACGGTCAGCGTGCCGGCAGGAGTAACTTTGAAAACCACCCCGCAAGTGGCGAAGGGATTGTTGGCGCATATCTCCCCACCCCCCTCGGTAGTTCCGTAAAAGTTGCCGTCGAAGCCCTGCACCGGCGACCAAACCAGATTACCCCCGCCGCCCGGCGGCGCTACTGAGCTGAGGCTTGTTAATACCGTGAAGGTCTGTGCAGACACGCGCCCTGCTACGCACAGAAGCAGGACACACAAAAATCTCCCTAAACACTTTCGCAGTTCCAATTTGTCCTCCTGATGGTTAACGACTGAATGGTTAACGACTGAACGGTTGACGACGGAAATAGCTAACGACGGGGTCGCTCGGAATCTATCCAAGCTTTGGTAGGGTTTGAACCGCCCGGTTCGCGATCTTCATCAGGTGCATCTTGGAACCCGGTGGCAAGGTTGCCAGACGACCAGGCTCCCGTCCAACGCAAAAAACCGATTGTTACAATCAACCCCTGGCCTTACTCCCCGAGGCCTTACTCAAAGATAAGGTTTTCTACGTACCGCGAAAGAAGCGCCAGCGGGCAGTTGGATTCATCGCCGAAATAGCACATCAAAATCCTTACTCAGCCTTCCAGGTCACCGTGAAGCTGGTCCCGTCCGGCGACAAACTCGATGGGACCGCATCATCCACACCCTGGTTAACAATGGTCGATGCCTGCACCCGTTTCCCGAAAGCGTGGATCTCGCCCGAGGTCCGGTCGTCAGTCGCAAAGTTGGTATCGCTCACACCCGTGAAGTCCTCGCCAAACGGCGCCACCCCGAAATCCGAGAGTCCGATTCCGTTGTTCTCGGCGATCCACTCGGCAGAGGCTCGGTGTGCCACGGGAACAATCGCACTCGTGCTGAACCATGCTCCCGTGGCTTCGTTCGTAATGGTCACCGTAAACTCCGAACCGTCGTAATCCACTTCGCCCGACATTCGGTCGCCCGCCGATACCGGGACGCTGTCGATCGTCACCCCGCCTTTCGGCGCGAACTCGTACCAGGCGTAGTAGTGGGGCTTCTCGCCATCACAGTCGGAGTCCGTCCCGGTCTGCTCCACGGTGGCGTCGCTCCATCCGTCAATGCCCACCCAAAACGAAGCAGACCCTCCCCGAGTCGCCGCGCAATCGACTGCCGGGACTACCCACGATCCCTTCGCTTGCGTGAAAGAACTTCCAATCACCGCATAGCCAG
>JBELAE010000313.1:0-6405 GCA_049509155.1 Candidatus Sulfotelmatobacter sp.
CCAGCCAGGACGAACTCAAACTCATCATCAACCTGGTCAGGCCGCGTTATTTCATTCCCATCCACGGCGAATATCGCCAACTCAAGCTGCACGCCGAAATGGCCGGCGCTATGCACGGTTCAGTTGGCAAAGTAATGTTGATCGAAAGCGGAGACGTTCTGGAATTCGACGAACTCGGAGCGCGCAAAACCGGGCGCATCAAGGTGGGCCGCGTTTGCATCGATTCCGGCTCGCGCACCGATGTAGTTGAGGACCTTATTATCAAAGACCGTCTGCATCTCAGCGAAGACGGCATCGTTCTGCCCATCATCGCGATTAATAAATTGTCGGGCGATGTTGAATCCGCTCCAGAAATTGTCACCCGCGGCTTCAATCCCGGCGACGACGGCCTGATGGAAGGCGCCAAGCGCATCGTTGAAGACACGCTGGCTCATTCCAGCGACGAAGAAAAAGGCGACTACGGCGTGATCAAAGAAAAAATCCGCGCCGACCTGAAACGCTATATCTCGAAGCAAACCCAGAAGCGGCCGCTAATCATGCCCGTGATTCTGGAAATCTAAGGAACTAGAGTAAGAACGGACGCATTCGTCCGCCGCGCGGTCGTCCAAAAAGAGAGGTCCATCGAAACCAATTCGATTAGCGAATATCGGATAGGGTCAACAATTAAGCTTCCGCTTTCGCTCGTCTCTAGCGTCGTTTACCCATCGCCAACTGGCCTGTCACCCTTCAATTCTAATTTTGGTCAGCGCCTTTTCCTGCTCTTCTGACGATTGACACGTCCGGCCTTAGATTGTTCGCCGGCGTCACGGTGAGGCACGTCAAATCTACGGCGCATAAGGCTGTTCACGACCTGCTTGAATGACTCCCCCGAGTGTTCCATTTCCTTCCTTATCCCCGCTGCAATATCCTCGCCGAGTGGGACCGTGAATCTCATACGTGACCTATCGGCTCGGATCGACACTATCAATACTCGGCACCGCCGCAAGCGATACACTGAAGTTCGCATTCATGATCACCCTCGCAGACATCCATTCCGCCCGCGCCCAACTCCACGGCATCACGACCCGCACGCGCCTGATCGAATTCGATCACGCTGACGCCGACCGGCGGCTCTTCCTCAAGCCCGAAAACCAGCAGCCCATCGGCGCTTTCAAACTGCGCGGAGCTTACAACAAAATCGCCTCCTTGTCGGGGGAAGAACGCAAGCGCGGCGTCATCACCTACTCCAGCGGCAACCACGCGCAGGGCGTCGCCTATGCGGCGCGCGCGCTGGGGGTGAAGGCCGTCATCGTCATGCCCAACAACGCTCCCGCCATCAAGCGCGAGGCAACTGCCGCGCTGGGCGCGGACATCGTACTTGTTGGCCCTGGCAGCACCGAACGCCAGCTCAAGGCCGAAGAACTGGCCGCGCAGCATGGCTACATCATCGTGCCTCCGTACAACGACGAGCACATCATCGCCGGTCAGGGCACCGTGGGACTGGAGATTCTCGAGGATATGCCCGAGGTCGAAACCATTCTGGCGCCGGTCGGTGGCGGAGGCCTGATCAGCGGCGTCGCCGCCGCCATTAAGCTGACCAAACCTGCGGTGAACGTTTTCGGCGTCGAGCCCGAACTGGCGGCAGACGCACAGGCCAGCCTGCGCGCGGGCAAGATCGTGCACTTTCCCGCAGAACAGGTCTCGCGTACTCTTGCAGACGGACTCCGCACGCAGAGCGTCGGCAATATCACGTTCGACCACATGCAATGTTTTGTCGATGGCATCGTCACAGTCAGCGAAGACGAGATCCGCCAGGCCGTGAAACTGCTGGCGGCGAATTCCGCTACCGTCGCCGAACCGAGCGGAGCGGTCGCCATTGCCGGATTCCTGTTCCGTGCCGATCAACTGCCCCACACGAAGCTGAATGTAGCCATTATTAGCGGCGGGAATATTGAGCCGGACATGCTGAAGGACATCCGGGGCAAGGGAGACGTTGCAAGCAACGCCTCCACAGCCAATAATCGATAGATATAAAGACTATGAGAATCCGACTCATGCTGCATGCCGCCGCGCTTTTCGTCGTCGCGTCGATTACGGTCGCACCGATTACGGTCGCGCCGATCGCCTCCGCCCAGGCTCAACGCGCCACTCTTGTCCACGAAGAAAGCATCCGTGTGTCTCCCGCCGCCGACGCCGCGAAACTCGGCGAGGCTGGCCGTGGACACGAGCTGGTGATCCTCGACACCAGCCGCGATTGGACTCAAGTGGAAGCCATCATCCGCGAGCCGAAGAAAGACGCCGACGAAGATGATCCAGGCTCCGAGGGCAAGACGATTACGGGATGGCTTCCGAACAAAGCGCTGGTCAATCAGACGACGCAAGACGGCGACAAGATTATTTTCGGCGAAGCCGCCGACTCCGAAGACCAGGCCAGCCGCCGCCGCGGCCGCCGCGATGCCGCGCAGGACGCCATGCGGCTCTACTACCGCGTCTACGACCTGTTTCCCGCGTCGCCGCTGGCTGCCGAAGGGCTCTATCGCGCCGCCGACATCCGCTGGCAGATTGAGCGCTCCGATGTGCTGACCCGCCCCTCGGCGCGCGAGCGCGACTCCTACATGCGCGGCCAGATCGACGAGCAGTGGATGAAGCTGGTGATGAAGAAATTTCCCGGCACCAAGTGGGCCGATCTTGCCGACTTCCATCTCATCGAGAACAAACTGTGCGGCGACTGGCAGGGTGCGTCAAAGTGTCCAGACAAAGAAGCTGACATGTACGAGAAATACGCGAAAGAGCACGAGCAGTCTCCCGCCGCGCCCGAAGCGCTCTATAACGCCGCCTGGCGCCGCTCCGCTCTGATCGAGATCTACAAGACCGAGGCCAACCAGAAAAAATCCGAAGAAGCGAAAACCCGCTCTCTGGAGCTGACGCAAAAAATCATCAGCCAGTACGGTCAGAGTGACTGGGTCTTGCGTGCCCGGCGGCTCATGTTTTACATTCAACAGGCCATACCAACCTTCGGAAACACGACGGACTAATCTTGCCAATCTATCAAGCGGTGGTTCTTGCGATCGTTCAAGGACTGGGGGAATTTATCCCCATCTCCAGCTCCGGACACTTGATCATCGTGCGGCGATTGCTCGGCTGGAATGAGCTTTCTCCGGCGCACGAATTGAGCTTTGATGTCGCTCTGCATTTCGGCACGCTGCTATCGGTGCTGTTCTATTTCCGGCGCACCTGGTTTCAGATCATCCGTGCGGCGCTGGGCGGAAAAGTCGTTCGCTTCTCCGAAGCGGGCTCGACCGACACAAATCTGAGCACGGACGAGCAAAAAGAGGAGCGCATGCTGCTGTGGTTTCTCGCCATCGCGACCATTCCGGGTGCGATCGCCGGTAAACTGCTGGAACATTCGGCCGAAGATTATTTCCGCGAGCACATTTTTCTCATTGCAGGTGCCTTGATCGTCGTTGCCCTGCTGATGTGGCTGGGAGAAAAAGTCGGCAAGCTCGAAAAACCCCTCACCCGCATTACGCTGGTCGATTCGCTGGTCATCGGCATCGCCCAGGCATTTGCCCTGATTCCCGGAGTCTCGCGTTCCGGTTCGACCATCACGGCCGGCCTGTTCCAGGGACTCACGCGCGAAGCCGCGGTGCGCTTCAGCTTTCTGCTCTCCACGCCTCTCATTGCAGGAGCCGCGCTGCTGAAAGCGCACGAACTCCACAAAGAGGGTCTACCTCACGATATGCAAATGCCGGTTCTGGTCGGGATCATCGTGTCAGCGCTGGTCGGCTATGCTGCGATCTCGTGGCTCATCCGCTATTTGCAGTCGAATAGCCTGCGTCTGTTCATCATCTACCGCATCGTCGCGGGCGTGGTGGTGATCGCGCTGGCGTTCGCCATGCACCTGCAATAACGCGGGCGCCATAATCCTCGTCCTGCGTATCCCGAGGCTCTGCGTCATCCCGAGCAGAGCCGTTCTTCAGGCGGAGCGAGGGATCTCCTGATCTACTGGATTGGAAGGCTCATACATATCCTGCCAATCGCGTGCCAAATCCTTCCATCGAGGATTCACAGACTCAATCAGTTCAAGTTTCTTGCTTCGGCGCCATCCCTTGATCTCCTTTTCGCGGCAGATCGCCGCATCTGGATAGACGAAGCTTTCGAAATAAACGAGTCTGGTCAGGTTGTAGCGGCCAGTAAATCCAACGCGCTTGTTCTTGTGTTGCCACACTCTTCGGCGAATGCTACTGGTCATGCCTACGTAGAGGATTGCCGCTTTGGGTCCATTGGTCATGATGTAGATGTAGAAGCGTCGCGAATCCATGGAACTCTTTGTATGACATTGCGTTGGATTTGTATGTGACGGATGAACATAGACCTGTGGATCGGGAGATCCCTCGTTCCGCCTGAAGAGCGGCTCCTCTCGGGATGACGCAGCGCGAGCACATCGGGGCGCGACGGAGGGCAACCGGGAAGCCAGCTAGGCACTACGGCGCATTTCCGTGATTGTCGGAACCCCATCTTCTTGGCATAATGTAAGGGCTCTGGCCGATTGCGGCACTGAAGGTTGGCGTGTCTTCGGTGTGGAATCTGGCCCACATGGATTATCTGGCTAGCATTTTTGTTCCCACCGGGAACCGGCGGCTCAATGAGCTGGTCGGATTCCTGATGTGCGTCTCCGCGCTCCTCCTCTTCCTCGCGCTGGCTTCGTATTCTCCGCTCGACCCCTCGTGGAACAGCGCGTCGGCGCTGACCGGTGCGCACGCCGCCCGCAACTGGATCGGTATCGTCGGCGCCTACACCGCCGACCTGCTGCTGCAGTTTTTCGGCGTGGGCGCATTCCTGCTGGTGATCTTTCCGGCGATGCTGGGCGCGCGCTGGTTCCGCTCGTTGCAGGTGCAGTCTCCGCTGGCGAAAAGCCTGGGCGGAATCTGGCTGGTGATGTTCGTTCCCGCCATGCTGGCCCTGCTGCCCGGACACTTGCGCTGGGTGCATGTGATTCCCATTGAAGGGTTGCTTGGCCGTGTTATCGGAGATGTGCTGATTCATTATCTGAACGTGGTTGGCGCTTACATTGTGTGCGCAACCGTGCTCGCTGTAGCGTTGTATCTCTCGACGGCGTTTTCGTTCTCGGCGATTCAGCTCTGGGCGCCGACGCGGTTCGCCTTCGTGAGCGCGCTCTGGAATCGCTACAAAGATTGGCAGGGAGAGCGCGCTAAAAAACGTCAGCAGAAAGAACTGGAGCAGCGGCGAATCTCCAAGCCGATCGTAAAGACCCAGCTGATTCAGACCAGACCCGCGTCTGTCTCGCAAGCCTCGGCTGCTGTCGAGCCGCGCCGTACGGGGATTGAGCGCATGCTGGAAGAAGAGGCGCCTAAGCCCGCGCCCGCAACCGGCGGAATCCTGGCGGAGCCTTTAGCGATGGATGCTGCGGCGGAATCTACCGCCGATCCCGAAGTCACCGAGCGGGCCGACAGCGGCAACAAAGCCAAGACCACGATGCCGCGCATCGCCGCCGGCGGATACAAACTGCCGTCGAGCAGCCTGCTGCAGCGTCCGGACGAACAACAGCAAGTCGACGCCGACGAACTCAAGCTGCTGGCGCAAGTGCTCACCGAAAAATATGCCGAGTTCGAAATTCATGGGCAGATTACGCAAATCAATCCCGGCCCGGTGGTTACGACGTTCGAGTTCAAGCCCGAAGCAGGCATCAAGTACAGCCGCATCACCAATCTCTGCGACGATCTTTGCCTCGCGCTAAAAGCCGAGAGCATTCTGATCGAGCGCATGGCCGGAAAAAGCACCGTCGGCATTCAAGTGCCGAACCGCCAGCGCGAAATCATCTGGCTGCGCGAGAACATCGAGTCGCAGGAGTTCATGGGATCGAAATCGAAGATGACGATCGCTATGGGCAAAGACATCAACGGCCGCATCGTCACGGCGGATCTCGCAGGAATGCCGCACCTACTCATTGCCGGCTCGACGGGCGCGGGCAAGAGCGTGGCCATCAACGCCATGATCATGTCGATTCTGTACAAGGCGACACCCGATCAAGTGCGGCTGATTCTTGTCGACCCGAAGCGGCTGGAGTTGGGCAATTACGAAGGCGTGCCGCATCTTTACACGCCAATCATCACCGAGCCCAAGCTCGCAGCTAATGCGCTCCGCAATGCAGTCCGCGAAATGGAACGCCGCCTGAAACTGCTGGCGGCCAAGGGCGTGCGCAACATCGACCAATACAACCGCTTGTTCGATCAGAATGGCACGCCCAGCCTCTTCGCCGAGGAGTCCGACGAGAAGCCAATTCCCTACATCGTCATCATCATCGACGAGTTGGCCGATTTGATGATGCTCGACTCCAGCAATGTGGAAGAGTCGATCACCCGCCTGGCGCAGATGGCGCGCGCCGTGGGCATACATCTTGTTCTG
>JBELAE010000314.1:0-6321 GCA_049509155.1 Candidatus Sulfotelmatobacter sp.
CCGCGAATCTGACCACCCTCCGCCAGTTCGTGCAACCGCCTCTGCACTGAGATGCCAGCCCCGCTCGACCCGTAACCGTGAATGACCTTGAGCAGAACGGCACCCACCTGCCGGGCAACGGCGATCTCGCGGTCCAGCCGCTGCAGCGCCTCCTGCACCGAAGGCATATCAGACTTGAGGTTTACGGTTTTGATGACCTGCGCCTGAGTTCTCCACTCATCATAGTCGCAGTGCCGGCGAGAATTGTGGCCCCGCTGGTCGATCCGGCGCCCGAAGCGCCGGGCAAGCGCATTGGATTCCTTGACGTGCTTTCGATGGTGCGATTTCCCCGACAAGCTCACTCTGCCGCCCCGGCAGCCGCCGCATCCAGCTTTTGCATTTCGAGGCTAACCTGAACTCTCGCGTTCCAAAACTTGTTTCAGGTCGCGCTTGCCGTGGAGAACGCGAATCACGTGGATGACATGTCGATCCGTGAGATAGTAAATCCGAACGGACTCGAACCCTGCCACCGGGCAAGACCGCAGATTCTCTAGTTCCGGCCTCCTAAGTCCGCAGCGCGCAGCGATTAGAGGATGCTCGCGCAACCGCCCCACGGTATGCCGTACGGCGTCGCTGAAACGAACGGCAATCTCAGGAAGATTTGGTCGACAAGGTAATAGCGAAACTGGCGAACGACATCGTCGCTTGCCGTTTGCCGATAAAGAACCTTCACCAACGTGAGCCGGATTTATGCTGAGCCAGAAGGGTGTCGGTTCGTCGGTTGACGGAACTCCAGAACTCAGGCTCCGTGAGTTCGTGGGAAGCCAATCCTTCCGCGAGCAGCACGTCAAGTTCGTCGGGCGTTCCGGCAAACCCAGGAAGCGTGCGCTGCTCGACGGCGGCCAAGGCAGCCTCCACAACCTCCTCGACCGATGCGTAAGCGCCACGACTCATGATGGCTTGCAATCGACTCTCTTGTTCAGGCGTGAGGTTGATGGTCATGGCGTTAGCCCCTCCCAATTTATCTTTCAGAGTAAGAGAAAGTCGGATCAGAGACAACCGGAAAGTGCACTGACTATCGGCGTCAACCGTCCCAACCTATGACTTCCGGCTCCTGCTGATCGCTTCCCTAGCCTCTTTATCCGCCGTGCGCCGCCGGTCGGTCTCGCGCTTGTCCCACAGCTGTTTGCCTTTGGCGAGGGCCAGCTCCACCTTCACTCTGCCGTTCTTGAAGTACAGCCGGGTGGGAATGAGGGTCAGCCCCTTCTGCTGCGTCTTGCCAATCAGCTTGCGAATTTCTTCGGCGTGCATCAGCAGCTTGCGGGTACGCAGGGGAGCATGGTTGTGAATATTGCCATGCTCATAGGGACCAATATGGGCGTTGAGCAGCCAGACCGCATCGTCCTTGACTAAGCCGTAGGAATCCTTGAGGTTAGCCAGGCCGCCCCGGACGGATTTGACCTCGGTACCCGTCAAAACCACCCCCGCCTCAAATTTTTCCAGCAAGAAGTAGTTATGTGAAGCGATCCTATTAACGGCAGCGTCCCGGTCGCCGGAAGCGGTGGGATCCCGGCGCGGGGATTTCTCCGGGTTGGGCTTGGTCTGGTGAGTGGATTGGCGCGCCATGGGGTTAAGAATTTTATCTTAACAGCAGAACGGCGTTGGACCTCAGACCTTGGACCTCTGCAGAAGGAGCCGCGCAGGTCCGGCGTCCGAGGTCAGAGGTCCGAGGTCGGGGCTTACCCCTTTAGTCCTACGACCAAAGAGTGTAACTCCCTTGTGCACAAGCACTTCGGGAGCTGGAAATGGCGATGCTATAATCGCGTCACCGAACTTTCTTGCGTAGCGAGTTTTATGTAGCGAGTGGATTTTCCCGCGCTCAAAAAGCCATTGCGCAGCGACGCAACGTGGAAAGCTGCTTGCCCGGCGACGACTGCAACTTAGAGGATCATCTCGTGAGGATTATCGAATGAGACGCTTGATGCGCACGGCCATGGCAATGATGCGCCCGGCACTGACGCGCCCGGCACTATTGCTCGTGCTGGTCGCCGCCGTAACACTCCCGGCCATCGCCGACAAAGCCAAAAGCCTCTACGCCAAGGGGGAGGACGCCGAGGCTCGCCAGAAGTACGAAGAGGCTTACGACTTCTTCAAACAAGCCTACGACCTCAAGCCCAAAGACCTGCGCTATCGGACTTCCTTCGAACGCATTCGCTTCGAGGCCGCCGCTGCGATCGTCCACCAGGGCCAGAAGCTGCGCGATGACGGCAAGCTGGACGAAGCCGTCGCCGCCTTCCAGAAAGCTCTGGCCATCGATCCTTCGTTGTTCATCGCCAAGCAGGAACTGGGCCGTACGCTCAAGATGATCAATGACGCTCGCAATCCTCCACCGCAGGCTGCCGGCGTGCCGGCCGGCCTGGCGCGCAAGGTGCACGAATTGGCCGGCCCGGTCGAGTTGGCTCCCATCTCCAACGTCCCAGTCACCCTTAAGATGTCCAACAAATCTGATACGGTCTACCGGACCATCGGCCAACTGGCCGGAATCAATGTCCTGTTCGACCCGGACTACACTCCCAAACCCATCAACGTTGAACTCAACGGTGTGTCCCTCGAAGAGGCGCTGGAGATCACCGCGCTGTCGTCGAAAACCTTCTGGCGCCCGGTTACCACAAATACCATTTTCGTGGCCACGGACAACGCAGCCAAGCGCAAGGAACTGGAACAGAGCGTCCTCAAAACTTTCTATCTGACCAATCTCTCGGCTGCCACCGAACTGCAGGATGTGGTGAACGCCATTCGCGCCGTGCTCGACGTGCAGCGCGTGCAGCAGTTGCTCTCTCAGAATGCATTGGTGGTTCGCGGAACTCCCGACCAGATCGCGCTGGCCGAAAAGCTGGTGGAAGATCTCGACAAAGCCCGCCCCGAAGTCATCATCGACATCGACGTAATGCAGATCAGCAAAGACAAATCGCGCACCCTGGGCTTTAGCCCACCCACCAGCGCCTCGGTGGCCCTGCAGAGCAACATTGCCTCCTCCACCACCAGCACGACCACAAGCACAACGAGTTCCTCGAGCAGTTCGAGCAACGGCATCAACCTGAATACTCTGGGCAGCCTCAACGCGGAAAACTTCCAGGTAACGATTCCTTCCGCTAACCTGTCGGCGGTCATGGGAGACAGCGATACCAAGCTGATCCAGAGTCCGCAGATTCGCTCGCTCGATAACCAGAAGGCGTCTTTGAAGATCGGCGAACGCCTGCCCGTGGCCACCGGTTCGTTTCAGCCCGGCATTGGCGGCGTCGGCATTAACCCTCTGGTGAACACCCAGTTTCAGTACATCGATGTGGGCGTAAATATCGATCTCACCCCGCACGTGCATTCCGACCGCGAAGTCTCGCTGAAAATCACCATGGAAATCTCCTCCGAGATTGGCCAGGCCAGCATCGGCGGCATCACCCAACCCATCATCGGTCAGAAAAAAGTCGACCTCGGCGAAATCCGCCTGAGGGACGGAGAAACCAGCCTGATCGGCGGCATCATGGACGACTCCGAGACCAAGTCCCTGGCCGGCATTCCAGGATTAGCACAAATTCCAATCCTGAAGTATCTGTTCGGCCAGACCACCCAGGACCATTCCTCCGATGAGACCGTTTTCGCCATCACTCCGCACGTCGTCCGCGGTTCAGAGGTAAGCGAGATCAACCAGCACGCCATCGATATCGGCACGTTCTCCACCATCCAGTTGCACCGCGTGAGACCGCAGGCTGCTCCGCTTCCGTCGTCATCACAGCCGGGCACGCCCGCCACTCAGCCGACAACTCCGGCTCCGGCAGCTCAGCCCCCCGCTCCTAATGCTTCTTCCACTTCTCCGAACGGTACTGCCAGCTTCCTGTTCGATCCGCCCACCATTCAGACGGCCAAGGGCAACACATTTGTCGTGAATCTCCTGCTATCCGGCGCTCAGAACGTGCATACCGTGCCGGTGCAGCTCAACTACGATCCCAAGATGCTGACGCTGGTCAATGTCTCGAACGGCGGCTTCCTCTCGCAGGATGGCCAGATCGTGACCCTGGCGCATCGCGAGGATGAAATGATCGGCCAGTCGCAGATCACCGCCGCGCGGCCCTCCGGCGCCGGCGGAGTTTCCGGCCAGGGCGCGGTCATCACCATAACTTTTCAGGCTAAGGCCGATGGACAGACCCCCCTGACCATCACCCGCGGCGGCGCCCGCGACCCCGGCCTTCAGCCCATCACGGTCAACGGAGCCCAAGCCTCGGTCACGGTCCAGTAGTTAACCATAATGCTCCACCGATCCCATCCCGGCCCCAGCGCAAAGCCGCAAAGCGGCTTTACGCTCCTGGAGCTCATTGTCGCGGCGGCGATCCTGTCGATTCTGACAATGATGGCCCTGCCCCTGGCCCGAGTCACCATTCAGCGCGAAAAGGAAAAAGAGCTTCGCCGCTCGTTATGGGAGATGCGCGACGCCATCGACCGCTACAAAGACGCAGCCGATCGAAATATGTTCCAAACCAAGCTCGACAGCCAGGGTTATCCCCCCGATCTCGAAGAGCTGGTCAAAGGAGTCGAAGCCCAGGGCGGCAAGAAAATTCGCTTTCTGCGTTCTATCCCCGTGGACCCCATGACCAGGAGCAAGGAATGGGGCCTGCGCTCGATGCAGGACGATCCCGACTCCGACTCCTGGGGAGGGCAAAGCGTCTTCGACGTCTACACCAAGTCAGAAGGCACCGCGCTCGACGGAACGAAATACAAGGATTGGTAGGAATAAGGCACTGGCTCAATTTAAATTACTCCAGTCCGATGCCATCCTGAGCGCGGCGAAAGCCGGGCGAGGGACCTTACGCCAGCCGACGCTGTTGATGCCGTAAATGGGAGTGCCTGCGCATTCAGGCGCCACACACTCGGTAGGTTCGGTGACGAGTTTTCGAAATTGGATTTTCCGAATAACGACTAACGAATGACACGTCGCGGTCACAACCCGGCAGTTCCCGGAGCAAAGCGAGCAAATGCGCGCGCATCCGCCGCTGCCGCCAGGTGCAACCGCTCCCGCGGCTTTACCCTCCTCGAACTCATGATCGTCATCACCATGATCATGATCCTGATGTCGATAGCCGTCCCCATCTACAACCAGTCCATCGTGCAGGCTCGCGAATCCGTCCTGCGCTCGAACCTGGCAACGCTGCGCAGCGTGATCTCGCAGTACACCCTCGACAAACAGAAAGCCCCGCAGGGCCTCGATGACCTGGTTCAGGCCGGCTACCTTAGGAAAATCCCAGACGACCCCATGACCAAGCAACCCAACTGGGAAGTCAAAGAAGAAGATGTGTTAATGGCGGTCGACCAACAGGAACCCGGCATCGACGACGTGCACTCCGCCTCCAGCGGAATCGCCAGCGACGGCACGACGTACAGCACCTGGTAAATCCCGAATCAGCCTGCCCATCCGCAGCGCTCTTCGCCGAATGGGCACCACACCCGCGTCCACAATGAGAATCCCAACGGCGTCATCCTGACCGGAGCCGTTCTTCAGGCGGAGGGAAGGATCTCGCGCGCACATAGACCATTGCCTTTCGGGGCCCCCTGTTCGTCGCCGTCTCCCAAAAGATTTCCACAGACCAGATGTGACGTCCAACCTTGCCCCTCGCGCCGAAAAAGCAGATGATCGTCAAGGCGGAGGCGGTACACGAAACCAAGAGACAGAACGCTACAAGTCCTTTGCTGTCAAGATTTTGACCTCTAAACCCTTGGCGCTCAAGATTTTGCGGACCAACTTTTGCAGATGCCGCGCCAGTCAAGGGTTTTCAAGGAGTGGGGGGGAGGGGGGTATCCGATCCGGATCGGGATTTCACGAAATGAAACGCTCCGACCAAGCCACATCCGCCGTTCTGCCGTAAACTTTTTCGCGCGAGATTTCCACAATCTGTACTCGGCACCGCCGAGCAAGTAACATCTACTCATGCCCGTCGAAACCGAAACTCAGGCCCCAACTTCCATTCGCGCCCCCCGCGGAAACTCCATCACCTGCAAAGGCTGGCAGCAGGAAGCCGCCATGCGCATGCTCATGAACAACCTCGACGAGGAAGTCGCGGAGCGTCCCCGGGATTTGGTCGTGTACGGCGGAACCGGGCGCGCGGCGCGGAGTTGGGAGGCATACCACGCCATCGTCGCCACGCTCAAGAAACTGGAAAACGACGAGACTCTGCTGGTGCAGTCGGGCAAGCCGGTGGGAGTGTTCAAGACGCACGATCACGCGCCGCGAGTGCTGATCGCGAATTCGAATCTGGTGGGCCACTGGTCGAACTGGGAGAAGTTCAACGAACTGGA
>JBELAE010000315.1:0-9390 GCA_049509155.1 Candidatus Sulfotelmatobacter sp.
CCCGCGAACTTGTAACCGGCCTGGTCACCCGCGGCGTCCGAGTCACGCTGGTCAGCTTTGGCGAGATTCCTCTTCCCGACCAGACTTCGTGGATGGATCATCTGCACGGCCTCGACTACCGGCCAACCGCCTTTCGCCTGGAGTGGATGCACGAAGCCGAAGAGGACCTGCCCGAATCTTCGGCGTTTCTGGCCGCACTGGTTCGCGAACTGCGGCCCGATATCCTTCACCTGAACCAGTTTTGCTACGGCAATCTGCCGGTCGATGTGCCCCGCGTGGTGATGGTTCACGGCGATCTGATCACCAGGTCCCAGGCCGTTCACAATCGCGCCCCGCGGATCGAGCGTTCTCTGTCGTGGTATCGCAACACGGTGCTTCGCGGCCTGGCTGGCGCGGATGCGGTGGTGGCGCCTTCCGTCTGGATGCTCGATCGCATATCGGCTTGCTACGGGCGCCCGCGGCGGGCTGAAGTGATTTATCCGGGACGCAATCCGATTTTCTTCAATCCCTACGTCAATAAAGACGATTGCGTGCTGGCCGTTGGCCGCATGGTGGACGCCGGCAAGCAGGTTTTTCTTCTTACCCAGCAGCCGCATTCTGTTCCGGTCTGCATAGTGGGCGCCGAGCAGACGGTGCCCGTCCCGCGCATTCCGATTCGCGCGGATGTGAAGGTTGAGACCGAGCAAACGTCGGTTGCGATCCGCGGAGCGCAGACTGAAGCGCAACTGCGCGCACTTTATAGCCGCGCGTCAATTTATGCCGCGACGGCGCGTTACGAGCCTCTCGGCATGGCCGCGCTCGAGGCTGCGTTTTCGCGATGTGCCATTGTGGCCAACGACATCCCAAGCTTTCGCGAGACCTGGGGCGATGCCGCCATCTACTTCCGCACCAATGACGCGGCCAGCCTCGCCGAAAACATTGGCATGCTCAACGCAGATCGCCCCATGCGCCGCGCATATGCCGAGTTGGCATACTCCCGCGCCCGCGAGCGCTTCACCACCAAGTGCATGATCGACGAATACCTGCAGCTGTACCGGAGTCTGGCGCCGGTTCGCTCTGCCGCTGCGTAGAAGTCCACGGCCCCGGTGGCTGAGGCCGGTTTCAAACCTCGCGCCGAGACGGCATGCCTGAAGGCATGCCCTGATACGAGTCTCTTTTCCAGCAGCGCCTCTCGCCCGCCGCGCTGCACAACCTTTGCCACTCGTGGTATCTTTTATCCCTACTAGAAATCCGTAAGGTTGGAGGAATTCATGGCTCAGGTAAAAATAACTGTCAGACCCAACGGCCCGTTTCGAGTCGAGGCCCCGGAAGGCTCCATTGAGTTAGTCGATGTAAACGGCACTCCCTACGACCTCACGGGCAAGACGGCATTCTCGCTCTGCCGCTGTGGAGGGTCAATCAACAAGCCGTTCTGCGACGGAACACACAGCCGCATCGGATTCCAGGGCGCGGAGTTGGCCGTGAAGAAGGCCGAGAGCGGCCTGTAGTCGCACAGCGGAGGAGATCGTGCACGATTCACGGGATCACGATTTACAACGCCACAATTCAATAGATCAAGATTCAGCCGGTCAAGATTCGCGCGACCGCGAACTGGGCATGCATCGGCGGATCACGCGCCGTGACTTTCTTAACGGCGTCGCCGTAACCGCCGGCGCGGCCATGATGCCGTGGGATCTCGCAGTCACCGGCGCAGGGGCGCGAGACGGACAAGCCGCCGTTGGTCCCGAGAATTCTCCGAACTACTATCCTCCCGCTCTCACCGGACTGCGCGGCAGCCATCCCGGATCGTTCGACGCCGCCCACAGCCTGCGTGATGGGACGTTCTGGGATTCCGCGGGCACGCCTGAAGACACTGGCGAAATCTACGATCTGGTGATTGTCGGAGGCGGCATCAGTGGCCTCGCAGCTGCTCACTTTTACCGCAAGGCGACTGGCGGCAAGGCGCGCATCCTCATCCTCGAAAACCACGACGACTTCGGCGGACACGCCAAGCGCAACGAATTCCGCGCGGGCGACCGGACGCTGCTCGGCTATGGCGGGACCTACTCGATCGAAAGCCCGGAACCTTACAGTTCGGCCGCGAAAGGCGTGATCGAGGAATTGGGAATCGAGGTGAGCAGCTTCCCGAAATATTTGGAAAGGAATCTCTACGGTGCTAACGGGCGAGTTCCCAAGATTTTCTTCGACAAAGAAACTTTTGGTGCCGACAAACTGGTGGACGATCCTTGCCCTTTTCCCGGCGGCGAGACTTACGATCTTGCCGTTGCCGCGCCGGACGCGTGGACGCACTTCATAGCTGAGGCTCCGATTGCGGAACAAGCCCGCAAGGACGTCTCCCGTTTGTGCCGGGAGAAGAAAGACTATCTTCCGGGGCTGAACGCCGCACAGAAAGAAGATCGACTGGCACGCACCAGCTATGCGCGCTTCTTGACCGAATCAGCGGGCGTGCACGGAGACGTGATTCGTCTCTACCAAAGGATTTCCGAGCCGCTGTTCGGCGTCGGTATTGAAGCGATTGCCGCGCTGGACGCATCCGAGTCCGGATATCCCGGCTTCAGCGGCATGGGTCTGGAGCCGGAGGGACTGAGCAACGAACGCAAGTATTTCTTTCACTTTCCTGACGGCAACGCCAGCATTGCGCGCTTGCTTGTTCGCAAGCTGATTCCGCAGGCTCTACCAGGCAATTCCGCGACCGACGTGGTTACTGCTAGAGCCGACTACGCAAAGCTCGATGAGAGTGCATCGCCAGTGCGCATTCGATTGAATAGCACGGCGGTGCGGGTGAAACATGCCGGCGATCCGGCGCGCGCCACCGAGGTTGAGATTGCCTACGCTCGCGGCGGCAAGGTCTATACCGTTAAGGCCGGGCGCTGCATCCTGGCTTGCTGGAACGTGGTCATCCCTTATATCTGCGAAGAATTGCCGGACGCGCAGAAGCACGCGCTGGCCTCGGCGCAGAAGGTTCCGCTGCTTTACACGAACGTGCTGTTGCGCAACGCGAGTGCGTTTCAGAAGCTGGAAGCGAATTCTATTTATGCGCCGGGCGGCTACTATACTCATGTCGATATGGACCTGCCGGTCAGCATGGGCGAGTATCGCTGCCCGCGTGCTCCGGAGGATCCACTCGTGGTTCACATGAGCAAGTCGCCGTGCCACGCGGGCCTTCCGGCGCGCGATCAACACATCGCCGGACGCATGGAACTCTATACCACGACGTTTGAAACCATGGAGCGGAAGATTCGCGAGCAACTGGCGCGCACGCTGGGGCCCGGCGGATTCGATCCTTGTGGGATAAGTTCCTGCTCGAAGGCGGGGAGACACCGTGCGAACTCGCGCGCAAAACCCACGGACGCATCGCCATCGCTAACTCCGACGCCGGCGCCCGTGCTTATACCGACGAGGCCATCAATCAGGCGTGGCGTGCGGTGGGGGAAATCACGAAGAGCTGAGACGCGTTGCCTGCGGCGGCCCAATGGGTCAGTGCTGGTCGCCTTTCAGCTGCGCTGCTTTATTCGACGCATCCTGAGCTTGCTGTGTCAGGCCTTTGGCTTGATACGCCTCCGCTAACGCCCGCTCAAGGATGGGTTCGTCGCCGTTCTCCTTTTCTTTGAGGTAAGCGGCAATGGCTTCGTCATACATTTTGAGGTTGGCGTAAGACTTGCCGATTTCGTAGTAGATCCCGGTGAGCTGCGGATTTAGGCCAGCCGCATTTTTGAACTCCGCGATCGCCGCCTGATAGTTCTCCTCGTCGGCCAGGGCCAGACCCAGGCCGTAATGACCTTCTACGCTCTTCGCGTCCTGTGACACCAATTGCGTGAACGCGGCCTTCGCATCATCAAGTCGCTTCTCGTTCAGCAACGTGATTCCAAGGCTGAAACGGGCCTCAGCGTTTTGCGGCTCCAGTTCAAGCGTGCGCTTGAACTCGCCTTCGGCCTGGGGAAATTGCTCGCGATTGAAATAAGCCTGTCCCAGCGCGAAGTGAGCCTGCGCCATTTTGGGCTGCTGCTTGACGATGGCCTGGAGTTGGGTGATCGCATGATTGGGATCGTTGTCGGAAGCCGCGGCGAAGGCCCGCCCCATGCGCATGGGAGCGCCGCGCCAACGTTGCACTCCAATAGCGCTAGCGGCTAACGCCAGCGCGACCACACTCAGGACGCCCACGCGGCGCAGCACAGCGTCATGTTGTGGCGCAACGCGGGCAATCAACGCGCCGAGGATGAGCCCGCTGATGAGTCCACCGAAGTGGCAGGCATTGTCGATGCCTGAAATCATGGTTCCGAACAGTACGTTAAAGCCGACGAAGAAGAGAAGGCTTCGCAGTGTCCCTTGGATCGCGATCCTGGGAACCGAGAATTCGCCCAGATAGAACGACGCGAGCAGCGCGCCCGCTAGGCCGAAGATCGCGCCCGAGGCGCCTACGCTCAGAACTCCGGGATTCCACGCCACGCTTGCCAGGCCGCCCGCAATGCCCGTGATCAGGTAGATGCATGCGAAAGTCCAACGCCCGTAGAGCGATTCGCACAGCGCACCCAGATCCCAGAGGCACCACATGTTGAAGGCGATGTGCATGAGGCCGCCATGCAGAAACATGTACGTGAGCAGCCGCCACCAATCGCCGGAGAGGGTATAGGGCCCGAAATTGGCGCCGAAGTGCACCATTACTCGCCCGGGGAAGTCCAGCGAGGGGCCGCTGGCCAGCACCATCGCGACAAAGACCATCACGTTCGCGCCCACGAGCACATGGGCGAGCGTAACGCTCGATTCGCGACGAACCCAGGGAGC
The DNA here is from genome assembly GCA_049509155.1 of Candidatus Sulfotelmatobacter sp. GTDB lineage: Bacteria > Acidobacteriota > Terriglobia > Terriglobales > Acidobacteriaceae > Sulfotelmatobacter. The sequence goes on from JBELAE010000315.1 coordinate 4,783, forward strand.
TGTCATGACCGGCTGCTTCGCGTCCTCGCCCAGTTCGCCGCGCTGCGCCGCCTCGTGCTGCACACACCACTGGCAGATCTTCTTGCCAAACATCAGCGCAGGCAGCTGCCGGCCACATCGAATGCAGTTCGCCATTGGGATTAATAAAAGAGTATCAGCTGTCGAAGATATTTTGGAAACGCAGCGGCCGTCCTATGGAAGGGCGGCGCTTCAGCGCTGCATAAAGCGAACAGAATCATTGCGGGGTTTTGCCCTTGAGGACCTTGCCGCACCAATCAATGGATGGTCTTGGTCTTGCGCGACATGTAATCCATCAGTAGATACTGCCCCAGCGTGTAGGGCGTGGTGAAGTAGGCCTTGCCGCGGCACATCTCGGTGACTTTCTGCACGAACTGCACCAGACCGTAATCGGACGCCAGCATGAAAGTGTTAATGAGGACACCGGCGCGTTTGCACTTCGAGACTTCTTCCAGCGTCTGGCTCACCACCAGCGGGTCGAGGCCGAACGCGTTCTTGTAGATGCGCCCGTCTTCGAGCGTGAGCGCCGACGGCTTGCCGTCGGTGATCATCACAATCTGTTTCATGTCCTTTCGCTGGCGTTGCAGGATTCTCTGGGCCAGCCGCAAGCCTTCGCGTGTGTTGGTGTAGTAGGGGCCAACCTTTACCCGCGCCAGTTGCGACAACGGAATTTCTTCCGCCGAATCGTGAAACAGCACCAGCGACAGCGAGTCGCCGGGATATTGCGTGCGAATTAAGTGCGACAGTGCCATCGCGACTTTTTTCGCCGGAGTGAAGCGGTCTTCACCGTAGAGAATCATGGAATGCGAACAGTCGAGCATCAGCACCGTCGCGCACGACGACTGGTATTCGCATTGATGCACCTTCAGATCGGAGTATTCAATGTTAAGCGGGACGGCGAGCCCTTCTCGTTGGATCGCACTGGAAAGCGTGGCCGTAATGTCGAGATTGAGCGTGTCGCCAAACTCGTAGGTCTTCGCCGACCCGCTGGTTTCGATGCCGGTAGCGAGATCGCGCGTGTCGTGCCGACCAAAGCTCGATTTGCCCAGCGATCCCAGCAGATTGCGCAGCGACTTGAAGCCGAGGAAGTCGAGGCTCTTGTCGGTGATTTCGAACTTGGCTTGCTGCGCCTCGCCAGTTTGTCCTCCGACGCTTGATCGGCGTGAAGGATCGTGTGGGTCGTCGACGGAAATGTAATCTTCCTGCTGCATGCGCTCGATCAGCTTTTCGATCAACTCGTCGAGTTGCCCATCCGCGGCCATCTGCTCGATCTGCTCGCGCAGGTTTTCGTCAAACATCTCACCGTTCATCAGTGCCTGTTCGATGGCGCGCCTGAGTTCGTCGAGGGTCTGTTCGCCTTCGGGCAGTTCATACCACATGGACTCTTGAAACCCGCTCTGCAGCAGGTAGTCCGAGAGCGCGCCGAGCAGGTCCTCCAGGCTCATTTCGCCGGCAGGGCCGGGCACGTATTTGGAGTAACGAATGCGTTTCATAAAACAGCTCTCAGCTATCAGCCATCAGCTTTCAGCCAGAACTTTTCAGTTCGGGCTCGAACTTCGATCTTGCACAAGGTCCGAATTTACTGATAGCTGACAGCCGAAAACTAGTTGAACTGCCTTCTTTGCCGGTACGGTCGCTCGTCCGGCTCGACCGACTTTTCGCGCACAGGCTCCGGCTTTTTCTCTCCCGCCTTGAACACGCGTTCCTCGCTGCGCCCGATGCGCTTGTGCGCGTGCAGACCCTCGAGGATGAACTCCGCCGCTGACACTTGCTGCTCGGGACTGTCTTTCTGCGAAACGCTCAGCGGGCCCAGTTTGTCGATCAGGCCTTGAATTCCTTTCAAGTTTTCCAGCGCTTCCACGGCCGGGACCGAATCCGACAACTGAATTTCGCCACCCAGGTCGAACCACTGAACGATCTGTTGCACGTTGGCGCCGGTGTAGTACTCGTCGTAGGTCTTGGCAATCGCAGAGCGAATTAACTCGCGGCCCACGTGGTCCGCGCCCTTCATCTCGCCTTCGTACTCGAGTTCGAGCTTGCCGGTAATCGCCGGTAGCGCGGCGTACACGTCGCTGATGCGGGGTACTACCAACTTCTCGTCGTTGCGGATGGCGCGGCGTTCCGCATTCGAAACCACATTTTCCATCGCGCTGATCGGTAGCCGCTGGCTCACGCCTGAACGTTTGTCGATCTTCTTGTCTTCACGGGCGGCGAAGGCCACGCGTTCGATTACTTCCTGCACGTAATTCGGCAGATGCAGTGGATGTCCGTTCCTTCGTGTCCAGGCTTCCTGCGTGGTAATCGCTATCCCTTCCTCGACGGTCGCGGGGTAATGTGTGCGAATCTCTGAACCGATGCGGTCTTTTAGCGGCGTAATAATTTTGCCACGCGCCGTATAGTCTTCCGGATTCGCGCTAAACACCAGCGCGACATCGAGCGGAAGCCGAATGGGATAGCCTTTAATCTGCACGTCGCCTTCCTGCATGATGTTGAACAGGCCCACTTGAATTTTTCCCGCCAGGTCGGGCAGTTCGTTGATGGCGAAGATGCCGCGATTGGCGCGGGGCAGCAAGCCGTAATGAACTGTCAGTTCGCTCGACAGCTCGTGACCTCCACGCGCCGCTTTGATGGGGTCGATGTCGCCAATCAAGTCGGCAATAGTCACATCGGGAGTGGCCAGTTTTTCCACGTAGCGGTTATCGGGTGCGAGATACGCGATCGGCGATTCATCGCCGAGGCGCGCGACTTCCTCGCGGCAACGCCGGCAGATCGGCGCATAGGGATTGTCGTGAACTTCGCAGCCGGCAAGGTACGGCATGTGCGGATCAAGCAACGTTGTCAAAGCGCGCAGGATGCGGCTTTTGGCCTGACCACGCAGGCCCAGCAAAATGAAATTATGACGGGAAAGAATGGCGTTGATGATCTGCGGCACGACCGTGTCGTCATAGCCGACAATGCCCGGGAACACGGGAGCATCGCCATCGGCACGCAGCCGGCTTGTCAGGTTGTCGCGAAGTTCGTCCTTGACGCGGCGCGTGCGCAAACGCTCTTCCGAAAAAATGCTGTGGCGCAACTCACCCAGCGTGCGCGGAAGACTACTCATGAAAGGAACCCCCACAAATAAAACGTTCCCCGATTATACGCGTCGCGAGGATGAAGCGTTTTGCGCTTTCTCGGGAAGGAAGGCCTAACCTCGAAGGCCAGTGCCTCAGCGTGCGTGCCCGTTGCCCCCGGCCTTCTCGCGGGCCCTCGACGCGCGACGAAGATTGGGCAGAATACTTTCCAGATAAGTCCCGACTGCATGGATGCGTTGGCTCTCCGACCGCATGGCCAGCAGTTTCTGTTTGAAGTCGAGATCGAGCGGCAGTGAGCCCGCGAGATAGAAAGAAAGCGTGCCCGGTTCGGCCGCAGCAAGATCCTGCACAGCGCCAGCGAGTGTCAGAATTTCCAGGTGAGCCTGGATGGCCCGCGCCTCCTCTTCGTGGGCCGTGGCATCGGGCTCGTCCGGGACCAGCAATACCTCCGCCTGCAGAAATGATCGGTCACGGTTTAGTTCGAGCACCTCAAACCGCTTGCGGCCCTCCGCTACCAGATCCATGCGCCCGTCGGGATACTCTTTCGTGACCGTAACAATCTCGGCGGTGCATCCGATTTCCGCAAAGCCATCTTCCAGGGCGCGCACCACACCAAACGGGGCATCGTTGGCCCGGCACTCGCCGATCATCTCCTTGTAGCGCGGCTCGAAAATGTGCAGAGGAAGCGGAGTGCCGGGGAGCAGCACGACTTCGAGCGGAAATAAAGGAAGAAGTGGCAAGAATCTCCAATGTCGAATGCGAGAAATCGCACAGTTTCCCGATTGTACGATATGGAGTCTGCACAACTCGCTTGGCATCTTGACTTGCCACGCCGCGGACAATACAACACGAACATGGAACTCGAAGGCAAAGTGGTTGTGGTCACGGGCGCTTCGATGGGTATTGGCGAGGCGATTGCGAGAGTGTTTGCCGAGGAAGGAGCGAGCGTGGTCCTGCTTTCGCGCGACGCAGCCCGGGCGGAGGCCGCTCGCGCACGCATCGGCTGTCTCGATCGCACGGCCGCATTGTCTTGTGATGTCCGCCACTCCGAGGATATCGACCGCGTACTCGCCCTGACGTTGCATCATTTCAAGCGCGTTGATGTCTGGATCAATAACGCCGGGCATGGACTTCTGGATTCGGTCGCGCAAACCGACATGCAAGCCTGCCACGAATTATTCGAGACCAATTTCTTCGGCGCAATGTCGGCCATGCAGGCCGTCATTCCGGTCATGCGGCAGCAGGGCGAGGGCGAGGACCGCGGAACGATCATCAATATTTCGAGCGTCGCCGGGCATATCCCGCTGCCGTTTCACGCTTCCTACAGCGCCACCAAGTTCGCGCTCAACGCCATCGGCAAGGCTGCCGGAGTTGAACTGAAGAAGGAAGGCATTCATGTGCTGACCGTTTGTCCCGGGTATGTGCAGACTGCCTTCAGCGAAAATGCGGTTCGAGGAAATGAACTGAAGAAGGTGCGTCCTGGTTCGGTGCGTGGCATCAGCGCCGAACGCGTAGC
>JBELAE010000316.1:0-9738 GCA_049509155.1 Candidatus Sulfotelmatobacter sp.
ATTCCGGCGTGGGATTCGAAGATCTGCATCCAGTGCGGGAAATGCGCCATGGTTTGTCCGCATTCGGTTATTCGAATCAAGGTTTACGACTCGAAAGAACTGGAAGGCGCACCGGCAACTTTTAAGTCTACCGAGACCCGCGACAAGGAATGGCAGAGTCTGAAGTACACGATTCAAGTAGCGCCGGAAGACTGCACGGGTTGCGGGATCTGCGTGGAAGTTTGCCCGGTCAAGAACAAAGCGGAAACGCGGCTCAAAGCGATCAACATGGTGGCGCAACCTCCGCTGCGCGCGCCGGAGAGCGAGAATTGGGATTTCTTTCTTAAGATTCCAGAACTTGACCGCCGCATTATTAAAATCGGCACCATTCGCCAACAGCAAGTTCAGGAACCGCTGTTCGAGTTTTCTGGCGCCTGCGCGGGTTGCGGTGAAACTCCATATCTCAAGCTGATGTCGCAGTTGTTTGGTGACCGCGCTCTCATTGCCAACGCTACAGGATGTTCGTCGATTTATGGCGGCAACCTGCCGACTACGCCCTGGACGAAGAATGCGGCCGGTCGCGGGCCGGCGTGGTCGAATTCCCTCTTCGAAGATAATGCGGAGTTCGGGCTCGGCTTCCGGCTTTCCATCGACAAGCAGACTGAGTTTGCGCAGGAGCTGGTCCGGCGCGTGGCGGGAACGATCGGTGAGGAACTGGCTACCGCGCTGATTAATTCTCCGCAGAAGGACGAGGCAGACATCTACGAACAGCGCCAGCGTGTCGATCTGCTGAAAGAAAAACTGCAGGGCGTGGCTTCCGGGCCAAATGCTAAAGAAGCGAAGCAATTGCTTTCCGTCGCCGACCTTCTGGTCAAGAAAAGCATTTGGATTGTGGGCGGGGACGGTTGGGCTTATGACATTGGCTACGGCGGCCTCGATCATGTATTGGCCAGCGGACGCAACGTCAACGTGCTGGTGCTCGATACCGAGGTTTACTCCAACACCGGAGGGCAGGCGTCCAAATCCACACCGCGCGGTGCAGTGGCGAAGTTTGCCGCCGGAGGCAAGCCCGGCCCGAAGAAGGATCTGGGACTCATCGCCATGAGCTACGGCAACATTTATGTCGCCAGCGTGGCCATGGGCGCGAAAGACGAGCACACGCTCAAGGCCTTCCTGGAAGCGGAGGCTTATAACGGGCCCAGCCTCATCATCGCCTATTCGCACTGCATTGCTCACGGCATCAACATGACTACTGCGATGTCGAATCAGAAAGCGGCGGTAGACTCTGGACAGTGGCTGCTCTACCGCTATAACCCGGAACGGGCGGCGCAGGGCGAAAATCCGTTGACCCTTGATTCGCGAACGCCGACGCGCAGAGTGCAGGATTTCATGCAGATGGAGACGCGCTTCAAGATGCTCACCAAGAGCAGGCCGGAAGACGCCAAGCACCTGTGGGCCGAAGCCCAGGAAGATGCCATGACGCGCTTTCACCTCTATGAATATCTGGCGCAGCGGAAGTTTGACGGAGAGCCGGTCAAAGACTGAGTACACCGCGACTGAGCAAACTGCGAGAAACAGAAAGAGCAGGCAGGAGAAATCATGATTGACCTCAGCACGAATTACCTGGGTTTGCAGCTCCGTACGCCGTTGGTAGCTTCAGCGTCGCCGTTATCTCAAGAGATTGACGGCATCCGCCGCCTCGAAGATGCAGGCGCGTCCGCCGTGGTGTTGTATTCGCTATTCGAAGAGCAGTTGCAGCAGGAAAGATTTGAGCTTGAGCACCATCTGGCGGAAGGGACTGACAGCTTTGCGGAGGCCGCGAGCTTTTTCCCTCAACCCGATAAATTCAACCTGGGACCCGAGGGATATCTGAAGCACATCCTCAAGGCCAAAGACGCGGTGACAATTCCGATAATCGCCAGCCTTAACGGTTCGACGCTGGGCGGGTGGGCCAGGTATGCCCGGCAGATCGAGCAAGCCGGAGCCGACGCCATCGAATGCAATATCTACTTCATTCCGACCGATCCGAACGTTGCAGGTTCCGACATCGAGAAGACCTACATTGACATTCTTCGAGAAGTGAAGATGTCGGTCCAAATTCCCGTGGCCGTGAAGGTCAGCCCTTTTTTCAGCAATATGGCCAACATGGCCAAGCGGTTCGACGAAGCGGGAGTGGATGCGTTGGTGCTGTTCAATCGCTTCTATCAACCGGATATCAATCTGGATGAATTGGAAATCCAGCCGAACGTGCTGCTCAGTACGGCGCAGGACCTGCGGCTTCCGCTGACCTGGATCGGCATCCTTTACGGCCGCATTCAAGCCAACCTGGCTGCGACCAGCGGCGTGCACGGCGCCGAGGACGTGGTAAAGCTGCTGATGGTCGGCGCCGACGTCACCATGCTGTGCTCGACGCTGTTGAAAAACGGTGTCAGTCATCTGACTCACATCGAAGAGGGCTTGCTGGAGTGGATGGAAAAACACGAATACGAATCGGTTCAGCAGATGAAGGGCAGCATGAGCCAGATCCGCTGTCCGAATCCGTCAGCCTTCGAGCGTGCGCAGTATATGAAGGCGGTCAAGAGCATGCAGCATGTGAGGGTGACCGCGCGCGAAGCCTGGAGAATTCTCAGCCGGGACTAGAACGTTTTTATGGTGACAAGCCGACGGCTCAGACCGGCTGGCTCGACTCCCTGAAGCAACCTCTTTCTGCGGGCAAGTTCTGCAGAGAAGTTCTGCAGACAAGTTCTGCAAACAAGAAATCATCCGGGCATAAGTTCATGCCCGGCGCTGCCACATCGGTTTGCCTTGCTCGTCCGCTGATCTGGTAGTAGTGCAGTTTGAAAAAAGATTCGTATCAGGGCATCGCTTCAGCGATGCCGACAGCCACTTCGGGACGAAACGGCTTTAGCCGCTGCCACTCGCCTTCACTCCCCAGCGGCTCGCTGCAGCCGGTTTTCAAAACTTCGCTCCGAGACGGCATGCCTGAAGGCATGCCCTGATACGAATCTCTCCCGAACTGCACCAGTGTCGGCGAGCTACTTCGCTTGCAGAGTTTCGATGTAGTGGGTAAGGTTGGTCACGCGTTGCTGCACTTCCGCCTCGTGTCCATTGCTTATTTCCACAAACAACGGTCCCCACACTGGCATCTCTTTGGATCCGTGGGCGGGATTCGATGAGCCGCCGCGGATGGTCGACGTGACCTTCAGCGCGGGATACTTCCCTCCGTTGTTCTTGCTCAGCAAAGTAAGATCGGCAGGTGGAGTCTTCAGCGCGCTGGCTGCAGGCCCCCCGCCTTTGCCGTCCGTTCCATGGCAAACGGCGCAGTATGACTTATACATATCCTTGCCGGATGCGGGCGACGTGGGCTTGATGGCGACATGCTGGATGGTTGTTTTGGTTTGATCCTGCCCGGGGTCCTGCGCAGCTGCGGCGCAGGTGAACAAGACCAAGACGGAAAATCCTAACATCAGTTTTTTAGTAGACATAACAGTTCCTCCCTGAAACCAGGGACTTCCTCTCTGAACGCGCAGAAATAAAACTACTTTTGCAGGCTACGGATGTATGAAACGACCGTTTTGACCTGGTCCGGGGGCAGGCTCTTTACCGTGGCCGGGTGCTTCGGTTTCTCGGTAACGGTTTTGGCCAGGTCGTCATCCGATGTCTTCTTGATGTCGTCCGAAACCAGGCTCGGACATGATTTCGTTTTCCTCTCCAAATTAAAGCGTTTATGACCTCGAGAATGCAGCAGTCTTTTCCGACATGCGTAAAAGACTCCGTTCCGGTCTCTGAGAGAGTTTCAACGTTCAGGAGTGGCTCCGCAGTGACCCGGGTCACGTCGGCCCGTGATGGCCCGGCTGTGAGCAATGTCACAAGATGGCGTGACTTTCAGCACGGCCTTAAGGGCGCTTCGGGAGGAAAATCGATATAGCTACAAATGAGTGATGCAGTTGCTCAGAAGGAGGTCTCCATGACGACCGCGACTGAAGTCAGGAAACCGGAAGTTTCAGGAAAAGTTCAAGAAACGGTCAAACCTTGGCGCGCACCGCAGGTACTTCCTTCGCCGGCCCAGGTTTCGCAGATCCAGGTTTCGGAGACCCAGCTTTCGGGGAGCCAGGTTCCGCGGATCAAGGTTTTGGAGGTCGAGGTTCCGCAGGTGCGTGTTCCGGAGAGGCAGATGTTTGCCGATTCGCTGCTGGAAACGAGTGGCCTGCAGCGTCGCCGCCGCGGGACTGCCGCCGTGCTGTCTTTTATTCTGCAATGCCTGCTGCTGGGTGTCGTGCTGATCGTGCCGTTGATGTTCACGGAAGCCCTACCCAGACAGCAATTACTGTCGTTTCTAGTCGCGCCTCCGCCCCCGCCTCCGCCACCACCACCTGCCGCATCCGGAGCGGTCGCCAAAGTCGTCCGCGTAGAAAGCGATCTCATGGATGGGCAGCTACGCACACCGGGCAGAATTCCACAGAAAGTGCAGATGATTCGAGAAGACGAGGCGCCGCCAGCCTTATCTTCCGGAGGAGTCGTCGGTGGAGTTCCGGGTGGAATTCCCGGAGGGCAGCTGGGTGGAGTCATCGGCGGGATTATCAGCTCGTCCTCGACGCTTGCGTCCGTGCCGAAACTGGCAATTCCCGTAGCACCCAAGCGCGTCCGAATCTCGCAAGGGGTTACCAAGGGATCGCTGATTCAGAAAACCGAACCGGCTTATCCGGCGCTTGCACGAGCGGCCCGCGTCCAGGGTCAAGTGGTGCTCACGGCAATCATTTCCAAGACCGGCGAGATCACCAACCTCATGCTGGTCAGCGGACACCCCATGCTGGTGCCGGCGGCGATGGAAGCCGTAAAACACTGGCGCTATCGGCCATTTTTAGTCACCGGGGAACCGGTGGAGGTGGAGACTACGATCACGGTAACGTTTGAACTCTCTTAATTTTCCGGTGCATCTCATGGCCGGCCTGGCCGTTCCGCGGTCGGGCGGCCTTGGGGTGCGTAAAGCCGGGCTCGAAACGAACCCCAAATATTTCAACATGGTCTATTCTTGACGCAGCGGTTTCCGCCGCAGGGTCGAAGAGGTGAGGAGCTTTTGTGAGTTCAACTGATGCTGATCTGGTGGCACAAGCAGCGAATGAAGACAGCCGCACAACGTCGGAGAAATACGGCCTGAACGCGATGTTCGCTCCCAGGTCGGTGGCGGTGATCGGCGCGACTGATCGTCCCGGCACGGTGGGCAGGACCGTTCTGGAGAATTTGCTGCATCCCGGCTTTCAAGGCAAAGTATTCGCCGTGAATGCGAAGCGTGAGCAGGTGCTGGGGCTTAAAGCTTACAAGAGTATTCGCGACATTCCCGAGCGCGTGGACCTGGCCGTCATTGCCACCCCGGCGACGACAGTCCCGCAGCTTATTGGAGAATGCGTCGACGCCGGCGCCCGGTCGGCGGTTGTGATTTCCGCGGGATTCAAAGAACGTGGCGCGGAAGGGACTGCCCTGGAGCGGCAGATCCAGGAGCAGTTGCGGCGCAGTTCTTCGCCCCTGCGCTTGATCGGGCCCAACTGTTTGGGCATTATGTCGCCGCCGCTCGGGTTGAATGCCACCTTTGCCAAAGATGCGCCGCGGGCGGGGAGCGTCGCATTCCTGAGTCAGAGCGGGGCGCTTCTGACCGCGATTCTCGACTGGAGCTACCGCGAGGAGGTGGGCTTCAGCGCGATCGTTTCCACCGGCTCCATGCTGGATGTGGGCTGGGGCGATTTGATCTACCACTTCGGCAACGATCCACACACCAAGAGCATTCTGATCTACATGGAATCGGTGGGCGATGCGCGGTCGTTCTTATCTGCGGCCCGCGAAGTCGCACTCACCAAGCCGATCATCGTGATCAAAGCCGGCAGCACGGAAGCTGCTTCACGCGCCGCAGCCTCCCATACTGGGGCGCTCACAGGGAGCGCCGAAGTCCTGGACGCGGCATTCCGTCGCTCCGGTGTTTTGCGCGTACACAATATTGCGGATCTTTTTTACATGGCGGAAGTGCTGGGCAGGCAGCCGCGTCCCAAGGGCCCGCGGCTTACTATTTTGACCAATGCTGGCGGACCGGCGGTCCTCGCCACCGACGCGCTGGTGACCAATGGCGGAGAGCTGGCTGAACTTTCTCCGGAGAGTCTGAACCGCCTGAATGAATTCCTCCCGGCTCACTGGAGCCACAACAATCCTATTGACATTCTCGGCGACGCCGATTCTGAGCGCTACGCTCGCGCCCTCGAAATTGCTTCTCAAGACCCGAACAGTGATGGGCTGCTGGTTATCCTAGCCCCGCAAGGGATGACTGACCCTTTGCAGATTGCAGAACGCATGAAGCCTTACGCCAAGGGCTCGGGCAAGCCCGTCCTGGCGAGCTGGATGGGAGGGAACAGCATAGCTGCCGGCGAAGCCGTTCTGAATTCGGCGGGCATTCCGACCTTTCCTTTCCCCGATACCGCAGCGCGCGCCTTCACCTACATGTGGCGTTACACCTACAACCTGCGCGCGCTTTACGAAACTCCCACGCTGGCGGAAGACTCTGAGATGACGAGCGCATCCCGCGCTCAGGTCGAGCAGATCATTCAGCATGCGAGGGAGCACGGTCGCACTCTGCTCACGGAGGTGGAATCAAAGCAGTTGTTGTCGCTTTACGGCATCCCTACGGTTGAGACCCGCGTCGCTACCAGCGAAGATGAAGCGGCCAGGATAGCTGCCGGGATGGGCTTTCCGATCGTGCTGAAGGTCTTTTCCGAAACCATCACGCACAAGACGGATGTCGGTGGCGTCAAACTGAATCTGCGAGATGAGGCCGCGGTCCGCTCGGCGTATCGCGCCATCCAATCGTCCGTCGCGGAGAAGGCTGGCGCCGAACAATTCGCAGGCGTCACGGTGCAGCCGATGGTGAAGCTCGACGGCTACGAATTAATCCTCGGGAGCAGCATCGATCCGCAGTTTGGACCGGTAATCTTGTTCGGCTCCGGTGGCCAGCTGGTCGAAGTGTATCGCGACCACGCCCTGGCGCTTCCGCCACTCAACACCACTCTTGCCCAGAGAATGATGGAGCAAACGCGGATCTTCACCGCGCTGAAGGGAGTCCGCGGGCGCAAGCCGGTTAACGTCGCGGCGCTTTCGCATCTGCTGGTCCGCTTCAGCCAACTCGTGCTCGAACAGCGATGGATTGCGGAGATTGACATCAATCCGCTTATCGCTTCACCGGAGCGGCTGCTGGCCCTTGACGCCAGAATCGTGTTGCACGGTCCCGCCGTCACCCTCGATCAGTTGCCCAAATCTGCCATCCGTCCCTATCCCATACAGTATGTTTCGTCCTGGACAATGAAGGATGGGAACCAGGTGACCATCCGCCCCATCCGTCCCGAAGATGAACCGCTGATGGTGAAGTTTCACGAGACGCTCTCCGACCGCAGCGTTTATCTGCGCTACTTCTGTTCCCTAAGCTTGAGCCGCCGGGTGGAGCATGAGCGGCTGCTGCGCATTTGTTTCGGCGATTACGACCGCGAGATGGCGCTGGTCGGCGAGCGCATCGACCCGGGCACCGGTGAGCGCAGGATTATCGCAGTGGGACGCCTCAGCAAACTTCACGAGGGAAACGAAGCGGAAGTCGCCGTGCTGGTTTCCGATCAGTTTCAGAAACTGGGATTGGGAAATGAACTGCTCCGTCGTGTCATCCAGGTCGCTCGCGATGAAAAGCTGAGCCGTGTGTCCGCGGAAATGTTGCCGGACAACATAGCGATGCAGATCATCATGAAGCGGGTTGGGTTTGGGGTTCGCGCGAGCGAGGATCTGACTTCTGTCCGGGCCTTCCTTGACCTCTAACCGATTTTTGCGGTGGCCATCGCGCAGTTTTGAAAAGGGAATCGTATCAGGGTATCGCTTCAGCGATGCCGACAACGGCAGAGGCCCCACAACCCAGCGGCTGAAGCCGATTTCAAAACTTCGCTCCGAGGCGGCATGCCTGAAGGCATGCCCTGATACGAGTCTTTTCAAACCGCGCTACTGCTGTCCCTCGGATGGGCGCTGTGCTTGCAATGGGAGAGCGGGACGTGGCATCAGTCTTCTGCGGACACGTTGGGAGGATTCACCAGGAGAATCGAGATACGCATTTCACTTTTCTTCCCGGACACGAGCTGCACTGAAAGCTTAAACTGCACGGCACAATGACCCTGATCGTCAGACACTGCATAGGGGAACATCTTGTAAGCCGGATTCAATGGAAGCACCGCCAGCAGTGCCGGCTTTTTGCCCGGAAACACTTGCCTTGAGAGCTCGAGCATTTTCGACAGCTTCAGAGACGACCCGGTTCGTTTGTCGGAATCCAGGCGGGCTAAGAAAACATAGTCGCCATATTTGAGGCTACTGTTCTTGTCGTCGTCCTTGTCCTCGCTCTCGCGCTTATCTTCTTTCTCTTTCCCTTCTTTTTCTTTCTCGTCTTTCTCTTTCTCCCCGCTCTCCAGCGCATCCTTCTGCGGGTCGAATTGGGCGTATCGCAATGTATAAATCCCGGGCGGGACCTTCTGGTTCTGCACATCTTCGAGGGCCCGAGGCAGGTACAACACCGCGAGTAGTTTGCCGGGGATGAGCTCTCGGTATTCTCCTCCGGTTGGAGCCTCGCTCGAGGAATGCACCGCCAGACTCTCGACCCACCACAACTCCGCGAGCGGGATGTCAATGCCGTTCACGGTGCGCAAGAGGCGTGTTCCATCGGCCTGTAGCCGGCTCCGCAGTTCACGCGGAAGCTCGGTTCGTGGTGGTCCGGCGGCCTCGATCTTGAACGATGACTGGCCCGCGGCTGCGGTGAGAAGGCCGATCAGCAGCAACGCAAGAAGAGCCGCAATTTGCCAAGGAAGGCGAGAGATCGCGCGAAACTCGGCCCGAAACTCAGCGCGACGCCCGGCACGGCACTCAGCCCTTAGACGATGCAGCGAGCCCCCTTTGGTTTTGAAACTATTGATTCCCGGTGCCGGTCAAGGTGATGACTTGCGGGCTATCCGCTTCACTGTCGAAGACCTGGACGCTGGCGTTGATGGTTCCGGTCACTGTAGGCGAGAACGTGACGGTGACCGAGCAGCTTGCTCCCACTGCCAAGCTGGTGCCGCAAGTGTTGCTCTGCGTGTAATTGTTCGTGGGCAGGCCGGGATATTGGAAAATCGGCACGTCGCTGCTTTCGGGGTCGCCGGTCAGGGTGAGCGGGCTGAGACTTAGTGCGGCCGGGCCATTGTTGGTGATGGTGGCGGACTGCGAACTAAGGGTTCCAATATTCTGCGCAGGGAAGGTCAAGCTCGCTGGCGACAGGGAAACCTGGGTTCCAATGCCGGTCAGGTTTACGACGTGCGGACTGGCCCCATCGCTGTCGGTTATCGTGATGGTTCCATAGCGGGTACCGGTGGCGGAAGGCCTGAAGGTAACGGTGATTTTGCAGTTGGACTTGGGAGCGACCGAGTTGCCGCAGGTGTTGGTTTGGGTGTAGTCGCCGGACATGGCGATGCTGGTGATCGCGAGTGAAGTGGCCGCATTGTTGGTCAAGGTGACCGAGACCTTGCTGGACGACCTGCCCTGCACAACCGTGCCGAAATTCAGGATGGAACTGGTAAACGTGACGTAGGTGCCGATGCCCGTGAGTTCGACAGTTTGCGGGCTGCTGGGGTCGCTGTCTGTCACCGTCAAGGTCCCCGTCCGGAGACCAGCCGCGGTCGGTGTGAAGGTTATGGGCACGGTGCAAGCGGCATACTGGAGCGC
>JBELAE010000317.1:0-6263 GCA_049509155.1 Candidatus Sulfotelmatobacter sp.
CCGCGAGACCATGATCACGAACGGCGGAGAAGTGGTGAACGCCCGCGTGCGCGATTTCTTCAAGATGCCGGCTTTGGCACCGGCCGGTGGTGCATAGGGAAACGTCATGAGACTGGGCGCGTCGCTCAGAGTCGCCGGCGTAATCGTAACAAGCATTCTTGGCGTCCTATTGTACGCAGGCTTGATTAGCATGCACCAGATCTACCCAATTACAGAAGCTACGATCAACAAGGCTCCAGACGAAGAGGCCAGGCAATATCTTGTTGCCGAGAGAAACAAGCGAAACGCCGAGGAGCGCCGCGAGAAAGGGTTTGTGGGAATGATCCTTGTAATTGATGCACTCGCATTTTTGTGGATGACAGCGCGGCTGTTGCGTTCCGCGCGTGCGACCGTTTCAGTTCGTGCCCGGTCCTAAGATTTTAGAGCTAAGGAGTTACACATGGGTTCCAACTTAATCGACTCACTCTTCGTATTCATGCTGGCGGCCTTCATCGGATTCGAAGTCATCCGCCACGTTTCGCCGCTGCTGCACACGCCGCTCATGTCGCTGACCAACGCGCTCGACGCGATCGCAGTCGTCGGTGCAATCGTCCTGGTCGGCGAGAAAAAAAGCACATTCGCGACCGTGCTCGGCGTGATCGCCATCGTCGCCGCCACCAGCAACGTGGTCGGCGGATTCCTGATCACCGACCGCATGCTCAGAATGTTCAAGACCAGTCGTCCCACGAAGCCATAATACGAAGCCATAGCAACGAAACCATAATTCATAACTTTATGACCGAGTTTGCCGCAAGTCAGTACCTCATCGAAATCATCTACCTCATCGCCAGCGCCCTCTTCATTCTTTCGCTGAAGTGGATGAGTTCTCCCGCCACCTCGCGCCACGGTATTCTGGCCGGCGAAATCGGCATGGTGCTGGCCATTGCCGGTACGCTGCTGCATCACGGCATCGTCGACTGGAAGTGGATCATCATCGCGCTGGTCCTCGGCTCCGGCATCGGCGTCCCACTCGGCATGGTACAGATGACCGCCGTCCCCCAGCGGACCGCGCTCAGCCACGCTTTCGGCGCACTCTGCGTCACCCTGGTCGGCACCGCCGAGTTTTATTTGGGATCGCAGAATAACTCGAAGTTCGGATTGTCGGTGCTGTCGATGGAAGTCATCCTCGGAGGCCTGACCTTCACCGGCAGTCTCATGGCCGCCGGCAAACTGCAGGAAATCCTGCCCCAGCGGCCGATTACCTATAAAGGCCAGAATCTGGTCAACCTGCTCTTGTTTCTTGTCGCGGTCGGTAGTTCGGGCTACCTCGTACTGCATCCCGAAGCAAAAATATTCTTCCCAATCATCGTCGGCGTCTCGCTGATCTTCGGAGTTCTGCTCGTCATTCCCATCGGCGGCGCCGACATGCCGACGGTCATCTCGCTGTTGAACTCCTACGCCGGACTTTCCGCCGCAGCCATGGGCTTCGTGCTCCAGAACAAGCTGCTGATCATCGCCGGCGCGCTCGATGGATCTTCCGGCCTCATCCTCTCCATCATCATGTCGAAGGCGATGAACCGATCCTTCACCAACGTTCTCTTCGGAGCCTTCGGCCAGGTGCAGCCTTCCGCGGCAGCAGGGCAGGAAGCGAAGCCCGTGCGCAGCGCCACGCCCGAAGAAGCCGCCGCGATTCTCTCCGCCGCCAACAAAGTCGTCATCGTCCCCGGCTACGGCATGGCCGTAGCGCAGGCCCAGCACAAAGTCCGCGAACTGTACGACATCCTCACCAAAAAAGGAGTCGATGTCCGCTTCGCCATCCACCCCGTCGCCGGACGCATGCCCGGCCACATGAACGTCCTGCTCGCCGAAGCCGACATCCCCTACGACCGCCTCATCGAAATGGAAGAGATCAACGGCGACTTCCCGCAGACCGACGTCGCCCTGATCATCGGCGCCAACGACGTGACCAATCCCGCCGCCCGCACCGACCAGTCCAGCCCCATCTTCGGCATGCCCATCCTCGACGTCGACAAAGCTCACACCGTCATGGTCATCAAACGCGGCATGAGCCCCGGCTTCGCCGGCATCGACAACCCGCTCTACTATCTCGACCGCACCCTCATGCTCTTCGGCGACGCAAAACAATTCGTAGGCGGAATCGTGCGCGAACTGGGCGGCGGACACTAGCTTTCTCGCGCGCAAGAATCACGTCGCTGCGATTGAGATGTCATCCTGAGGAGGACGGAAGCCCTCCGAGGGACCTTACGATGCGCGCGCGGCGGCAATAGCGCCTCCGGGAATGCCTATGCCGCATGCAGCACGCGGGTTCCCATTCACAGCATCAAATCCTTCGGCCCACCTACAGTCCCTCACGCCGGCTTCACCGCCTTTCAGAATGACACTTTCGACAGCCAGCTTTCGCTATACAACTCTGATACATTCTTTCCGACAACCATGCGAACTCCATTCATCGCGATTGCCGTATTGATCGCCACACTCGCCGCAGCCCAATCCCAACCCCCACTCAACCTGATGCCCATGCCCGCCAGCGTTCAGCCGGGTACTGGCCAACTGCCGATCACGCAATCATTCTCCGTTGCCGTCAGCGGCTCTCACGACGCGTCCCTCGACGAAGAAGTCCAAAGATTCCAAGCCCAGCTTTCCCGCCAAACCGGAATCCCATTCCGCCCCAAGCCCGGCGCGGTGCCCACGCTGCAGATCCACGCGGACCACGCCCGCGCGACAGTACAGAGACTCAGCGAAGATGAATCCTACGAACTCACCATCAGCGACTCCGGCGCGACCCTCACGGCGCCAACCACGCTCGGCGCAATCCGCGGCCTGCAGACTTTTCTTCAGCTCGTCGAAATCACTCCCGCCGGATTCGCCGCTCCCGCCGTCACCATCAAAGATTCTCCCCGCTTTCCCTGGCGGGGCACGCTCATCGACGTCAGCCGCCACTTCATCCCCATCGACGTACTCAAGCGCAACCTCGATGGCATGGCCGCAGTAAAACTAAACGTCCTGCACTGGCACCTCTCCGACGACCAGGGATTCCGCGTCGAGAGCAAAGTATTTCCCAAGCTCACCGGCATGGGCTCCGACGGCATGTTCTACACGCAAGATGAAATCCGCGACTTGATCGCCTACGCGCACGACCGCGGCATCCGCGTGATCCCAGAATTCGACATCCCCGGCCACAGCCGTTCGTGGTTCCTCGGCTATCCCGAACTGTCAAGCGGTTCCGGCCCCCACACACTCGAAGGCGGAGGCCCAGGCTACATCGATCCGATCATGGATCCCACGCAGGAATCGACTTACAAGTTCCTCGAGAAGTTCATCGCGGAAATGGCCAGGCTTTTTCCCGACGCCTATTTTCACATCGGAGGCGACGAAGTCGATGGCAAGCAGTGGGACGCCAATCCAAAGATTCAAGCCTTCATCCACGCCCACGGCATGAAGAACAATCAAGACCTGCAAGCCTACTTCAACCAGCGCCTACAGAAAATCATAGCCAAGAATCACAAAATCATGGTGGGCTGGGACGAAATCCTGCACCCCGATTTGCCCAAAACAATCATCGTGCAGTCCTGGCGTGGCCAGGCGTCGCTGGCGGCAGCGGCGAAACAAGGCTACAGTGGCCTGCTTTCGTTCGGTTACTATCTCGATCTGATGTGGCCGGCCGCGCGACATTATGCGGTCGATCCCATGGCGGACGCTGCGGCGACCTTAACTCCCGAAGAGAAGAGTCGCATCCTCGGCGGCGAATCCTGCCAGTGGGCCGAGTGGGTAACACCGGAAAATATTGACTCACACATCTGGCCGCGCAATGCGGCGATCGCCGAGCGACTATGGTCGCCGCAAAATGTAACCGACGTTCCTTCGATGTACGCGAGAATGAACGCCGTGAGTCTCGACCTCGAATTGCTAGGCCTGACGCACCGCTCGGCTCGCACGCTCTTGTTGCAGCGCATGGCAGGCACCGCCGACATTACCGCGCTGCGCACTCTCGCCGATGTCGTCGAACCCGTTAAGGACTACGACCGCTGGGACGATGCCAAAGGCCCCATCGACTTTCACGCGCCGTTAACTCGCATGATCGACGCCGTCTATCCTGAGAGCGACACCGCGCGCCACTTCAACGACCAGATGCAGGCCTTCATAAAGAGCGGCTACAAAGACCAGCCCACCGAAGCGCGAATCCGCTCGCAACTCACAACTTGGCGCGATAACGATGCCCGCCTGCATCCCTTGCTCACGCAAACATTTCTCCTGCAGGAAGACGTGCCGTTGTCACAAAGTCTGTCTGCCGTCGGCCTGGCCGGTCTGCAAGCGCTCGATTATCTCGACAAAGCCCAGCCTGCGCCAGACTCATGGAAGACGCAGCAACTCGCCACGATCGCCCAAGCCAAGACGCGCCAGGCAGACATGCTGCTCATGGTGGTCGCGCCGGTGCAGCAATTATTGGAGGCCGCCGCAGACCAGCACTAACAGTCGGTGGCGCGAGCGTGATTCGTATCGGGGCACGCATTCATGCGTGCCATAAAGTGCCGCAAAATTAATGCGCCTTTAGGCGCTGGTCTTGAGCTTCCGACTTCCACCACAAGCTGCTGTTCTTGAATCGCAGATCCTGAACCTCTTGCTCCTCGCCGCCTGCAATGATATCATGATATCATTCAAAGGGAGAGGCGATGTCATGGCGCAAATTGTAGTTCGTAAGCTCGAAGAAGGGGTAAAGACGCGCCTTCAGCGCCGCGCCCACCGCAACGGCCGCAGCATGGAGGAAGAAGTCCGCGACATCCTGCGCAGCGCCGCAAACGAACCTGAGAAGCCCTCGGGAGGACTCGGCACCGAAATCGCTGCGCTGGTTCGAGGTACCGGACTGAAATTTGAAGTCGAAGAATTACGCGGGCATCCCGTAAAACCAGTGTCATTCGACGAGTAGCGGCTGTAGCCATGACTGTTCTCGATACGAATGTAGTTTCGGCTCTCATGAACGACCCGCCGGACGATAAGGTGATCGTCTGGCTTGACAGTCAGGCTCGGACCTCGATCTGGACGACTTCCATCACTGTTTTCGAAATTCGGTCGGGATTGGAAATCATGCCGGCTGGCAAGAGGCAGGCAAAGCTAGCTGAAGTTTTCGAGCGAATCCTCGACCGTCTTGCGCAACGCATCGCCGTTTTCGATGACGAAGCTGCCCGGCTGGCGGCTAACCTTACGGCGTTCAGGCGAAAGAAAGGGCGAGTCGGAGAGCTGCGGGATACCATGATTGCCGCCATCGTTTTGGCGCATCGCGCCAGCCTGGCGACTCGTAACGTCGCGCACTTCAGCGACATCTCGGCCACCGTCGTCAACCCCTGGAACGCGTGAAATATGAGCCGCGCATGATATTCTATTAACTCCAGCTGCGCACCGTCTTGGCGGAAATTCCCCGCAGTTCCTGAAGAAGCTTCCCCGAAGAAGCAAGAAGCTTAAAAGAAGAAAACCATGCTCTCAGTCAGCAATGTCTCCATGCGCTACGGCGCCAAAATACTATTCGATGAAGTCTCCACGGCGTTCACGCCGGGCAAGCGCTATGGCCTGACCGGCCCCAACGGCGCCGGCAAATCCACTTTCATGAAGCTGCTGAGCGGCGAAATCGAGCCGCAAAAAGGCACGGTGGTTCGTCCCCGCAAGCTCGGCGTGCTGAGCCAGGACCAATTCGCCTTCGACGCCTATTCCGCGATCGACACCGTCATCATGGGCAACAAGCGCCTGTGGGCCGCCATGCAGGAGCGCGACGCCATCTACGAGAAGCCCGAAATCACCGACGCCGACGGCATGAAGCTCGGCGAACTCGAAGGCATCGTCGGCGAAGAAGACGGCTACACCGCCGAAAGCGATGCCGCTATCCTGCTGCAAGGTCTCGACATTCCCGACGAGTGCCACGCCCGCAAAATGAGCGAACTGCAGGGCGGACAAAAAGTCCGCGTCCTGCTGGCGCAAGCGCTTTTCGGCCATCCCCAGGCTCTCCTGCTCGACGAACCCACGAACCATCTCGATCTCGATTCCATCCACTGGCTGCAGGGATTTCTAAATGTCTACGATGGCGTGGTCATCGCCATCTCGCATGATCGCCATTTCCTCAACAGCATCTGCACCCACATCGCCGACATCGACTACGAAACCATCATCACCTACACCGGCACCTACGACGACATGGTCGTGGCCAAAACGCAAGTGCGTTCACAAATCGAATCGCAGAACGCGCAGCGCGAAAAGAAAATTTCACAGTTGAACGA
>JBELAE010000318.1:0-6262 GCA_049509155.1 Candidatus Sulfotelmatobacter sp.
CTGGAGCACGTTCCCACCTCCAAGGTCTCAACCTACGCGTATGTAAATCCGGTCGTGGCAGTGTTTCTGGGCTGGCTGATTCTGCATGAGCGCGTCGACCGTTTTATCCTGGCCGGAAGCGCGATCGTGGTCCTGTCGGTAATCCTCGTCACCAGCGCGAAAGTAAAAGAAAAGACATTGGCGGAGGAACAGCCGGCGGTCGAAGCAGCAGGGGACTAGGTTTTCATACAGAGCGTATGCGCTCGCCATCGCATATCAACTTGTCATCCCGAGCAAAGCGAGGGACCTCGGTTCTTGCCCGCGCCACCTCCGTCGTTACTGCCGGCAAACACCCAGATCCCTTCGCTTCGCTCGGGATGACAAATCCAGAGGACTTCCATATAGCACCCCGCATTACTTCGCCGCTTCTTCCTCCTCCTCCGCATCATTCACCAAATCCACCACATGCCCGCGGATCGCAAATGTCTCCCTGGCTCCGCCGGCTTCAAAGCTTACCCGCGCCGGGCTGCGTTGCCACGACGGCGCCGGGCAAGCTGAGTCTGGCGCGGCGTCTTCACCCACACCCGCGCCCGCCAGTTCCTTTTTCAGCACCGGCTTGTGGCGGCTGAGTTGCGCCACCATCGCGTAGGTCTTCTTCCCATCATCCGCCACTCCGCAATAAGCCACATAGTCGCGGTACCAGCTAGCGGAGGAAAAATAAGCATCGAACTCCGGAAGAACGACCGGAGAAACGCGCCCGGTTACACGATCAACCAGCAGCCAGCCCCCGCGCTGCCACTGCCACCGCGGAGCCGAATCCTCGGGAAGACTGTCGTTCACCCGAAACACCCGCCGCACCACGAACAGCCGGTCAGTCACGTCATGCGGCGCACCGAGCGTGTACTCTTTCACACGCCCATCCACGACGAGCGTGCGAATCTTGATGGTGAGCGCCTTGTCGTTCATTCTGTCGTTCGCTTTGATGTTCATCTTGTCGGCGGTCTTGTCGCTCGTTTTTTCGTCCGTCGCAGCACCCGTAAACCACTGCACCGACGTCCACTTCCCGAACCCGATGACATGTACCTTCGCCGGTGCCCCGGCCGCAGCCGCCGGCAAAGCTGCACAAACCAGCAAGCCCAGAGACGTGATCCGCAAAAACATGCGTCGCCAAAACATGGTCGGCACAATCCACCTGCACCGAGAGTAGGCACCCATCAACCCTCAAAGCAAGGTTTCCCGTCACTTTCGAGAAAATACCAGGTGCCGAAGTGGGAATACCCGAACTCCACAAAACAAAGCTACTGTTTCCCAACACTTGGCAGGCATCCGGCGAAAAGGAGAGAATGGCGGTAGAATCAAGAGGGCCAGAATAACGATTTTCATCATCAGCATCTCTCCCTCTCGCGGCCCGATGCATCGGACAACTGCCATGAGCCAAGCCGCTTCTTATTAAGATATGGGTGACCTCTTACCGAGACGTCGCGCGCCGCGAATCCTGGTCGTCGACGACCAGCCCAGCATCGCTGGCCTGATGAGCCAGTTGCTCACTATGCGCGGCTACGAGGTAATCACCGCCTCCAATGCCGAGCAAGGCGAGGCCGAAGTCCGCAAGCAACGGCCCGACCTGATCCTTTCCGACGTGATGATGCCCGGCAAGTCCGGCTACGAATTCTGCCGCAGCCTAAAAGAAAATCCGGCCACGCGCCTGATCCCTTTTGTCCTCATCACCGGACTCAGCGACAGCACCGACAAAGTACGCGGCATCGAAGCCGGCGCCGACGACTTCCTCAACAAACCAGTCCTAGCCGAGGAACTCATCGCCCGCGTGAAATCTCTCCTCCGCCTGAAAGAATTCACCGACGAACTGGAAACTGCTGACTCGGTCCTGTGCACGCTGGGCCTGATCGTCGAAGGCCGCGACCCCTACACCGAAGGCCACTGCGAGCGCCTTTCCGTGCGGGCCGCCGATCTCGGCCGTCACCTCGGCATGGACGAAGATTCCATCCTCGCCCTGAAGCGTGGCGGATATCTGCACGACCTCGGCAAGATCGCCGTCCCCGATGAAATTCTGAAAAAAGGCAGCGACCTCACTCCCGCGGAATGGATCGTCATGAAGCTCCATCCCATCACCGGCGAAAACATCTGCCGCCCGCTGCACTCCCTCCGCCTGGTGCTGCCCATCATCCGCCACCATCACGAACATTCCGACGGCTCGGGCTATCCCGACGGCCTGACTGCATCGGAGATCCCGGTGCTGCCGCGCGTTCTTCAGGTCGTCGATGTCTACGACGCCCTGCGCACCGCCCGCTCCTACAAACCCGCCCAAACCCACGAACAAGCCGCCCAAACCATGCGCGAAGAAGCCGCCCGCGGCCTCTGGGACGCAGAACTCGTAGCCGAATACTTCTCCATGCTGGAACAAAAACGCCAGGTAGCTTAAGACAGTTCTCAGTTCTCAGTTCTCAGTTCTCAGTTCTCAGTTTCTCAGTTTCTCAGTTCTCAGTTCCCAGTTCCCAGTCCTCGGTTCTCAGTTCCCAGCCCCCAATCCCCAGCTCTCAGCACCCAATCCCCCTGTCATCCCGAGCGCAGCAGGACCGCGAGCAAAGCGAGCGGCCCTGCGCAGTCGAGGGACCTCGGGTTCCCTTCCACCGAATGCGCTCTCAGCCTGAATGCCTGCACGACCGTGGAAGAGCGGCCCTTTCAGGGCCGCGTGAGGATGTGACATTATCGCGGGCTTTAGCCCCAGAGGCACTTCGACTCAACTCCGATTTCCGATATCCTAGAACGACAACTACAATGACATAGCTTTCCCAGCTCCCAGCCATCAGTCCGTTCGACTGAGAACTGAGAACTGAGAACCGAGAACTTGCCCTTGGATCCCACCTACAGCATCGTGATTCCCGCCTACAACGAGGGCGCGCGCCTGGGCGCAACCCTCGAAAAGGTGCTGGCGTACGTACACTCGCAGGGATGGGACGCAGAGATCATCGTCGTCAATGACGGCTCCCGCGACAACACGGCCGACATTGTTCGGAGCTTTGCCGCAAAAGATCCGGCACTCCGCCTGATAGAAAATCCCGGCAATCGCGGCAAAGGCTACAGCGTGCGCCATGGTATGTTGAACACTCGCGGCCGAATCGTCCTATTCACCGACGCCGACCTGTCCTCGCCCATCGAAGAAGCTCCCAAGCTTTTCCATGCGCTCGAACAGGGTGCCGATATCGCCATCGGCTCGCGCTGGCTGCGCGCCGACACCCAGACCCAGCGCCAGCCGCTGCACCGTCAACTCTTCGGCCGCATCTTCAACCTGTTCCTGCGCCTCACCCTCGGCCTGCATTTCAAAGACACCCAGTGCGGCTTCAAAGCCTTCAAGCAACCGGCGGTCCAGGCAATCTTTCCCCGACAGAAGATCGAGCGCTGGGGATTCGATCCCGAGATTCTCTTCCTGGCACGAAAGCTCAAATTCAAAGTCCAGGAAGTCCCCGTCGCCTGGGCGCACCGCGATGGAACCAGCATCAATCCCCTGCTCGACGGCTCCCGCATGGTCATGGAAATGCTCCACGTCCGCTGGAACAACCTGACCGGAAAGTACACCGCAGATTCCGCCCCCGCCCCCGGCTTCTGATTTCCCCTGATCCCCGCGACAAACCGGGTGGCCCATCCTAGCCGTGCTCTTTGCGGCTAGAGCCCGCCCTGAGCGAAGTCGAAGGGGTGGGAACCACAAATGCCTACACAATGGATTTGATTCAGAACGCACCCGACGAAGGCCGCCCCACGCTCCGCGATGTTCGAAGCGTGGGCACCACGGACCGATGCCATGAAGCAATTCTTCACCGCTCGCATCTCAGCCTTGAGGCGCGACCTTCACCGCCTCAACCACCCGCCGCCCCATCTCCGAAGTCGAAATCGCCGCATGCGATTTCCCCGCCAGATCCGCCGTCCGCGCCCCCTGCCCGAGCACTGCTGACACCGCACCGTCAACAGCTCCAGCTTCCTTCTCCAACTGAAACGAATGCCGCAGCATCATCGCCACCGACAAAATCGCCCCCAGCGGATTGGCAATTCCTTTCCCGGCAATGTCCGGAGCCGAGCCGTGCACCGGCTCATACAACCCCACCGCCCCTCCCACGCTCGCCGAAGCCAGCAGTCCCAGCGACCCCACCACGCCGCCCGCCTGGTCCGACAAAATGTCGCCAAACATATTCTCCGTGAGCAGCACGTCGAAATCCGTGGGCCGCTGCACCAGCAGCATCGCGGCCGAATCCACATACTGGTGCCCCAGCTTCACCTCGGGATAATCTTTTCCCACGCGCGTCACCACCTCGCGCCAAAGCCGCGAACATTCCAGCACGTTAGCCTTGTCCACCGATAAAACCTTGCGCCGCCGCTTCATCGCCAATTCAAATGCCACGCGTGCGATGCGTTCAATCTCAAACTCTCCATACTTCATAGTGTTGACCGCAACCCGCGACCCCGGCTCACCACTGATCGACCGCGGTGAACCAAAGTAAGCCCCGCCCAGCAGTTCGCGCACAATCAAGATGTCAGTCCCACGCACGATTTCCGCCCGCAGAGGCGAACAATCCTCCAGCGCCGGAAAAAACACCGCCGGCCGCAAATTCGCGTACGCGCCCAACTCGCGCCGTATGCGCAGCAATCCCGCCTCAGGCCGCAGATGCCCCGGATTATGATCAAACGCCGGACTCCCCACCGCGCCTAGCAGCACAGCAGAAGAAGCCAGACAAGCCTGCACGGTGTCCGCCGGCAGCGGATCGTTCACCGCAGCCAGCGCCGCTCCGCCAATCAGCTTGTGTTGAAGTTGAACGGTGTGGCCAAATCCGTCAGCCACCGCCTGCAAAACAGCAACGGCCTGTTCAGTAACTTCCGGCCCAATGCCATCGCCAGGAAGAATGGTAAGTTTCAGAAGCATAGGAAGGATTGTGGAATCGGAAACGAGAAAATTGAGTAAGCACAAATTAAGTAGTCGGCGTCATCCCGAGCGGAGCCGTTCTTCAGGCAAAGCGAGGGAACTCCCCCTCATCGCCACTCGCCGTCGATACCAAAACTGCACCACAACCGTCCGCTTCTTCAATAACCCATTAGGAAATGCCCTACACGCCCCACAAATAGTCTTCCTGCTGCGTCTGCTCGTGGTGAGACTCCGCGTGACCGGGCAAGGGCACTCCAAACGCGTTGGTCTGCGGGCCCACCGGAAACGGCTTCGCCGGCTCGACCGCAGGTTCAGGTAAAGGCATCGCGGTTTGTGAGGCATTGACGGCCGCCGCCTTCGCCGCCGCAGCCATCGGCTCAATCAGCGGCGTCGCCGATCCCGACGGCTTATGCGTGTCGCGAATCAGTTCCAGCAGGTGGTGATCCTCAACATGCTTGATCTTATCTGCCAGCCGGACAAATCGCCGGTAAATATCGTCGAGCGCCCGCCGATCGAACTGGTAGCCGAGCTGTTCGCAGCGAATGCTCAGCGCGTGCCGTCCAGAATGCTTGCCCAGCACCAGCTTCGAATCCGGCACGCCCACCGACTTCGGCGTCATGATTTCGTAGGTCAGCGCGTTCTTCAACATTCCGTCCTGGTGAATGCCCGCTTCGTGCGCGAACGCATTGCGACCAGTGATCGCCTTATTCGGCTGCACCGGAACGCCCGTGATTTCGCTCAGCATCTGGCTGGCAGCGAAAATCTGGTCTCCCACCACCCCGGTTTCGTAAGCGAAGCGATCCGGCCGCACCCGCATCGCCATCACAATTTCCTCGAGCGACGCATTCCCCGCCCGCTCCCCAATGCCGTTAATTGTGCACTCCACCTGCCGCGCACCCGCGGTCACCGCGGCCAGCGCGTTGGCCACGGCCATGCCGAGATCATTGTGGCAGTGCGCGGAAATCGTCACCTTCTCAATTCCCTTCACCCGCTGCCGGATGGTCGTGATCAAATCTCCGAACTCGCTCGGGATTGTGTACCCGACCGTGTCGGGAATATTCAACGTGGTTGCTCCAGCTTCGACCACCGCGTCCAGCACCCGACACAGAAAATCAGGCTCGGTTCGAGTCGCGTCTTCCGGCGAGAACTCCACGTCATCACACAGCGATTTCGCGAAGCGGATCGCTTCCCGCGCCTGCTCCACGCACTGGTCCCGCGTAATGCGCAGCTTGTATTGCAAATGAATATCCGAAGTAGCCAGAAACACGTGAATCCGCGGTCGCGCTGCGTCTTTCAGCGCCTCCCACGCACGCTCAATATCCGGTCGGCAGGCGCGCGCCAATCCCGCAATAA
>JBELAE010000319.1:0-6254 GCA_049509155.1 Candidatus Sulfotelmatobacter sp.
GACGGCCCCCGAGATATTCAGCGCGATGGTTGACAAAGAAGTGGGATTGGCGGAGTTCACCACGTAGACCTGATTCGGAACGGTGATGGTATCGGAGAAGACGGCGACGGTTCCGTTGTTGGAGATGCCCAGCACGTTGCCGGTGACGGTATTCAGCGCGGTGTAAGGGTTGGTGCTGGTGCCGTAATTCGATGGGTTAATGAGTTGGGCGCCGAACTCGCTGCCCATATAGGCCTTGTCCCCTGCGAGATCGAAAACCAGGGAGTTGGGCGAAAACGGGAGGGGATTTTCAGGGCCCGTCGAGGCCCGGGAGCTCGAAAAGCTGTACAGGGCCGTGTCGCAGATTACCGGAGCCACCGCGGAACATCCGGTGCTGGTGGCCAGCACGGAAGGCGGGACGGTGGAACCGGTGATCAAGCCGGAAATCGCGGTCTCGGCGTAAACCGGAACCGGGATGAGTTCCTGGCAATTGATGCCGAAGAACTGAGTGCAGGAGGCGAGTGCGGCAGGCGTGGCCAGCGACGCGGGGACGATGGGGTATCCGATGTTGCAGGTGGGCGGAGAGCAGGAAGCGGTCACTGATCCGGATCCGGGCAATGGAGTCGAGAGAGTGCAGCTTTGCAGGCATCCTGACGCGGAAGCCAATACGCCGGGTTGCGAGGCGCTCCAGGTGAGGGAGATTTTGCTGAGGACGATTCCCCCACTCACGCCGGGCAATGAAGTGTGCCCCATCACGTCGGTCAGCACAGCCGTCACCGCTTGCGTGTTGCCTTTCGCGGTGACGAAGGTGGTTTGGTCGGATTGCTGCACTCCCGAGCCGAGTTCGAGTGCGACGCTCTGGATCGGGCAGGTGGCAAAGAAGTCCAGCGGCGGTGAGGTTGTGCCCTGGGCATTCTGGTACTGCGGCTGCAAAAACGACGAACTGGAAACGCCGCTGGCGGAGGCATAGACCTGCGTAATGCCTGGAAACAGAGCGACCGCCGTGGCCTGATTCGTTGGGAAGTTGTAGGCGATGTTGGTCAGGGGGATGAGGTTCACAACCGTTGGATTATTCGCGGTAAAGGTGAAAGGACCGACCGATGAAGTGATGTCGGTGCCCTGGCTGAAAGCGTGGGCCTCAACCGTCATGGACTGAGTCTGGGAAAGGCAAGGCTCGATAATCGGTGCACCGTTGAGGGTAATTCCGGTCACGGTGATGTTGTCGATGGGGGGGTGCACGAAGACCCAGGTCGGAACGCTGGCGCCGCCCAGGGCGGAGGCGGTGACCTGGACCACGCCGGTGCCGCCGCCGGTGCAGGTAGTGAAAGCAACGTCCCATGTGCCGGCACAGGCCACACCGTTGGGGGCGAGCGTCAAAATCGAGGTGTCACTCGAGGAATAGCTGACAGGGGTATTAATGTTTTGGCCTGCCGCACTTGCCACCGAGGCCGTAAAGGAGAGCGTGCCGCCGACCACGAGAGAGGTGTTGTTGGTCGGGATCAGATTGATTCTTCCGGGAAAGATTGCGCCGCCGGATGTGGTCTTCTTGCCACAGCCGCTGATGCTCCATATACAAAGGATTGCAACCGCCAACCGTAAAGCGTTCGAATGCGACCTACCCATGCACCCCTCTTTTAAGAGCTATCCCAGCCCGCCCTGCAACTTTGCGCAGCGCGAGTCACCGAATGAATTGGAAAACTTGTAGTGTAGAGGCTGGAGACGGAATCAGCAAGTCGAGGCGATTAGGAGGCGTGAGCGCGCGTCCTAAGCGCGCGGGAGCCTCCTGCCGAGATCCTGAGCGTTCTTTGCGAAGGATCTCTCGCGGGAATGCACCTGCTCTACTCACGCAAATATGGTTCGGCTTGCGGGTTCGGCTTGCGTTCCAGTCGCCGTGTCTGTGGGATGCAAAAACACGGGTTGACGATGTTTGCAAAGACTTGCTATAGTAGTTTGGTTCCGCGAGTACATCCAAGCTTGTAGTATGCTGTCGGTCCAGATGTGCGGTTGTGTGCACAGCTGGCTTGCAGTGAAGCGATAGACTAAGAGAAATGCGTTTCCGAATGAAGCAGGTTCGGAGACTTTCCTCGCTGAAACGTTCCTGCGGTGCCTGCCGCCCTTTTGCGGGAGGATATGCAGGGCAAGGCTGACGAAACGGAGTGCCCCCGGAGTTTTGGCCGGGCGCCACCGTCGGCAGCGCAAAGCGAAGGTCTAATCCAGAATCTCTCTGGCGTGGTTTGCGGAAGCGAACTTGCGCGGTGAGAAGTAATGGTTGGCTCTGGTTATGGGCCGGCCATGCCTACGGATGCGCGTCCTAAACAGGATTGCAACAGGATTTGAGCAGTGCTGCGCGATCAGGCAGGATGTTGAATCAGCAAGGTTGCGCGGCTGAGGAGTGACCAAGCGTGCCTACGTTTAATCAGTTGGTGGCTCAGGGTCGGAAGCGGCCCCGTTACAAGACGGCGAGCCCTGCGTTGCAGGGATGTCCGCAGAAGCGCGGGGTTTGCACCCGCGTGTACACGCAGACGCCGAAGAAGCCGAACTCGGCTTTGCGGAAAGTCGCGCGTGTTCGCCTGACGAACGGAATTGAAGTGACGACCTATATTCCCGGCGTCGGCCACAACCTGCAGGAGCACTCGATTGTGCTGATCCGCGGGGGCCGCGTGAAGGATCTGCCGGGCGTGCGCTATCACGTGATTCGCGGCACCCTCGACGCAGTAGGCGTCGCCGGCCGCATGCAGGGACGTTCGAAGTACGGCGCCAAGCGCCCGAAGAAGGGTTAAGGGAACTGATTCATGCCGAGAAAAGGACATATCGCCAAGCGGACCGTCCCGGCCGATGCCGTGTATCAGTCGGATCTGGTGACGAAGTTTATTAACTCGATGATGTGGCAGGGCAAGCGCTCGACCGCCGAAGGCATCTTCTATGAAGCGTTGGCGAAGGTGCAGGAAAAAGGCGGCGACGAAGCGCTGAAGCTGTTCAAGAAAGCCGTCGAGAACGCGAAACCGCTGCTCGAAGTGAAGACGCGGCGCGTGGGTGGAGCGAACTATCAGGTGCCGGTCGAAGTGAATGCCGACCGCCGGACTTCACTGGGGATTCGCTGGCTGATTACTTATGCCCGGTCCCGCGGCGAAAAGGGAATGGTTGAGAAATTAACTAACGAATTGCTGGACGCCGCCGCCGGTAAAGGCGCGGCGATCAAGAAAAAAGAAGATGTACACCGCATGGCGGAAGCCAATAAGGCGTTCGCGCACTATCGGTGGTGAAAAGAAGCATCTAGCTTCTAGCTGCTAGCTAAATCACGAAGCTGGCAGCTGGGTTTGGCTAGGAGCTAGTAGCTAGAAGCTTAATTTTAAGAGCCCCAGAAAGAGTTAGAACGTCGTGCCCAGAACAGTCCCATTAGAACGCTGCAGAAACATCGGCATCATGGCCCACATTGATGCCGGCAAGACCACTACGACGGAGCGCATCCTGTTTTATACGGGAAAGACGCACCGCATCGGAGAGGTGCACGAAGGCACGGCCACCATGGACTGGATGGAGCAAGAGCAGGAGCGCGGCATTACGATTACCTCCGCCGCCACGACCTGCACCTGGCGCGACATTCGCATCAATATTATTGATACTCCCGGCCACGTCGATTTCACGGCGGAAGTCGAGCGCTCGCTACGCGTGCTGGACGGCGCAGTCGCGGTGTTTGACGCGGTTCATGGGGTGCAGCCGCAGTCGGAAAAAGTCTGGCGCCAGGCCGACAAGTACGGCGTGCCTAGAATCTGCTTCATCAACAAGATTGACAAGATGGGTGCTGATTTCGAGCATGCCGTCGATACCATCCGCAAGCGCCTCAGCGCCAAGCCCGTCGCTATCCAGTTTCCCATCGGCCAGGAAGACAAGTTCCGGGGCGTCATTGACCTCATCAACATGAAGTCGATTGTATGGCAGGACGACACCATGGGCGCGGAATACATTACCGAAGAGATTCCTGCCGAACTGAAAAAGAAAGCCGAGGCGTTTCACGCCCAGCTGGTCGAAAGCATTGCCGAGAACGACGACGAAATCCTGCACAAGTTTCTGGAAGGCGAAGAGATAACCGCCGACGAACTGCGCTCGTCGCTGCGCAAATCGACCATCGCATTGAAAGTATTTCCGG
This sequence comes from Candidatus Sulfotelmatobacter sp., assembly GCA_049509155.1. Taxonomy (GTDB): domain Bacteria; phylum Acidobacteriota; class Terriglobia; order Terriglobales; family Acidobacteriaceae; genus Sulfotelmatobacter. Next base: position 4,127 of record JBELAE010000319.1, read on the forward strand.
TGGTGGTGGGAACGGCGTTCAAGAACAAGGGCGTGCAGCCGCTACTGGATGCGGTAGTTGACTATCTGCCGTCGCCGCTCGACGTGCCGGAGACTCACGGGATCGATCCCGATAACGGGGAAAAGATTTTCCGCCATGCCGACGACAAGGAGCCGTTCGCGGCGCTGGCCTTCAAGATCATGGCTGACCCGTTCGTTGGCCAGCTGACGTTTATTCGCGTGTATTCCGGGCAGCTCAAGACTGGTGACTCGGTGCGCAACGTGCGCACCACGAAGACCGAGCGTATTGGGCGCCTGCTGAAGATGCACGCCAACAAGCGCGAAGAAATCAGCGAAATTCTCGCTGGCGACATTTGCGCGGCCGTTGGCCTGAAGAATGTCGGCACCGGCGACACCATCTGCAACGAGGATCATCCCATTGCGCTCGAGTCGATTACGTTTGCGGTGCCCGTGATTTCGGTGGCGGTTGAACCGAAGACCAAGGCTGATCAGGAAAAAATGGGCATGGCGCTCAGCCGTCTGGCCCAGGAAGATCCCACATTCAAGGTTCACACCGATCCGGACAGCGGGCAGACCATCATCAGCGGCATGGGCGAGTTGCATCTTGAAATCATTGTCGACCGCATGATGCGCGAGTACAAAGTCGAGGCCAATGTCGGCAAGCCGCAGGTGGCGTATCGCGAGACCATCCGCAAGCATGCCCAAGCGGAAGGCAAATACATTCGCCAGACCGGCGGCAAAGGTCAGTACGGGCACGCCAAGATTTATCTCGATCCGCAACCGCCGGGCTTGGGGTACGAGTTCGTCAATGACATCACGGGCGGCTCGGTGCCCAAGGAATTCATCAAGCCGATCGACCAAGGAATTCGCGAAGCGCTCGAGGGCGGCATTCTGGCGGGCTATCCCATGGTCGATGTGAAGGCTACGCTGTACGACGGCAGCTATCACGACGTTGACTCGAACGAAATGGCGTTCAAGATTGCCGGTTCCATGGCGTTCAAGGAAGCCGCGCGCAAGGCGTCTCCGGTGCTGCTCGAGCCGGTGATGGCAGTCGAAGTTGTCACGCCGGAAGATTATGCCGGTGTGATCATGGGCGACCTGAGTTCGCGCCGCGGACGCATTGAAGGCATGGAGCACCGCGCCGGTTCGCAGGTGATCAAGGCGATCGTTCCGCTGGCGGAAATGTTTGGTTACGCGACCCACATGCGTTCTTCAACTCAGGGCCGCGCGGAATACTCGATGCACTTTGCCCGCTACGAGGAGGCTCCGCGATCCGTCGCGGAGGAAATCATCGCCAAGGTGCAAGGCACGGCGAAGTGACTCCGAGCGCAGCGGTTCGTCGTCGACCGCAGGTTCTGGGTCAGAGCAGGGAAGCGGGCCGAGTTTGAAAATGTGTTTCGGGTCGAAGGAGTCTGGGCGCGGTTTTTGCGGCAGGCTGAAGGTTACATCGCGACGGAAGCGATGTCGGAAGGCCCGGAAGGCGAGCGGTACCGGGTGCGGGATTTCTGGAAGGGGCATCGCGGGTTCGAAATTTTTCGCGATCGCTTCTCGGAAGATTTCGCGCAGTTCGATCGGCGGATTGTCGACGAACTGGTCGAGAAGCAGGAGTTCGTTGGCGCCTATTATGAGGCCAACGAGAATGACAAAGGTTTGAGCTAGGAGCTAAGAGCTGAGTTATGGCGAAAGAAAAATTTGATCGCACCAAGCCGCACTGCAACGTTGGGACGATTGGTCACATCGACCATGGCAAGACCACGCTGACGGCGGCCATCACGAAAGTTTTGTCGAAGCACAATCCGAAGAACACGTTCCGGTCGTTTGACTCGATCGACAACGCTCCCGAAGAGAAGGCCCGCGGCATAACGATCGCCACGGCGCACGTCGAGTACGAGACGGCGAACCGGCACTACGCGCACGTCGATTGTCCCGGCCACGCCGACTACATCAAGAACATGATCACGGGCGCGGCGCAGATGGATGGCGGCATTCTGGTGGTCGCGGCGTCCGACGGTCCGATGCCGCAGACCCGCGAGCATGTGCTGCTGGCGCGGCAGGTGGGCGTGCCGTATCTGGTGGTGGCATTGAATAAAGTTGATGCAGTCGATGATCCCGAGCTGCTCGAGCTGGTC
>JBELAE010000032.1:0-26213 GCA_049509155.1 Candidatus Sulfotelmatobacter sp.
CTACTTTTTTTATATGTGGATCGAAGAGGAGTGCATCGTGCGCTGGATGTGCTCGTTCGACACCACGGAAGACGACGTGAAGGAGTTCGTGAAAGTGGTGGCCGAGGCGGTGAAGGGGTGAGAGGCTGCTCCTCTCACCTAGTCAGAGGCATTACGCAAAACACCTAGAAATTCACGGTCACTGTCTTCGACGTTCCTCCCGAGTCTGGCACAAGGGTGAAGTAGCATTCGGGATAGTTGTTTGGCGGGATCGTGAGTACCTGATCGCAGCCCGTCCAAGTGATTGTTGTTGGCGATGATGGCGCAGCGGTGAGCACGAAGCCCGTACCCTCGTTGTAGAGCCCTCCGCACACTGTGCCGCAGTCGATCCCCACTGGTAGGCTCGTAACCGTTCCTGCGACAGTGCCTGTTTTCACGATTATCAATTCGACCGAGATTACGGGAACGCAGCTGACGGTCAGCAAGCTCGTTCCGACAAGGGGAGTACCGCCGGTTGGCTGGAATTCCGCCGAGATCGTGCTTGTGCCGCAATTAAGGGCCGTGACGGTGCCGGTATTTGTCCCTACAGTTGCGACCTGAATATCGCTCGAAGACCATGTGGCAGTGCTTGTGAGGTCCTCTTGTCCTCCACCCACAAGTGTCCCTAGGGCTAGGAACTGCGTGGTTTGCCCGATCTCCGGGATAGTGGGATTGGTGGGAAGAACCGCAATCGACTGCAGAGGTTGGCTACCCGTGCAGTCGACCGTCAGAAGCATCTGGCCTACGACCCCCTGATACTCCGCCGTAATCGTGCTGGTTCCGCATGAGACGGCAGTTGCGAGGCCGGCACTGTTGACGGTCGCAATCGCTGGGTTGCTCGATGCCCACGTCGCAACACTGGTGAGAATGTTATTACTCGCTGCCGGCGAATACACAGCGACCGCGATGAATTGCGTGGTCTGTTGAAGCTGGGGGATCGTTGGATTACTAGGGAAGAGGCTGATCGACTGCAACACGGGAGTCTGCACCACGGTACATGTGACCGTCAGAAGTGTCTGACCGACGATTCCCTGATATTCCGCAGTGATAGTAGTTGTGCCGCACGAGACTGCGGTCGCGAGGCCAGCGCTGTTAACGGTGGCTACGGCTGGGTTGCTCGATGCCCAAGTAGCGACACTCGTCAGGACGTTGTTACCTGTCACCGGTGCATAAGCGCCCAGAGCGATGAACTGGGTTACCTGACCAATCGCAGGTATCGACGGGGTGCTTGGGTAAAGGTTGATCGATTGCAGGATCGGATTCTGCGTCGCCGTGCACGAAACCGTTAGCACCGTTTGGGCGAGGACCCCTTGGTATTCGGCAGTAATTGTCGTTGACCCGCAAGCGACAGCGGTCGCAAGACCAGAAGTGCTGACCGTCGCAATCGCAATATTGCTAGAGGCCCACGTCGCGACGGTGGTGAGGTCGACTGTGGCCGTGGGTGCGGGATATATGCCCAGCGCTATGAACTGAGTGGTCTGCCCGATCTGGGGGATGGTCGGAGTGCTCGGCGTGAGGTCGATTGACTGCAGGACCGGAGTTCCTCCGCCTGTCGTGCAGGTGACGGTTAGCGTGCTTGTCCCTGAGACGGTGCCGTCCTGAGCCGTGATCGTCGTTGTGCCGCACCCGGTTGCGGTGGCGAGGCCCGTTGAACTGACGGTTGCGACGCTTGGGGTGCTGGACGACCAGGCGGCCACCGAGGTGAGGTTCTCCGGCGCGGCTTTCGTGTCGCTCGTCGTGCCCGTTGCCGTAAACTGCGTGGTTTGCCCAATCTGGGCTACGGTGGCACCCAGCGGCGTGACGGCGATGGAGACGAGGGGCCTGTTACTGCAGCCGCCCACGACGAGCAGAGTCGAGAGCCCTAAGTAAAAGAGCGATGTGGCTAGGAACCTGGCGCGTGTACTCATTTTTGGCCCACCTTCTTGGGGGAAGAGGGAAGGAGACAAGAGCGAAATTATAACAGCAACCCCAGCGACTCCAAGGCAATTTTGGCGAGGTTCGCCGACGACTTTCGAGTTTCGCAGTGCCTTATCTAGTCGCCCTCTTCCAATAGCTTTTCCAGCGTGGGCTTGTGTTTTTCCGGTTTCTTTTTCTTCTCGACGACGATTTGTCCGGCGGGGGGCGCGCCGACGCGCTCGCGGGCTAGTTCCTTGACCGCGGTCACGGCGCGAAAGCGCTTCACTTTTTTCTTTCTGGCCATGCGAATCTCTCATTCAGTTTAAAGGTGGGGGCCGCGAAATGTGCAATAATTCATGGTTGGACGAATGCTACGCGGCCGTGGCCCGGTGCAGGAGGTAGGGATGCATCGACTCCGCCTTGAGGATCGCTTCGCGCTCCTCAAAGCTCCGGTCAGGATGACAACGAAAACCTATGGAAGAGCGCGATTTTTTTGACGAGAAGCAGGAAAAGAAAGTTGCTTCGCTGAACTGTCCTCACTGTCAGCAGGCGGCGGAGTACGAAGTGACCTGGGTAGTGCGGACGAAGAAAAGGCAGTTGGCAGGCCGCGCCGACGAGCGCGATCGCGCCCGCTTCGCCAAGTTCCGCTCCTACATGGTGCGCAAAGACGACATGATGGCCTGCAAGAACATGCGCTGTCGCAAACGTTTCGACCTTACCGGTCAGTCGACGGTGATCACGGAGTAGGCCTCGACAGGGGATGGCCCTTTTTTTGTTCCTCGCAGTATTCCCGCCCGCGGTTTCATTTATACTAGCCAGTTTCCCTATGGCCCTCCGAAGCGGCAGGGCGAGGAGTGATTCCCTTTGAAAATTCTGGTCTGCATGAAGCAGGTGCCGCAGAAAGATGCGCCCCTCAAGCTGAACGAAAGCGGCGCGTGGATTCGCGAGGATGTCTCGTACGAAGTCAACGAGCCGGATGCCTTCGCTCTCGAAGAGGCGCTGCGACAGAAAGAAAAGCACACAGGAGAAGTAGTTGTAATTACGAGCGGTCCGGCGCGGGCCCAGCAGGTGCTGCGCGAGGCCCTGGCCAAGGGCGCGGATCGGGCGATCCATCTGGAAGACGACAAGTTCGTGGGGCTGGATGCGTTCAACACGGCCAAGGCGTTCGCCGCCGCGATCAAAGACGAAAAGTTCGATCTGATCTTCACCGGGTTGCAGTCTGACGACTACGGCTACGCGCAAACTGGCGTGATCCTGGCCGAGTTGCTGGGGCTGCCGCACGCCACCATCATTATGCAGATCGAGAAGACCGACGGCGGGATTCGAGTAAAGCGCGAGCTCGAAGCGGGATACTTTCAGTTTGTCGATATGCCGACGCCAGCCGTGCTGACGATTCAGTCGGGTATTAACAAGCTGCGGTATGCCACGCTCATCGGCATCAAGCAGGCGAAGAACAAGCCACTACGGAAAGTGGCGCTGGCGGAAGTGCAATCGGCGATCGGCGAGAATCTGCAGAAGATCGAGCGGCTGTATGTTCCGCAGAAGACCAAGAAGACGGAGCACATTGAAGGCTCGGCGAGCGAGATTGCGAAGAAGTTGGTCGATAAATTGCGGAACGAGTTGAGAGTACTGTAAATGCAGCGGCGGGCCGATTCTTGGCCGGCGTGGTCGGGTGAAGACCAGCCGAGCGAAGATCAGATATCAGATGAGCGAAGATCAGAAGATTCTCAACCGAAGGACTTAGCGGCGTGAGCATTTCCTCCCAAACCTCGTCTTCCCAGAATTGGAGCGCAGCGGGCTATGCGGCGAACGCTCATTTCGTGCCCGCGCTCGGGCAGCCTGTGCTGGATTTATTGCGGCCGCAGGCGGGTGAGCGCATTCTCGATCTGGGTTGCGGAGATGGAGTCCTCACGGAAAAACTGGTCGCGCTCGGTGTCCATGTGGTGGGCATCGATAATTCTCCCGATATGATCGCCGCCGCGCGACGGCGCGGTTTGGACGCGAGAATGATGGACGCCACGGCGCTGACCTTTGAGAACGAATTCGACGCCGTCTTTTCCAATGCCGCGCTGCACTGGGTAAAGGACGATCCGGACGCGCCGATCACTGGCGCATTTCGCGCCTTGGTGGCCGGAGGAAAGTTCGTGGGTGAGTTGGGCGGCCACGCGTGCGTCGGCGCAATTACCGTCGCGCTGCTAGCCGCGCTTGAGCGCCGGGGCGTCGCCGATGCCACTTCCTGGATTCCATGGTACTTTCCAACCGTCGACGAGTACGAAATCCGTTTGCGCCGGGCCGGGTTTGTGCCGCAGAATGTGCGACTGATACCGCGTCCTACACCGCTGCCGACGGGAATGCGTGGTTGGCTGGAAACATTCGCGAATCCGTTCTGCGCGGCACTGCCGGCGAATGAGCGGGACGGTTTTCTGGACGAAGTTACGGCCCGGCTCAAACCGGTTCTGTGCGATTCAGAGGGGCGTTGGACCGCGGATTATATTCGCCTTCGCTTTGCGGCCATTAAGACATGAGCGGCGGGGCGGATTTCGTCGCAGGAGCGCCAGAAAGTGAAGATCTTCAGGGAATCATATGTCTGACACCATTCTCGTCATCGTCGAACAGCGCGAAGGAAAACTGAATCGCGTCTCGTGGGAAACCATAACTGCGGGCCAGGCGATCGCAGCCGCAACCGGATGGACGCTCGAAGCGGCGGTGGTGGGCGCCAGCGCCGCGTCGATCGCCGCTGAGGTTGCGGCCAAGAAAGTTGCCAAGGTGTATGCGATCGAGTCGCCGAAGCTCGAGCCCTATACGCCCGACGCGTTTGCCGCGGTGCTGAAACAATTTCTCGCGGCGAGGCAGCCCAAGCTCGTCCTGATGCCACATACCTATCAGGTGCGCGACTTCGTGCCCAAGCTGGCCACGGCCATGGGGCGCACGGTGATCAGCGACTGCATCGGGTTCAAGCACGAAAATGGCAAGCTGGTTTTCACGCGGCAGATGTTTCAGGGCAAGCTGGCGGCCGACGTCAGCTTTACCAGCGAAGCTCCGTGGTTCGCTACTTTCCAGAACGGGGCGTTCCGCGGCGATAAAGCTGAAGCGGGTGCGAGCGTGGCGCCGCTCGAAACTGTGAACATTGAAATTGCCGACGGTGTGATCCGCAACAAGCCGCAGGAAGTTTTCAAGGAAGCCAAGCAGGCGGTCGATCTTACCCAGGCCGAGATCATTGTGGCCGTGGGGCGGGGGATTAAAGAGCAGAAGAACATCGAGATCGCGAAGCAACTGGCCGACGCGCTGGGCGGGGACCTCGCGGCGTCGCGTCCGATTTGCGATTCGGGCTGGCTGCCGATGGATCGCCAGATTGGGTCGTCGGGGCAAACCGTTGCACCCAAGCTGTATCTGGCGCTCGGCATCAGCGGGGCCATCCAGCATATCGTCGGGATGAAAGGCTCGCGAACCATCATTGCGGTGAATAAAGATTCAGAGGCGCCGATTTTCGAGATTGCGGATTATGCGATCGTGGGAAATTTGTTTGATATCGTGCCACCGCTGACTGAGGAAGTGAAGAAGGCGAAGGCGGGCGGATAACTTCTTTGCCACGGATTCGCGCGGATGAACACGGATAAAACAGGCGGCCTTGACTCTTCCTTTGGGATCAGCGTTCATCCGGGTTAATCGGCGGGAAAGAATTTGCTGGTCTGAGGATTGAATGCTGATTTTTCGCAAACCTCTTGAAGGCATCGAGCGCCCGCAGATGCCGGCTGACGTTGTGATCGTTGGCGGCGGGCCGGCGGGGATGGCTTGCGCACTGCGGCTGGCGCAGCTGATTGATGCGCACAACGCCAAACATCCTGAGAACCAGCTCAGTAAAGAGAATATTTACGTGCTTGAGAAGGCACGCGAGATTGGGCAACACTGTCTCTCCGGGGCGTTGCTCGACCCGCGTTCGATTCGCGAACTTCTCCCTGATTTCGAGAAAGACGCGCCGCTCGATGCGAAGGTCACGAAGGAAGCCGTCTATTTCCTCACCGAAAAGTCCAAGTTCAAGTTTCCGATTACGCCGCCGTTTTTGCGCGACCACGGCAATTATGTGATCTCGCTGAACCGCTTTGTGAAGTGGTTGGGAAGCAAGGTGGAGGAGACGGGAATAACCGTCTTCACTGGGTTCGCGGGATCAGAGCTACTGTTCGACGGCGGGCGCGTGACTGGCGTTCGCACCGACGATAAGGGCGTCGACAAAGAGGGCCATCAGAAATCGAATTTTGAACCCGGCTACGATTTGAACGCGAAAGTTGTGATCCTCGCCGAAGGGCCGCGCGGGTCGCTGACCAAGCAGCTCATTTCGAAATTCGATCTCGCGAAGAACGCCAACCCGCAGACCTACGGCGTCGGAGTGAAAGAGCTTTGGGAAGTTCCGGCGGGGCGCATCGCGGCGGGCGAAGTGATTTACACCATGGGCTGGCCGCTGACGACGCACGAGTATGGAGGCGCGTGGATTTACGGCTCGAAAGGCGATGGATCGAATAACGTGGTCTCGCTCGGCTTCGTAACCGGGCTCGACTATGCCGATCCGCGGCTTGATCCGCAGCGCGTGTTGCAGGAGTTCAAGCGGCATCCGTTTGTCGCGAAGCTACTGGAGGGCGGCAAGATGATCCGCTACGGCGCGAAGTCGATGCCGTACGGCGGCTGGTGGGCGATCCCGCCGGTTGCGGGCGACGGCTGGATGATCCTCGGCGACTCTGCGGGCTTTCTGAATTCGGCGCGGCTCAAAGGAATTCATCTGGCGATCAAGAGCGGGATGCTCGCAGCCGAGACGGCGTTCGATGCGCTGATTAAGAATGATTCGACGACGGCGACGCTGAGTGAATTTCAGAAAAAAGTCGAAGCCAGCTGGATCAAGGAAGAACTCTGGAAAGTGCGCAACCTGCATCAGGGATTCGAGCATGGCATGTACGCGGGCATGTTCCACACCGCGCTGCAAATGATGACTGGCGGACGCGGGTTACGTAACCGATATCCGGCGAAGGCCGGATATGAGAACATGCGCAAATTGGCGGAGTTGCCCGCGGATGGCGGCGCGGAAGCGCACTTGCTCGGGCCTGCCAAGGGCGATGGCAAGCTCACTTTCGACAAGCTTACCGATCTCTATCACTCGGGCACGAAGCACGAAGAAGACCAACCGGCGCACTTGGTGATTCACGATACGAATATCTGCAACACGCGCTGCGTGAAGGAATTCGGCAGCCCATGCCAGAATTTTTGTCCGGCAAACGTCTACGAGATGGTGGACGATGCCAGCCAGCCGAACGGCAAGCGCATCAGTCTGAATCCGTCGAACTGCGTGCACTGCAAGACGTGTGACATTGCCGACCCGTACCAGATTATTACGTGGGTTCCACCGGAAGGTGGGGGCGGGCCGAATTACGACGGGATGTAAGCGGCGCTTTTTGCCACGGATTCACACGGATTAACGCGGATAGACCAAGAACAGTAAAACCAGGGAGTGTATGCACGTCCGCAATGTCTCGAAGTCAGTACTGGTGTGCTGTCTGCTTTCCTTGGCGGCTCTCGCCCAAAAGCGTGCGCTTTCCATCCCTTCGACTGGTTTCTCTGGTCTCGATCAGTACCGGGCTTCGCGGATTGCTATCTACACCGATGACTTCGGGGAGCTGAAGCGCTATCGCGCGGACGATGCGGCGCTGGCGCTGCCTACGGCGAAAGAGAAGCGGGTCGTGTTTCTCGGAGACTCCATCACCGACTACTGGAAGCTGGCTGATTATTTTCCGGGCAAGGCTTACGTTGTGTTGAATCGCGGCATTGACGGGCAGACCACGCCGCAGATGCTGGTGCGCTTTCGCCAGGATGTGATTGATCTGCATCCCGCGGTGCTGGTCGTGCTGGCGGGAACCAACGACGTGGCGGGCGTCACCGGTCCCGCGCGGAATGAAGATATCGAGGCCAACTTCGCGTCCATAGCCGAGTTGGCGCGAATGCACCAGATTCGCGTGGTCTTTGCCTCGCTGCTGCCGGTAAACAATTACACAGACGATGCGAAGGAGTCGTTTGCCCTGCGGCCGCGCGAAAGAATCCTCGCGCTGAACAGCTGGCTCAAGGATTACTGCGCGCAGAACGGGCTGGTGTATCTTGACTACTTCTCGGCGATGGTGGATGACAAGGGCATGCTGAAGCGCGAGCTGTCAGATGAGGGGCTGCATCCGAATGCGGCGGGGTATAAAGTTATGGCGCCGTTGGCGGAGAAAGCGATTGCGCAGACGATCGCGAGCCGGCCGTGATTGGGCATCGGGCTCGGCTTTTCAGCCCGAAGTCGGAGGGGCGCTCTAGAATTATCCTGTTACCCGAAAGGCAACCACATGCTATCAACTCGTGATCTGCAGAAGCTTACATTCGTCCTTTGCCTCTTCTTTGCCGTTTCCACGCTGGCGCAGCAGCCTGCGCAATCTGCACAACCTGTACAACCCGCGCCACAAGAACCGATCACGATCCCTTCCACCGGGTTTGCTGGCCTCGATCAGTACCGGGCGAGGCGGATTGCCGTGTTCACCGACGATTTCGGGCAGCTGGCGCGCTATCGCGAGGCGAACGCCGCGCTCAAACCGCCGGCGCGAGGTGAGGACCGCGTCGTGTTCTTTGGCGACTCGATCACCGACATCTGGCATCTCGACGAATATTTTCCGGGCAAGCCCTACATTAACCGCGGCATCGGCGGGCAGACCACGCCGCAGATGCTGGTGCGCTTCCGGCAGGATGTGATTTATCTGCGGCCCAAAGTGGTTGTCATTCTCGCGGGGACCAACGACATTGCGGGCAATACCGGGCCCATGCGCCTCGAGGACATTGAGGCTGACTACGCGTCGCTGGCGGAACTGGCGCGCGTGAACAACATTAAAGTGATCTACTCGTCGGTGCTGCCGGTGCACAACTACACAGAGAAGGCGAAGGACTTTTTTGCGCAGCGCCCGCAGCAGAAGATTCTTGTGCTGAACAACTGGTTGAGGAGTTACTGCGCGATCCCGGCGAATGGTTGCACCTTTTTGGACTACTACGGCGCCCTGGTCGACACGAAGGGCATGCTGAAGAAGGAACTGGCCGATGATGGCCTGCACCCGAATGCAGCGGGATTCAAGATTATGGCGCCCTTGGCCGAGGCGGCGATTGAGAAGGCGCTGAAGTAGACGCTCAGCACTCAGCATTCGGCATTCAGCCAGTACAATGTTCAGCCAGTACAATGAAGAGTAGTCTTCAACCAGGCCCACTGGCTGACGGCTGAGTGCTGAATGCTGCTCCACGACAAATTCGGGCGCGCCATTACTGACCTGCGGATCTCCATTACGGACCGCTGTAACTACAAGTGTGTGTACTGCCGAACGGGGAACGAAGGGGCGCTGTACGGCGATCTGCCGTTTGAAGATTATCTGCGCATGGCGCGCGTGCTGGTCGGGATAGGAGTTACGAAGATTCGCCTGACCGGCGGCGAGCCGCTGTTGCGCAAGGGCGTGGTTGAATTTGTGCGCGAGCTCGCAAAGCTGCGGCCTCAGGGGCTAAAGCCCTCATCTTTTTCGGGCGGTAACAGCACGGCTGACGCCGTGCCCTTCCACGAAGCTTCGGGGTCAAGTTCCGCTCGCGGTCCTGATGGTAAGGCCGAAGAATTGGGCCGGCACGGATATTTGCACCATGGTTTCGACGATCTCGATCCGCTCGACATAGCGCTTACGACGAACGGGCACATGCTGGCCGAGATGGCGCAGCCGCTGAAAGACGCGGGGCTGACGCGGGTTACGGTTTCGATGGACGCGGTCGACCCGGACCGGTTTGCGCGGATTACACGCGTGCCCAACGGATATGATCACGTGCTGGCGGGCATCCGCGCGGCGCGGCGGGCGGGGTTGTGGCCGCTCAAAGTGAATTGCGTGCTGATGCGCGGCTTCAACGAAGACCAGATCATTCCCTTCGGTATGTTTGCGCGCGAAGAGGGCGTGACGGTGCGGTTCATCGAGTTCATGCCGCTCGAAGAAGGACGCACGTGGGCGCCTTCGACCGTAGTCACGCTCGATGAAATTCTGGCGCGCATGGCGGAGTACCGGCCGCTGGTGGAGATTCCGCGCGCGCGCTCGGAAACGGCGCGGCGCTACCGGTTTGAGGATGGGGTCGGCGAGATCGGAATCATCGCGCCGGTGTCGCATCCGTTCTGCGGGCATTGCAGCCGCATCCGCATCACCTCGGACGGGAAAATTCGCACCTGTCTGTTCTCGGTGTGGGATCATGACCTGCACGCGCAGATGCGACGCGGGGCTTCGGACGATGAGTTGGCCGAGTTCATTCAGGGCGTCGTGCAGAAGAAGGAAGAACGGCACCATATCGGCGAGCCGGACTTTGTGCCGGCGTCGCGGACCATGGTGCATATCGGCGGCTAGCTGTCAGCTATCGGTAAAGGACATTCTGACGCCGAAATCGCAGAGACCGCGGAGCGAGCGAAATCGGGCAGCTCGATTGGAACCGAGTTCATGAATTTGCGCTGGTTGACGGCGACGGCCGCTTTGGCACTTTCTTGCGCGACCCTCCAATCCCAGAGCGGCGCTTACCTCGGCCTCGACCTCAACAAGTATCCCGGCGACGCGAATCTCAATACCCTCCACCAGACTTTTGCCTACACCGGATATTGGTTGAATCGTCCTCCCGGCGAGAAGACGAATTCCTGGGTCGGACACCGGGCTGCGGTCGAGTCTGCGGGACTTGGATTTCTCGTGCTCTTCAACGGACGGCTTTACGCGCAGTTGAAGACTGTCGCCAGCGCGACTCGGATGGGACGATCAGACGCTGCGACCGCAGTGGAGGCGGCGCGGCGCGAGGGGTTCCCGCGGGCGGCCATTATTTTTCTCGACCAGGAACAGGGCGGGCGAATGCTGCCTGAGCAGAGCGCTTACATCTATGCCTGGGTCGACGGCGTGATTGCGGCTGGATTCCGCGCGGGCATTTACTGTTCCGGCATTCCCGCGCCGGACGATGGCAACGTAGTTACGGCCGAAGATATTCGCCAGCATGCGGGCGGACGCGGGATCACTTATTGGGTCACGAACGACGCTTGCCCTCCCGCCCCGGGCTGCGCGTTTCCGCAGAATCAGCCCAGTCCCGCGCAGAGCGGGGTTGCATTCGCGGAAGTCTGGCAGTTCGCGCAGTCGCCGCAGCGCAAGGATGTGGCCGGGCGCTGCACCAACTACAGCCGCGACGGGGAGTGCAATGCGCCGGGAATCGCTGCGTTGGCCATTGACGTCAATGCGGCCACATCGGCTGATCCTTCGCACGGCCGAAGCCGTTGACCAAAGAAACTTCTTTGCCACGGATTTACGCGGATTTGCACGGATCAGGCCAGGACGGATAGACAAACCCGTCGTAACCAAGCCTGGCGAGCGGCCAACCCTTGCGTGCGGTAAAATAGGATCATTCCATGTCGGATCGCACTTTTACTCTCGAGGAAGCGCAGTCTCTGCTGCCGGTGCTGGAATCGCTGCTACGCTCCGCGATTGCGGGCAAGAAGGTGATGGAAGAAGTCGAGGCTGAGCAACAGGCGCTCGGCCACAGGATTTTTCTGAACGGGGGCATGTTTGTCGACGTGGTGCCCCTGGCCCGGCGCAAAGCGGAGAAAATCAAGGCCGAACAGCGCGCCAAAGATGCGCTGGCGGAGATCGATTCCATTGGCGTGCAGGTGAAAGACATCGATACCGGCCTGCTCGACTTTCCCTGCGAAGTCGAAGGCCAGATCATTCTGCTGTGCTGGAAGCTGGGCGAGAAGTCCATCACACACTGGCATGGAACGCAGGAAGGATTCGCCGGGCGCAAGCCGATTGACGAGCGGATCGCGCGGGCGCGGAAGATCAATTAATTTAAGATCAATTAGCGAAAAAACTGCACCCCTACCTAATTCTGCCCCGAAGACCCTTTGGCCGAATTAGCCGGCGGATTCAACATCGGTTGAGAGAGGTTGATCATGCCCGCGTTTGCGCCGGTTCCGGGACTGGCTTTGGTTCCGGTGCCGAAGCAGGCATCATTGGCAATCGTGTCCCGGCTGCCGATGGGCGTGATCGAGTAAATTTGTTCCATACAACGCAATACTGAGCTGATTTCCAGGGGCTGGGCTGGGCCGGTTCCGCCCGGCCCGTTGGCGCAACAGTGGTTGATGCTGTTTACGGCAAAAGGGGAAATCGCAAGGAGAGGAACCCGATTCCCGAAATTCAGTCCGTCCACGACCGGCTGCGGCAAATGGTCCCAGAAGCCTCCAGAATCGTCCCAAGTGACGAAAATAATGGAGTGGTTCCAAAGATAACAATCGGCGCTCGACAGGTTCCCAGCTGTACAGTTGCCGACTACGGCCGCGATCTGCGCCGCTGACCACTGCATCCCCTCAGACACTGAACCGGACGCAGGGTGATCGCTAGATGTTTTGTTCTGCTCGCCAGGGCCGAGAAAAACAAGTTCCGGCAGTGTCGAGCTGGAAGGATCAACGCATGATCCGTACCCGAGAGCTGAACAGGTTGAGTCGAGGCCGCAAGACGTAGCCGTATGACCGCTGCAGACTCCGCCCGTGCCCGTTACTGTGGCCGCATCCGTCAGGAATTGATTCTCTCCAAACACGTTGCTGGCGAACCATTCGCTGAAGTAGAGGTTGGAAACGTAAGTGGCGGGATTCCATTGGGAGCTGTTGTAAGACTTCAGGGAAACGGAGGCCAGTTGCGCCTGATCCGCGATGGTTGTCAGGGACGGACATGGGGCGCCTGCCGCACCTTCAATAGACGAGGTCGTGCTGCAAGTCGGAGAAGAGGAGCCACAGTCGGCAATGTCAGAACAGGTCGACGGCACAACAGCACCCGGATTACCCGCCACGCCGGAACAGACGCAGGCCTTCGAAGAGTTGGCCGAACAGGTTCCGCCACGATAGACGCCATAGGTACAGTAGAGATGTGGACTGGAGGTACAACCCGAGTTCGTGGTGCAGGCTGTAGGCAATTCCGGAGAACTATAATCGGGTCGACCCGTCGTACATATTCCACCGGCAGTATCCACGGAAGAAGGAGTTCCTACCGAGGATGGCCAGGAACCCGTGTAGGTGAAAGGATGCGACGTTCCGGTGTGCTGAGCCCCACAACCCCATGCGCCATTCCAATACCCAGCGGCATCGCCGGGGCAAATCGATGACGGGCATCCGCACTGATTGCTCGCACAGGCTGAGTTCGCGGTACAGGACACTCCGGCGATCGACTTGCCTTCGTTGATGGTCGCTCCCGGATAACAGGTTTTTCCCGACTGAAGGTGTGTCGTATCCGGGATATCCGCCTCTCCATGAGTTTGTCCGGCAAAAATGTAAAAGTGTCCCGCCGAGGAGGGCGTGCTCGTGGCGAAGAAGTTGTCCGAGAGGCCGTATCTCCTCGCGTAATAATAATAAGTTCCGGGCTGGCTTTCTGGACCGATCTGCGTCCCGTCGAAGTAAGCATATCCACACGGATTCACGATTGGGTTGCCCCCACTGTTCGGGCAGCCTATGGAAGGGTACTCATCCTGCAAGCCGTTGTCGTTGTAGCTGAGTAACTGCGAGTGAGAGTGGTCTACATCGACATAGATAGTAGCGGCGCTTTCGAGATACAGGGTATAAGGATTGCCGGTGTTCTTGGAAAGCGAAATCGGCTCCGGGCAGGTTCCGCTGTAAACGGAACATTCGTTTGTCGGATTGCCGTAGTGACACACGGCTTGATCAGGATAAACTGGAGAACTGCCTCCGGTGCAATAAGACTGCACGCCTTGCCAGCCAGCCGGGGTGGAGTAACCCTTAAAAACCCCAAAGTAGTTATCGAACGAACGGTTTTCCTTAACGATATAGATAATATGCGTGATCGTCTGGGCCGACGCCAGGGGGGAAACCAGGGAGCAAAATAGGCTAATCGCGATCAGGAGTTTTTTCATGGTTACGTCCTTCCCAGAATTTCCACCACACTCGTTTCGTTTTGACCTTAGGTAGATCTTTCTCGGCCTCATCCGCATCCGGGTCGAGATACGTGTTTGGCGCTCCGACCCGGATAACGTCCACAATTGGGCAATCGAATGGAGCGCATTGATCGCCGACGCACGACACGGGATGTTTGGCTACGCACTCGGGATCGGCCACGCCGCACACGTCCACCAATTGACCGTGATACCAGGCGCGCATGGGCCAGCTGCCTGATGCACAATGGCGTGCCTCAAGCTGCGGAGTCACAGGCTTCTTGGCCGCGCATCCAACGAGAACGCTTCCAACTAGAGTGAGCACACCGAGAGTGAGTACCACCTTCATCCATTAAACCGCCGGAGGCGTTGTCGATCAACTCGCAGGGAGGGCTGTCGAACGGCACGAAGCCGAAAGGCGCGCCAGGCGCGACCTTGGCAGCCTCGGAATAGTACACCAAAAGCGATAAATCCCAGCGAGAAATCCTGTAGGACTTTGCATTTCCGTCCCTTCTCGCCAAGCCGCAAATAGAGAATAAAGTCTCTTTGGTTTTGGAAAGTATGTCGGCCAGGCCGACTCAATCCGATTAATTCTTGTCGAAGGAATCAGCCGGCGAATTGTCTGCGCTGTCCGGATCAATCTGCTTCATTCCAAATAGTTTCCGGTCAGAGCAACATACTCCAATATCCAGTGTTTACAAGGGGGAGAATATCAGTCCGCGCACTGACTTTTGCCTCAGGGTCCACTGACGGTAGTGGCGGTTGGACTCGGCGAGCTTGGGGACAAACCTCTTAGGGACAAACCTCTTGGGAATAAATCAGGGAGAACGGGAATGAGCAGGAATAGGGCCCTAGTTCAGTGGTTGCTGTTGGCTGTCATCATCTTGTCGTTTTCAGCTGCGTCGTTTTCGCAGATTGCGGTGGGAATCTCGGTTCGCATCGGTCCGCCTGCGATACCGGTATACGGGCAGCCGCTTTGCCCCGGGCCGGGTTATCTCTGGACCCCAGGCTACTGGGCCTGGGACGATGGCGACGGCTACTACTGGGTGCCGGGCACGTGGGTAATCGCTCCGGTCGGCATGTTGTGGACGCCAGGATACTGGGGCTGGGGCGGGGGATTTTATGCGTGGCACGCTGGATACTGGGGACCGCACATCGGTTTCTACGGCGGAATCAACTACGGATTCGGCTACGGCGGTGTGGGATTCGCCGGAGGCGAGTGGCGCGGGGGAGCGTTTTTCTATAACCGGGCCGTCACGAACGTGAGCGTCACCAGCGTGACCAATATATACACCCGGACGGTGGTCGTGAACGAGAATCACGTGGCCTTCAACGGCGGGGAGGGCGGTGTGGCAGCGCGTCCAACGCCGCAGGAAGAGGCCGCCGAGCACGAGCAGCACACAGCCCCACTGGCGGCGCAGACCGAGCATGAGCATCTGGCCAGCCAGAATCGCCAGAACTTCGCTTCCGAGAATCAAGGGCGTCCGGCGATCGCGGCCACGGCCCGGCCCGGCGATTTCAGCAGCCGTTCTGCGGTTGCGGCACGAACGGCGGGAGCGGAGTATCATGCGCCCGCCATGTCGCCGAAAGACGCGCATGGGCCGTCAACACCAGCGCCTGTAGCGAAGGAAAACGCGCCTAAATCGAGTTCGCATAAGTCGAGCCCTCCGCCGAGAAAGCGGGCGAAGCCTTCCAAGGAAGAGCGAGGCAATAGTCGGTAGAAGGCTAGGGGCGGCTGTTCCCACATGAGCCCGACGGGCTACTTCATTTTTCTGCAAGTCCGCGAGGCAGTGGCGTTCTAACCGGGAAGCAGACTGCTTGCCTGATTCGAGCACGATGGCAGGGATGGTTCCGCGCCCGCGGTTCAGGTACTGCAGTGTGCGCCGGGCGAAATCATCTCTGCTACAATTTTTGCAGACGGATCGCCGAAAATCGAATGGAATTAAGAGTAGGAAGTGAGCGGGGCGTGCCCAAGGAGCATTAACGAACATGTCATCCACGAAGTCCAAACTTCGACTGATGGGCGCTTTTGCCGCGCTGGCAACCCTGGCTCTGGCGGTGAGCTGCCGGGGCTTTTTCGTGCCGGAACAGTTAGCCTCGATGTCGATTACACCGACGGCTGCCAACGTACCGCTGGGAGGCACGCTGCAACTCGTGGTTTACGGCACCAATACTGACACTACGTCGGCTGGGAATATTACCGGCAAGGTTTCCTGGTCCAGCAGCAGCGGAGCGGTTGCCGTTAACGGATCTGGAGTGCTGACCGGTAATGACCTCAGCTCAACGCCGGCCACGATTACCGCGGAATATGAGGGAGTGAGTGCAACTTCTACGGCGACCGTATGTGTCGAAAACGGAACTAACTTTACGCTCATTTTCACTCCCACGACTGCCATTATTGGGGATTCGGAGACCGTGGAAGCGACTGCCGACGTGTCGGGAGTCTCCGGTGCTGTAGACATCAGTTCTGGTGTTACGTGGTCTTCGAGTAACTCTTCGCTCCTGATTACGGCTGGCGATCCGGCGACGATTGACACAAGCTCGCTCACTATTACGAGTCCTACCGTAGTAACCATCTTCGCAACCTATTCGTGCAACGGTGTGAATAGTAATTTCCAGGCTAATCTTACGGTCGACCCTGCGTCCTAGGCCGGGTGCTCCATTTCTCGCGCGTTCTTTGAGCGAGAAGTGGGGGTTTTGACTTTTGAGGCGTGGCTGAGTCGATTGGTCGCGCGGATCTGTTTCAGCCCAGCACCTGCACTTTTTCTGCACCCGCGGCACGGCGCAACTCCTCATCGAGTGTGGCTAGCGGAAGATTCCGGCGCAAAGCCAGTTCCAGATACGCCGCGTCATAAACAGTCAGTTGATGCCGTTCGGCGAGGCGGAGGGTCGCGCTCCACGCCTGTTGATCGGTCTGTAGGTCGACTTGAATCGGCAGTTGGGCCAGATCGGCTAGCGTCGCATCGCGAAAGTTTCTGTCGTGACGCTTGCGTCTTACACTCATCTCGAGAACATTGGCCACTTCCAAGCGCCAGAGTCCCGGCACCCACGCGCCACTTTGAATGAGCAGATCGAAAATCTGCGTCACCGGCTGGGTCGTCTCGTTGCTGTACGCCCAAGCTAGCGTGATAGAGCTGTCGAGAACCAAACTCATGATCGGGCTCAATAAAAACGGCTGACTAACCTTTCGGAAATGTTCAGAAGCAGGAAGGCTCAGGGCCGGCCCTGGTCGCGCAGCGCCTTCAGGTCAGCCCACTTAAAAGGAACAGGCTTGCGCGCCTGCAGTCGCCGGGCGCGTTCGCGGATACGGTCAAATGCCGCGCGCGTCTGGTCCTGGTCCACCCGGCGAATGTTGGGAACAAGTCGAGCGACCGCCTTGCCATGTCTGGTAATAACAATCTCCTCGCCACGCTCTACGCGGTCGAGCAAGCTTCCCAGCGTGTTCTTGGCATCGAAGGCACCGATTTCGTTCAAGATCGTCCCTCTCCCAATATAAGCTAGCTTAGTCTAGCTTAAAGTGAATTAATCCGCAAGACTTCAATCCTCTGGTCTCGGCATTTTGACGCTTGAGAAAAACCGACAACCACAAAGGACACGAAGGATCACGAAGGACTTCGCTTTGGGTGGGTTTCCTTCGTGTGACTTCGTGTCCTTTCGTGGTTCAAGGTCCTCAAGCTGAACCCCCACCGTCCTTTGGCGCTACGGCTAGACGTGACATTGTTCACCTGCCGCCCTGATACGTATGATCATGGCTGCCCACAACGGGCTTCCCATGACTGAAACACGCTCTGACATACGCTGCATCGGCATTGCTACTGGAGGCGGGGACGCGCCCGGCCTGAACGCTGTGATTCGCGCCGCCACGAAATCTGCCATCCTCGAACATCAATGGAAGGTCATCGGAATTCCTGACGGCTTTGATGGGCTG
The DNA here is from genome assembly GCA_049509155.1 of Candidatus Sulfotelmatobacter sp. Classification (GTDB taxonomy): domain Bacteria; phylum Acidobacteriota; class Terriglobia; order Terriglobales; family Acidobacteriaceae; genus Sulfotelmatobacter. Next base: position 17,822 of record JBELAE010000032.1, read on the forward strand.
ATCTGGCCGGAGAAAAGTTTTGAGCTCACGCTCGACCGGGTGAGCGGGATTCTGCCGCGCGGCGGCACCATTCTCGGCACTACTAACCGCGGCGATCCTTTCCATTACAAGTCCGAAGAGAACGGGCAGCCGGTGGTGCGCGACATCTCCGACCAGGTCATCGGCAACGCGAAGCAGCTGGGCATCGACGCGATCATCAGCATTGGCGGCGACGGCTCGCAGAAGATCGCTTATGACCTTTTTCGCAAAGGCATGAAGATGGTGGGCGTGCCCAAGACCATCGACAACGATCTGTCGGCCACCGAGCTCACGTTCGGGTTCGACACGGCGCTGCACACCGTCTCGGACGCGATTGACAAGATTCATACCACGGCGGCGTCGCACCACCGCGTGATGGTGGTCGAGGTGATGGGGCGGGATTGCGGGTGGATCGCGCTGGCGGGAGGGATCGCGGGCGGCGCGCATGTCATTCTGATCCCGGAAATTCCGTTCACCATCAAGGGCGTTTGCGATTTCATTGCGCAGCGCGAACGCGGCGGCCGGGACTTTACGATTGTGGTGGTGGCGGAAGGCGTGAAGCAGCCTCCGGAATTCAAAGAGAACCGGCGCGGCGGTTCCGTCGGCATCCTGATCGGCAATGCCATTGCCGCCGGATCGAAGAAGGAAGTACGGATCAGCGTGCTGGGGCACATTCAGCGTGGCGGGTCGCCTTCGCCGTTCGATCGCGTGCTGGCCACGCGCTTCGGCGTAGCCGCGGTTGACCTGATTGCCAAAGGTGAGTTCGGAAAGATGGTGGCCCTGCGCGCCAGTTCAATTGTTGGCGTCGACATGGCCGACGCTATCGGAAAGTTGAAGGTGGTGCGGCCCAACGGCGAGCTGGTGCGGACGGCGCGGGCCATCGGGATCGGGTTCGGGGACTAGAAAGAATTGCTGATTGCTGAATTTTGATTGCTGATTGAAAAGCCTAGCCGACGGCGGTTCAATCAAGAATCAGCAATCAAAAATCAGCAATCAACAATTTCTCTTGGTCACTCCTTCATCACCGCGTCAATCGTGGAATAAAGCTGGCTGTTCTCCTTGACTTCCACATAGGGTCGGCTGGGATTGCGGCTGCTCACGATGTAGACGGTGGGCGTGTGGTCGAGCTTGATGGCCTTGCCCAGATCGCGGTCGGCATCGACCAGGGCCGCGAGTTTTCCGCCCGGATCGAGAATGTAGGGCAAGTCGACCTTATGTGCGGCGGCGAATTTCTCGGCGTAAGTGCGCAGGTTCTGGAGGTTGATTTCCAGCTGGCTGGAGAAAATGTAGTCGCGGAATTCATCGCCCAAGGCCTTGGAATGAGTATCGAAATAGCGCGCCATCACGGCCGCCTGATGCGACCACGGGTGCATGGGCAGCGGGAAATCGTGCCGCACGACTGGGATCTTGTAGGTCTTCGAAGCCTGTTCGATCAGCGGCGACATGCGCGCACACATGGGACACTCCAGGTCTTCGAAAATCACAATCGCGACCTGTGCTCCCTTGGGCGGACGCAACACGGAATCGACCGTGTCTTGCGCCGAGGCGCAAACCGCGCCAGCCAGCGCGAGGACAGAGGAGAGGGAGCAAACGAGGATCTTAATAACAAAACGATTAGGGAACGTGTTTTTCATGATTTTTGGCACGTGCATTTGAGAATCGCGGTTCTGAGTTTCGTGCTGGAAACCACCCTGCATCATCTGATTAGACGCAGCAACTCTCGTCCGGGCAACCTGCGAGCCCGAACCTCCCGGACTTAAGTGCAGCCTCCATGGTAACCGAGGCGGGCTCGGTATGTCATGAATGATGAATGCTTCGTCTTGAATGCTACATCTCTCGCCCCGCAGGGTGCATGAGGCGTAAACCTTCGTGTCGGAAACTCGCGCCGGCAAGCGCTATAGTAAGAAGTTCCCGTCTTAACTCGTACACAATACTCGTACATAATTCTGGTTCAATCGTGAGACCGTTAGGCTCATTCCGGGTCGGCTGGCTGTCGTCGGCGTTGTTGATGGCCGCCATGCTGTTGCTGCCTGCTTGCGGGCGGGGCCGTCACCGCGTGCTCGAAGTCGCCTACGTCTCGGCGCCGCAGGTCGGGCTGCGTGATCAGGTGTCGGCCATCTTCAACCGGGTCGGCAACGTGAAAAACGGGGAGCGCGTTGAAGTGCTGGAGCGCGAAAAGCGTTTCGCAAGGGTCCGAACCGCAAGCGGAATCGAGGGCTGGATTGAGCAAAGGTTCCTGGTCGACCAGAAGACCTTTGACGCCTTGCAGAAACTCACTGCCGACAATCTGAACGATCCCGTGCAGGCTCCCGGAGTACTGCGGAATGAGACCAATCTGCACGTTACGCCGGGCCGGGATACCGAACACTTGTACCAGCTCGCATCGGGCGCGAAGGTTGCGATCCTGAAGCGAGCGACCGCCGAAAAGCAGTCCGGTGGCGCGCCTCAACCCAGGGTGGCACCGAAGCCCGGTGCGAGAGCTCCTGCCGGACCGGTTCTCGAAGACTGGTGGCTGGTGCGCGACGACCAGAGCCGCGTTGGCTGGGTGCTGGCGCGCATGGTCGATGTGGACGCTCCCCTCGAAATTGCGCAGTATGCCGAGGGCCAGCGTTTTGTCGCCTTCTTCGCGTTGGACGAAGTGCCGGATAACGACAAAGGAGTGCAGAAACAGGTCCCGCAATACCTCTGCCTGCTCACCGATCCGCACGACGGGCTGCCTTACGACTACGACCAGGTCCGGGTTTTCACCTGGAATGCGCGCAAGCATCGCTATGAGACCGCTTACCGCGAACATGGCCTCGATGGGGTTCTGCCGGTCACCGTCACGAAGGAGGATTTCGGCAAGGAAGGCGTCCTGCCGGTCTTCATCCTCCGGGTCAAAGACGATGCGGGGACGGTCAGCGAGCGAAAGTACAAAATGAACACGCCGATCGTAAGACGAGTGCTTGCACCTGGGGAACCGCCCTCCAAACCATCGAGGAAACGGCGAGGCTAGATCGAGCGCAAGCTAGGGTCAGGTGCGTCGATCCGACGGCATTAACTTCCAAGTATCATATAATCCTACCCCAGAGTATACCTGTTTTGGTATTATTTTCGCCTAGCTCGATACTAGGCTGTTGAAAACAAATTGTTTATTGCAGAGTATGTTTGGTTTGTCAGTTGCACATAACGTTGCTTCAAAAGTGTACTCGGGCGTTGTTTCGATTCGATGAACATATAAAACCCGCTAAGACGGGTGAAATGCGCGGTTCTTGCAATCCCAGCTCTCGCAGTTATCAGGTCTCAAAGGTCTCAAAAGTTCGCAATCTAGGGTCGCGTGAGTGTGCCCCAGGAAACTGGCCATGGCACCGGACCCGGTTTTGAATTCAAAAAGTTCCAAGGAGGACAAGAAATGCGATTTACAACCTTAAGCAGGCTATTCGCGGTGTTGGCGGTGGTAGCCCTGTTGGTCCCGGGCGTGGTCTTGGCCCAAAAGCACGGTCACCGGCGCCGTGGGTGGGACGGTGACGGACCAGAGCGGCGCGGTTCTACCGGATGTCCCTGTGACCATAAAGAGCACCGAAAAGGGCTTCACGCAGACTGCCAAGACGAACGCCCAGGGCTTTTACCAGTTCCAACTGTTGGAACCTGGCACCTACGCCATCACGGTGGCTGCGCCGAACTTTAAGACCCTGACGACCACCACGGCCGTGAGCGTGGGCCAGAACGCGGTCATCAACGCCAAGCTTGAAGTCGGCGCGGCGGGGACGACCGTGGAAGTGTCCGGCGAAGCGGCGCTGCTGCAAACCGAGAGCACCGAAATCTCCACGACTTTCAACGAGCGGGAAATCTCTGAAGTTCCGAACCCCGGCAACGACCTGAGTTTCATCGCGCAGACTGCGCCCGGGTCTGTCATGAATACCGGCTCGGGCTACGGAAACTTCTCCAACTTCGGCGTATCGGCGACTTCGAACCTGTTCACCCTGAACGGCATGTACGACAATGACCCGTTCCTGAACCTGAACAACTCGGGTGCCACCAACCTGCTGCTCGGTCAGAACGAAGTTGCGGAAGCCACGGTCATCACCAACGGCTACTCCGGCCAGTACGGTGGTTTTGTCGGCGCGAACGTAAACTACATCACCAAGTCCGGCTCCAATAACTTCCACGGCAACGCCAACTATTTCTGGAACGGCCGGGCCATGAACGCCAACGACTACTTCCACACCAACTACGAGGATCAGTCGCTCGACCAGCCCCGCGGCTTCGTGAATGCCAACCAGTATGCGGCGTCGTTTGGCGGGCCGATTATCAAGAACAAGGCCTTCTTCTTCTGGAACTATGAAGGTCTGCGGGTGATCATTCCGGTTTCGAACAGCAACCTTCATGCTCCCACCCAGGACTTTCAAACCGCGATTACTGACAACCTGACCGCCACGGGTTTAGGGGCGTCCGTGCCGTTCTACACCAACATGTTCAGCTTCTACAACAACGCACGGGGAATCTCGAAATCGACGCCAGGCTATGTGGGTGCAGCTGATCCGACGGGCTGCCAAGGGCAGACCTACACTGACGCGACGACTCTCAAGACATTCGGAGGCGCTGGTGAGAATTGCACCGTGACGTTCCAGAATACGGTGGGTAACTTCACCCATGAGTACGTAACTTCCGGACGGTTTGACTTCAATCTCACCAACCAGGACAAGATTTTCGTCCGACTACAAGAGGATATCGGAACGCAGGCCACCGCGACCGATGCCCTGGATCCGATTTTCGACTCTCTGAGCTATCAGCCGGAATATCAGGGTCAGGTCAGCTGGAATCGTCCGATTGGCAGCAAGTCGGTCAATAGCTTGCTCTTTGCGATGCAGTACTACCGCGCCATCTTTGGCCCGGCCAACATCAAGGCGACGTTGGCTGCGTTCCCCACGACGGTCCTGTTCAACGACGGGTCGCTGTCGACGGTGGGCGGGCTCGACGAAATCTGGCCCCAGGGGCGCAACGTCACCGGCTACCAGATCGTGGACGATTATTCCTACAACCTGTCTGGCAAGCACACCCTCAAGCTCGGCGTCTACTTCCATCGCAATCTGATTAGCGATCACGACTACGGCCCGTATAGCAGCGGCTTGGATATACCGCTCACTCTGGACGATTTTTACGGCGGAGGCTCCGGCCCGAACTCCGCAACCAGTGGTGGTGGCTTCTCGGTTCTGGAACAGAACTTTCCCACGGCGCTGGAACAACCCATCAAGCTGTACCAGTTAGGTTGGTATGTCCAGGATGACTGGAAGGCCTTGAGCAACTTGAAGCTGACCTTTGCCCTGCGAATGGATCACAACTCAGTACCGGATTGCGGCACGAACTGCTTCGCGAAGTTCTCAGGGCCGTTTGCCAGTATCGCCGATCCTTCGGGGGCGACTCCTTATAACCAGACAGTCCAGACTGGACTGAGCAACGCGTTCACAGGCTTCACGAAAGTTGCCGTTCAGCCGCGCTTTGGGTTTTCGTGGTCGCCGTCAAGGATGAAAAACACGGTCATCCGCGGCGGTGCGGGAATCTTCATGGACACCTTCCCTGGTCAGCTTGCAGACCCGGTTTCAAGTAACCTGCCGCTGTCGAATTTCTTCGTGGTAGCCGGCAGCAATTTAGCTCCAACGGAGACAACAGGCAACTTGTTCAACGTCGCTTCGGGGTCGAACTCGGCGCTGCTCACCGGGTTTTCTGGCGGTCAAACCCTAGCGCAGATTCAGGCGGCCGACCCGTTTTTCTCGGTTCCGAATTTCACGAACCCCGGACATATCGTCGCTCCGACGACGGAAGAGTGGAACTTCGAGGTCCAGCAGGGAATCGGGAACAGCACCGTGATCACCCTTAACTACGTGGGCAATCACGGCATTCACGAGACCATGAACTTCAACGGAGTGGACGGATACTGTCCAACTACAGTCTGTCCGCACGGGTGGCCCGGCTTGCCTGCTACCCAGCCTGATCCCCGCTTTAACACGGTCAACGAATACAACACGGTGGCGGTTTCTAATTACAACGGCCTGAACCTGAGCCTTCAGCATCGGTTCAACCGTGGGCTGCAAATGCAGTTTAACTATACCTGGGGCCACGCGCTGGATGAAGTTTCCAACGGTGGTTTTAATGGCTTCATCGCAACCGCGGGAGCCAGCATTCTGAACCCTGCCAACGACCAGAACATTCGGCAGTTTAACTATGGCAATGCCGACTATGACACGCGGCATTCTTTCAACCTGAATTACGTGTACGAGGTGCCCAAGGGGCCGACCGCCTTGCTGAAGGGTTGGCAGCTCTCGGGCACCATGTTCTTCCGCACCGGTTTCCCGTACACAGCCATAAACTCGGGGGCGACTGGCACGCTCAGTACGCTGGGCTTCGCTGGGCCGGCGTTCGCAACCTACAACGGAGCTGGGCACCCGGTGTGCAGGGGGCCGTCCGGATCGTTGGATGGCGGAGAGAATCCGTGCATTCCAACTTCGGATTTCCCGGACTTTGCTGCAGGCGGGCCAAACCAGCTGCTGACAGGGATCGTGAACCAGACCCGCAACCAGTTCTACGGGCCGCACTACTTCGATACGGACTTCACAATCATGAAGTACACGCGGATCCCGAAGTTCGAGACGATGAAGATCGGAGTGGGAGCGCAGTTCTTCAACCTGCTCAACCACCCCAACTTCCAGTCGCCGATCAATGACGTAAATTCGAACTCCTTCGGGCAGGTGCTTGGGACGGTAAACCCGCCGACCAGCATCCTGGGCTCGTTCCTGGGTGGTGACGCTTCGACCCGGCTGATCCAGCTGACGGCGAAGATCAACTTCTAGGTCTTGACCTAAACCCGGACCAGCGGATACTGGAAAGCGGCCTCGAAATCGAGGCCGCTTTTTTATTGCTATGTAGGCCGAAACTGGGTCACCGAAATCTGGAATGGCTTGTACCGAGCTTTCCGGCTACTGAGCCTCTTCCTGCCGCAGTTTCCTGGAGAGCTTTTCCACCTTCTTGAGGTTCTGGGCAAGATCCTTGGCCAACAGTCCCTCCTGCAGTTGCTGAAGGTCGGATTGCAGGGCCGCACTCAAAGCATCATGGATGGCTTCGAATTGCGCTGCCTTCGTTCCAGTTCAGGCGGCGAGTCTGGCAGCATCGTTTGTCCGCGCGACCCATCCCTTGTTGGACCCGCCCAACGGCCGACTGCTGGGTTAACGCTGGGACAGCGCGGAATGCCAAGAGGATGGAAGCGAGCCGGGTGGGCACGCACACCTCCCTGAGGCTGAAGCCAGAATAGGACCCCTGCTCTGAACAGTCTCCAAGAACAAAGTCAAGCGCGGCGCGGAGGGCGATTCTCCGCGCCGGTCGAACTCGATTCAATTAGTCGTACGAGGGAGCTTTATTCTGGGCGCTCACAGGGAACTCGAAGATCTGCGTGCCCACGGGACAGCGCAAAATGTAGTTGGCCGCCTTCTTGTCCTTCTTGAAGACGATCACGCCCTGCGCCTCTTGGCCAGGAGCGAGCGTGGTCTTGGCGATTGCGTTGTCCTTAATCCACTGCGCCTGCTGGGCGGAATACTGGGATATCTGCTTCGCGACCTGGAGTTGAGTAGGCGCCGGTTGGCATTGCGTAGAAATCATGTTTTCGCATTTAGCCGACGACATTTCCTGCGACTTGGCCTCGCCGAATTTCTGGACTGAGTTTGCGGCTTTGCCGGGATTCTCGGCGGGGAGGGGTTTTCCCTTACCGGTGTTGACCAGGACCGCAAGTTGAGGGTCGAACTCGATGGGCGCCTTACTGTGATTCGCAATCTGGACCCAGGCGCGGTTGTATTCGGTCTCCTTGATATCGGCCAGGCTGGCGAAGATATGAATGTCGTCGGTTTTAATTCCTTCGACCTTATTGTCGTTCTTGATATCGGTCACGGAATTGGGTGCGCCTTCGGTCCAGCGGACGGCAGCGCCGGTTTGGGCAAAGCTGGCCGCGAGCCCTAAGATCAGAGCGCCAGCTAACACAGAAGTGGAAAATCTCATTGGCTTAAAGCCTCCTTGTGCCTTGCTTTCTGAACGATGGTCGGGGCCGAAACTTGCGTGCAGAGGAATATTTTACACCTTTCCAGCAATTCCGAACCCGGCGAGCCCATGGTAGTTCCGGCGTATGGCGGAAATTCATCTGGATTTCACAAAAGGTAGGGGCCGAACGGCGCGGGAAGCAAAGGCCCCGCCCTGGGGCCGGGGACCGCGTCGCGAAGAAGCCGTTTTCCTATTTCCCGAAGATCACCGTGCTCGAGAAATGGGAGCTTGCGGCCATGTAGAAGATCAGCGGCACGGAGAGGAACAGATTGGTGCGCGAGGCCAGGAAGGCCTGGCGGGCCAGGATGGCGGC
>JBELAE010000320.1:0-6253 GCA_049509155.1 Candidatus Sulfotelmatobacter sp.
TGCAGGATTTCGTAAATGCTCCAGAGTTGGTCGCTGAACACGACAAAGCCAACCATTAGAGCGATCGCCGCCATGGTCAACTGCGTAAGCACGGCCATGGAAAGTGCGGCACGGGACCGGCTGACCCGGAGCGGTTTTGCTCCCAGTTGGGGTTCGACTTTCTGTTCGAAGAAGTCGATGTTGTCCTGGAACTCGCGCGAAAGAAATTTCCCCGCCTCCTGATAGAGGCGGTCCACGTAAGAGACCAGGGTCAGCAGTCCCAGCAGGAGAAGCAGCGCGATGGCGACGGCGTAATTCATGCTGTGCTCCGCGTTCTGGCTGCGCGCCGCGGGCTCTGGCGAGGTTTCAGCGACGTACTTCCAGCGGGTTGGAAATGGTGTGACTGAACTCGTTCGATCAGCGCCGCCGGCAGTCTGAGCGCCCGGCGCAATTTTGCTTCCTTGCGGGCCATTTCGCCATTATCGCGCTCGTGGTCAAAGCCCGCCAGATGAAGGATTCCGTGCAGCGCCAGAATCTTGACTTCGTGTGCCGCAGGATGCCCGAGCTGAATCGAGTTTTCGCAGGCAATGTCGGCGGAAATGGCCACATCGCCCGCTAGCTTTGCTTTTGCTGGTCTGTGGGATTCCGAAGTGGAGAAAGTGCAAGGGAACGACAACACGTCCGTGGCCTTGTTGTGGCTGCGAAACTGGCGGTTCAAAGAGCGCACAGCCGCACTGCTAGTTACGAGCACATTCACCTGCATGTGCAAGCCAACAGCTTTTCGCGCGCGCAACACAAAACGCTCAAGCGCATCCTTGCTCAAGCCCGCAACTTTCTTTTGCAGAATGACCAAGTCCTTTCCTCTGACCCCTTCGCGATTTCCTACAATGAGCGCACAGTGCAAAAGCAAACAGGAGGGCCGAGTTGCGCCCTCCCGCTTCCTGTGTAGACCTTATCCCTTGGCTTCGGCCGAAGCCGGATTCTCCTTGTGGCCAGCCGATCCGTTTACGGCCGGTGCTGTCCTTTTTTCGCTGGCCGGAGCCATCTCTGCATGCCCGGTATCGGCATACCGTGTCTCTGCGCCTTTGGGGTCAGCCAGCAAGAGCATCTGCTGCTCGGCAACGCGGGTCTTGTGCTCATCGTAGGCACGTACAATGCGCTGCACCAGATGATGGCGCACCACGTCGGTTTCGTCGAAGTGCACAAACGCCAGGCCGTCCACAGTCTTCAACACATCCATCGCCTCGACCAAACCACTGCGGCGCGCGTTGGGCAAGTCTATCTGGGTGATGTCGCCCGTAATCACGGCTTTCGAGTTGAAGCCGAGACGAGTCACAAACATCTTCATCTGCTCGGATGTCGTATTCTGCGCTTCGTCGAGAATCACGAACGAGTCGTTCAGTGTGCGTCCACGCATGAAGGCGATGGGCGCGATCTCGATGACGTTTTTCTCCAGGTAGCGATCCACTTTTTCGGGATCGACCATGTCATACAAAGCGTCGTATAGCGGCCGCAGGTAGGGATCAATTTTGTCCTGCAGCGTGCCGGGCAGAAAGCCCAGCCGCTCGCCTGCTTCCACCGCGGGCCGCGCCAGGATGATGCGGTTCACCCGCTTGGCCAGCAACGCGGAGATCGCCATCGCCACGGCCAGATAAGTCTTGCCCGTGCCGGCCGGGCCAATGCCAAATACCATGTCGTGCTTCTCGATGGCTTCGAGATAACGGCGCTGGTTGCTGCTCTTGGGCTGGACGGTGCGGCGCCCGAAGGAACGCTGCCGCCCGGCGTCGGCTAATCCGCGCAGCGTCGAGGTCGGATCGGACGTGAGCACGCGCAGCATGCTGTTGAGGTCGCCGTTGTTGAAGGTGTGGCCGGCGCGCTGCAGGATTTCGTAGTCAGTGAAGACCTGCTCGGCGCGCGCCACGTCCTTGGCCGCGCCCTCCAGTTCGATGGCGTTCGAGCGCAGATTGATGGTGATGTTGAGCCCGTCTTCGAGCAGACGCACATTCTCGTCGCGCGTGCCGAATAAAGTTTCGATATTGGGGCTGACGCCGATGTTCTTCTTCATGCGTGGATTCATGCCTTTGGGTTTATGCTCCTGTGGGTCCGGATCTCAGACCCGGACAGGCCGAGCAGGGCTCGGCTGCTGTTGCAGTGCGAATACACCTGTGCCTGCTGTAACTCGGCGACAAAGCAGGGTTTCGCTTGGAGACGGGACCAGCCGAAATGCGCATGCCCAGAAGGCAAGTCACTACCATTAGATAAAGCCTAACCCGCGGCGAAGAGGGAGTCAATGGCGGACGAAGGGTGTTATGTGGCGACAGCCGCCCTCGGCTGTCCATCGAGCGCAGCTCGATCGCTCTGCCGGTTGCGACCGCGTCTAGTTTGACCGGTCGGGAACAGTCCCATATAATAATCAATTCGGACGTACCCCGAATATCTCGCAGTACACACAAAGGTAAAGAACCAGCTATGGCAAATCATCTTTCGGCGCTGAAGCGTGCGCGCCAAACCGAACGGCGAACCGTGCGCAACCGCTCCAACACTTCCACTCTGCGGACCCAGTTGCGCGACCTGCGCGAGACCATCGAAAAAGGCGACAAGGCGGCCGCCGAGCAGTCTTACCGCAAGACGGTATCCGCGCTCGACAAGGGCATCCAGAAGGGATTGCTGCACGAAAACACGGCTTCGCGCTACAAGTCGCGCCTGGGCAAGCGCGTCACGGCGATGAAGTAGCTCTTGGCTCTTGGCTTGAATCGAAGCGGCAGACCGCAAAGGTCTGCCGTTTGCGTTTTGAAACAGAGGGTGCCCAAAGTGTTGGATCCAAAAGCTAAAGGCTAAAAGCCAAGAGCTGCCCTTCTCACACCGGCAACTGTTCCTGCATCCAGCCCGGCGTTTCGAGCTTGGGCTCGGTGGTCAAGTCCATCACGAGGCGTTCGAGTACCATGCGTTTGCTCACGGGATTGGAGCGGAGCGCGAGGTCGGCCTTGGCCACCAGGCGGATGGCGCGCGTGAGTTCGCGGCGGTTCTTGTAGCGGCGGGCCTGTTTGATGATGTCGTCGGCGGCGAACGGGGGCACGCGGAAACCCTGCCACAGAGCTGCCCACAGCATGCGCTGGTCGCGGACGTTGCGTTCCAGAATGACCAGCATCTGGCGGAAAGTTTTTGCCAGCATGTAGATGTGGCCGATGGCCGCTTCCTCGCCTTCGCCGGAGAGCAGAATCGCATCCAGAATTTCGAGAGCGCGCACACGCTCTTTCGCGGAGATCGCGTCAGTCAGTTCGTATAGAGACCGCTGCTTGGCCGCCAGCACCATGGTTTCGACGTCGCCCAGCGTGATGCGCTTCTTTTCGCCCACGTAGAGAATCAGCTTTTCGAGTTCGTTGGAGATCATCATCATGTCGCCGCCGAGGGCGTCGACCAGTTCGCGGGCGCCGTCGGGCTCGATTTTCACGCCGCGGCCGGCGCAGTATTCGGAAATCCAGCGGACGGCTTCGCCCTCTTCCACGCGCGCCAGTTCGACGATGCCGCAGTATTGGCCCATGGTTTCGCGGATGCGCTGGTAGCGTTCCTTGTCCTGCATCTCCATGCGGCGGACGTCGGCGGGAATGCTGATGTGGTCGGCGACGAAAATAATGAGGGCGTCGGGATTGGGATTCTTGCAGTAGTCTTCGATCGCTGCCAGCTTTTCTTCATTCGATCCGCGGCCAAAAAGATTTTTCACACCGCGAACGAAGAAGACCTGAAATGGAGCCATCAGTGAGGGGGTACGGGCACGGTCGAGAACTTCAGCCAGATCGTTTTCGGCGAGATCGAATTCGAAAAAGCTAAAGTCGCGCAGGTCGGCCGGAACCAGGTGCTCGAGGATGGCATCGCGAAAGCGCTTGCGGAAGAAAGCTTCATCGCCCACGAACACGTAGGCGGCGCGCAGCTGGCGCGACTCCAGTTCGCTGACAAAGCGCTCGGCTTGGGCGAAGGCTCGCATCAGATTTCCCTTATCGTGCAAGAGCTCATTCTTGTGTCCTCGACTCTAGCATCGTAGTTTCGATTCGCCTAGTGGCCCCGCGGTGAACGGCTACAGCTTGTTCAGGAAGTCCATCACTTCGGGCGAGGTCCAGTCGACAGGGCCGATAAACTTTCGGCGCATTACGCCCTGTCGGTCAATGATGTAGGTCTCGGGCCAGCCCGCAGTGCCGTACATGGCGGCGACTTTTTGTTCGGGATCGCGTACCGTCAGAAAGTCGATGCTGTGGAGTTTGAGGAACCGATGGTAGGCGTCGCCATCCACGTCGATGCTGACGCCCAGAACCACCACTCCCTTTTTTCGGGTCATCTCCTGCATGGTCATCAACGACGGCAGCTCTTCTACGCACGGAGGACACCACGTGGCCCAAAAATTTAGCACCACGACCTGGCCACGGAATTGATTCAAAGTAACTTTTCGATCGGAATCCTGCACGGTGAAGTCGCGGGCGGCATCACCGATGTGCGGCGGCCGCGTGCCACGGTAACAACCGGAGCCGAGCAGGGTTGCGGACAGAGTCAAGAGTAGAACAAATCGCTTCATGATCTAGAATCCCTCATACTCTAGAACCCCTCCAGAATATTTGAAACCAACGTGCGCGCAAAATCCTGCGAGAGGCGGCGGAAGGCAGGAGAATCTTCCTCGAAGAAACTGCTCAAATCCTGCGAGACCTCGTACTGTTCGCGAAACAGATACGCCGGATTCTGGTAGAGCACCTTGCCGTTTCGGTCGGAGAGCGTAACCTTCACGCTGACCACCACGAGCACGCTGGCGGCGCGGCCTGTCGCTGTGTCATACGTGAGCGGAGAAGCCGTGGTGGAAAGCACGGTGCCGATTAATGTAGCGTCCGCATCTTCACTGGAATCGTTGAGAATGCGGTAGTGAGTGCGGGTGGTGAACTCGCGGACCACCGAGGCAGTCAGCATTTGCTCAATGCGGTAGGTGAGGGTTTCGTTCTTGAAGGCCGGTACGGCGATGGTCTTGACGTTCTCCGGAAGCTGCACGGCGTGGCCGGCCGTGTGGTAGCCGCATCCGGCGGCGAGGACAAGCAGGAACAGTGGCAGTGGCGCCCCTATTATTCTCATCAAACGCGTCGCCATTGAATTCTCACCATCATGCTTCGACTCGTGCTTCGCCGTCATTGAATCTTCCCCGTGGGGCGAGTGGCAGTCATGCTTTCAGCGCATTCGACCGCGTTCAGAGCCGAGATGCGGAGATTGTCGGCGGCGGCCCACAACCAGATACCGTTAGGCTGCGCGGAATCGGTCTTCAGTGATAGCTGGATGTCCGCCTGTCCCGCGGCACTCACGTTGCTCGGAGGATCTTCCTCGGCGCCAGGAATCGTCACATGATCTCCAGCCAGGGTCTGCGCAAGAGCCGGCACATCGACAGCGGTTCCCATTTCCAGAAAGACAGCCAACGCGTAACCGTGAAAGATCGGCGCCTGCAGCAGCAGAATTGAAGGCTGCGGCGCGCCGCCCCCGGCAATCTTCTGAAAGTGGCGCGAAATACGGGCTTCCACGGAACTCAGCGCGGGGTGCGACTTCTGTCCGTAGCGCTCCAGCATATTGAACGCGACTTGCGCGTCGTAGACGTCTTTGGGCAAGGGCTGGAAAGAGAGCAGGTTCACGGTCTGCTGGTGCAACTCGTCCATGCCGCGTTGCCCGTGCTCGGAGGCAGGTTCGAAAACCGTGGCCACAGCGCGCCGGATCGCGCCAGCTTTGCTGGCTCGCAACAGCAACAGCGCCAGCGTCACTGCGACAGGATGAGCCGCCACGCAAGGCCCTGGCTGCAGTTCTGGGACGGGCATTTGTCCACGTTCGCGTTCGACCCACACCGACCGTACGCTAGCCCCAGCTTCGTTTTCTAAGGCTGCGGAGAGATCAATGATGGCGCTGCCGGCGTCGCGAGCGTCTTTCCAGTTTTCGCGGGTGGTTTCTTCGTCCGAAGCGAAGAAAGTAAAGTCCATGTGCTCGAACTGCTCGGCGCGCACTCGTTGGATAAAACTGATCTCATCTCCCATGGCCTCGAGCCGGCCCATGGACTCGTCGTCGTCGAGCAGGCGAATATCCACAGCAGGAAAATTGCGCTCGTTCAACATCTCGGCGATTTCCTTGCCCTTGAGCGAGGCTGCCCCTACGATCGCGGCGCGGTAGAGATTGCCGCGGACGACGGAGTGAGAGGCAAGCGTTGTCTTAACGGAGTCACTCATGACGTCTGCGAAGCCTCATGGAACGGCGGAGGAGGATCATT
>JBELAE010000321.1:0-6750 GCA_049509155.1 Candidatus Sulfotelmatobacter sp.
GTGTGGCAGGGCATTACGGTCGATCCGGAAAAAGAAATCACCGTGTGCTGCGGATCAACCGAGGCCATGATTTCGACTCTGCTGGCGGTGTGCAACACGGGCGATGAAGTCGTGATCTTCGAGCCCTTCTACGAGAACTACGGGCCAGACTCGGTGTTGAGCGGAGCCAAGCCGAAGTTTGTGAAGCTGCGCCCGCCCACGACTGACGGCGGCGAGTGGACGTTTGACGAAAAGGAACTGCGGCGGGCGTTCGACAAGCACACCAAAGCGATTATCGTGAACACTCCCAACAACCCGACGGGCAAGGTGTTCACCCGCCGCGAGCTGGAATTGATTCGCGACTTGTGCGTGGAGTTCGATGTGCTTGCGATCACCGACGAGATTTACGAACACATTCTCTACGAAGGAACCGAACATATTTCGATGGTTTCGCTCGATGGAATGCGCGAGCGGACGGTGACTATCAACGGCATGTCGAAAACCTACAGCGTGACGGGATGGCGCGTGGGCTGGGCGGTTGCGCCGGAGAAGATTACGAATGCAATCCGCAAGGTGCACGATTTTCTGACCGTGGGCGCGCCTGCGCCGCTGCAGGAAGCCGGGGCCGCGGCCTTAAGTTTGCCGGCGGAATACTATGCAAAGCTCGCGGAAGGATACCGGGTGCGGCGCGATCGTCTCATGCCCGCGCTGACCTCGGCCGGGTTCGAGTGCTTTCGGCCGCGCGGCGCGTATTACGTGATGACCGACATTTCGTCGTTCGGCTTTAACGACGATGTTTCGTTCGCGAAATATCTGGTGCAACAAGTTGGCGTGGCCTGCGTGCCGGGATCGAGTTTCTATCGCGATCCCCGCGATGGCGCAAAGCAGGTGCGGTTCGCATTCTGCAAGAAGCCGGAGACGCTGGACGAAGCGGCCCGGCGGCTCGCGAAGCTGCGCCGCTGACTTCGTTTGTGCTACGCCACGCCGCACAGCCGCCGCCGGCAAACAGCAGGTTCCTTGCTGCGCTCGGAATGACAAGACTTTAGTGGGCTCTAACTTCTACTTCGTGATCACGCCGCAGGCTACGCGATCCCCTGAATTGCCCGAGGGATCGGTCTTGTAGTCGTCGGCTTTGGCGTGGACTACGACGGCCGCGCCATTGCTCAGAAGTGAATGCGGGCCATCCTTCAGAGTGACGTCGGCGTCTTCCATTTTAATTTTAGCTTTGCCATCGGCGCCGACCGTGAAGTTCTTCATGTCCCCGGCGTGGTGTCCGTCGGGATTATCGAAGCCGTGCTTCTTGGCGTCCGGGTTGAAGTGTCCGCCTGCCGACTTGAAGTCCGGAGCCTCGCACTTAGGAACCTGGTGGAAATGGATGGCATGCTCTCCAGGCGTCAGATCGTGGAGGTCAAGCTGAAGTCCGACGCCTGAACCTTGATCCCAGAGCAGGATGTCGCCGACGGATTTGCCCTGGGCGTCTTTGAGTTCAATCTTGGTCTTGGCCGCGCTCCAGGATGGGAGAGCCAGCAGCATCAGCGACAATCCTAGAAAAAAATAAGCAACGCGTTTCATAAGTGGTGACCTCCTGAGTTCGAGCTTCCTGGCTGCAGAAATTATAGCCAATTCTGCCGCGCCGGATGGTCTCTCGATTCAACCGAAAACGATCGAGCGCGTTCTCCACAAAAATGTGGAGTATACTGCGAGGAAGTTCCAGAAATTCTGTGGGAGAAGAGTGCACTCATGGCGTTGAATGCTGTCGAACAGGTGGCGGAGCAGGTTCCGGTGGACGATTTTCAGGCGCTCGAAGACAAGATTTATCGCACCATAGAGATGTACAAGGCCGCGCGGCAGGCCCAGGCCGCGGCTGAACGCGATGCGCAGCGGGTCCGGCAGCAGATGGAAGACCGTGAAGGCGAGTTGATCACTCTGCGGCGCGAGATGGTGCAGTTGAAGAAAGAGCGGGAAGAGATTCGCGGGCGCGTAGAGAAAATGCTGCAGCAGATCGAGTCGATTGCCGAGGCCAGCTAGTTTCGTCTGATGGCGCAGGGTTGCGCGGGAGAGACGTAGCCAGCTACGTCTCTACGGAGAACGCTTTTATGGCTACCGCTACGAAGGATCAGATGGTGAAGGACGCGCAGAACTCCAGCGTGCGGGTGGAAATCTTTGACCAGGCCTACAACCTGCGCGGCTCCGACGCGGAATACATTCTGAAGCTGGCAGAATATGTTGACGCCAAGATGCGCGCCGTTGCCGAGGCCACCAATACAATCGATACCGTGCGGCTGGCCGTGCTGGCGGCGCTGAATATCGCCGATGAATATCACCTGCTCAAGAAAAACCAGACTGGCGGAGCAACCGACTATCAGAAGCGGGCGCATCTATTAGCAGATGCGCTGGATGAAGTGCTGGCCGAAAACCGCAAGGCGGGATAGTCCGCTGCGCCCCTGGACATCTTTGCGACTCTGGCTCTGTTCCTCTTAGTGTTCCTGTGCGGCAGCGGCCCTCCGCAGGAAACGGTGGTCGAGCAGCCCGAACCTGAAAAAGGGGATTCGTATCAGGGCATGCCTTCAGGCATGCCGGCTCGGAGCGAAATTTGAAAACCGGCTTCAGCCGCGGGGCCGTGAGGCGAGCTCACAGCGGCTATAAAGCCGATTTTCAAACTGCATCACCACCGACTACTCGGCCGGGTTCACTTGCGCAGCCTCAGAGTCCAGCACCTCGCGGACCTTTGCCACCAGCGCCGACAACGTGAACGGCTTGGGCAGAAACGATAGGCCCGGGTCGAGCACTCCGTAGTGAACAATCGCATTGTTGGTGTAGCCGGATATGTAGAGCACCTTCACGTTCGGAGAAACCTGCTGGATCTGTTCCGCCAGCTGCCGGCCATTCATGCGGGGCATAACCACGTCGGTGACCAGCAGGCGGATGTCGCGATGGTTAGCTCTGCAGATTTCAATTCCCTCCTCCGGCGTGCTCGCGACCAGCATCTTATAGCCGCAGTGGGTCAGTACGGAGGAGCTGAGCTGGCGAAGCTGTGGGTCATCTTCGACCAGCAGGACGGTCTCGGTGCCACGTTGCACATTCTTGGGGCGGCTCTGAGCACCCGCGCCTTCGGCAGGCTCATCGACGCGAGGAAGATAAATCTTGAAACTTGTGCCGCGATCGGGCTCGCTGTAAACCCAGATATAGCCCCCGCTCTGCTTTACGATTCCGTACACCATCGAAAGGCCGAGGCCGGTGCCTTTGCCAACTTCTTTCGTGGTGTAAAAGGGTTCGAAAATGCGTGCCTGGGTTTCCGGACTCATGCCGTGTCCGGTATCCGTCACCGCCAGCATGACGTAGCGTCCGGGTTCGGCGGGCAGGTGGCGCTGCGAATAAGAGTCGTCGAGCTGCGCGTTCGCGGTTTCCAGGGTAAGTTTTCCGCCGTGCGGCATAGCGTCGCGGGCATTCAGGGAAAGGTTCATGATGACCTGCTCGATCTGCCCGGGATCGGCCTTCACCGAGCCCAGGTCATTCGAGGGCATGGTCACGACCTCAACGTCTTCTCCGATCAGCCGGCGCAGCAGAGAGTCGAGATTGAGCACGATGTCGTTGAGGTTGATGACTCGCGGCGAGAGCACCTGCTTGCGACTGAAAGCCAGCAACTGGCGGGTTATGCCGGAGGCGCGATCGGCCGCTGACTTGATCTGCGCCGTGCTGTCGGCCAGCCGGCTGCCCGCGGGAACGCCGTCGGCCAGGATCTGCGAGTATCCCAGGATGACGGTAAGCAGATTGTTAAAGTCGTGAGCGACCCCGCCGGCCAGCCGTCCCACAGCTTCCATCTTCTGCGATTGGCGCAGCCTTTCTTCCAGAGCCACCCGCTCGGTAACATCCTGCACCAGCGACGCGACTCCGAGCACTCGTCCTGACTCATCCACCAGCGGAGTGTTGTACCACTCGCAAGAGATGACGCGGCCGTCCTTGGTGATGTTGTCGTTCTCGCCGGCGTTGTGGGTTGCGCCTTTTTGCTGCAGCAGGGTCTGCCAGACCTGGTCCACGCGCTCACGGAACTGCGGATGCACAATAAAGCTGCCGCGCTGGCCGATAGCTTCCTGGCGGGAGTATCCGAAGATACGCTCCGCCGATGGATTCCACGCGGTGACGCGGAAATCGAGGTCCCATTCCACCACCGCCAGCGGGGTGTGTTCCAGGTGAATCCGCAGCTTCTGCTGCGACCGGCGCAACTCCTCTTCGGCAAGTTTGCGCTCGGTAATGTCGCGCGAGATCCCCAACAGCCCCACGATTTTTCCGCTCGCGTCGCGAAACGGCGCTTTCGTGGAATGATAGGTTCGGGCTATCCCGTCCATAGCGCCCTGTTCCTCGAAAGTCTTGGCCTCTCCCGCTTGCATAATCTTGCTGTCGCGCTCCATGATCTCGCGGCCATGTTCGGGGCCGTGGAGGTCGATCGCATTCCTGCCGATCACATCCTGCACGCTCAAGCCAAGATTGCGTGCACCTGCGGAATTAACCATCACATAGCGACCCTGGAGATCTTTGACAAAGATCGCGTCCGACGTGCCCTCGGTAATGCCCTGCAACAGAGCCAGGCTCTTCTCCAATTCCATGGAACTCTGGAGCAATTGCCGGTGCACCACAAACATGCGTCCGCCGGCGGCGGCAAACGACACCATCACCAGGATGATGGCCCAAACGAACTGTTCCTGCGCGATTCTCAACACCAGCGGAAAGACAATGGCGGGGATCACCAAAGGTGAGAACTGTGCTAACAGTTGCATGCTCGTGGGACTCGGCGCCGTCTCCAGCAAAGGCTGCTCACTATCGGTCCAAGTCGCGACCAGCCCGGCCAGCAGACAAAAGCTGAGCGTCCACGGGAGATCGAGCCACGTTCCCGGCCGATAACTTCCCGTAGACATGGCATAGCGCGTGGTGTTGGTGGTGATTCCGAAGAAGAAGAAGAAAGCTGCCAGCCGAAAAAAGAACGCGCGCGCGGTCCGAAACGGAGTAAGCACCGCTCGCACCAGGAAACTGAGAGCCAGCAGCCCGAAGAAGAAAACCGCCACATGAAACGTCCGCGCAAACATGGCGTTTTGCGGGGCCAGCCATCGCGAGGGAACGAACAGCAGTGCCAGCTCGAGGGATAGCACCAGCACACAGACCTGCAAAAAGTCGCACAAACGCAGCCAGCGGAAGCCCTTGCTTTGATCTCTCGGCCCGAGAAACAGCGTCATCATGGCCGGGACCGCCCAGAAAAACACCAGGATGTCGCTCGGCCAAAGCTCTCCGAAGGGAGCGTGGAGATAATCAAAGTACAACGTGTAGGCGAACTGACTGAAGAAAGCGAGTCCCAGAGATAAGGAAACCAGACGCCAAACCCGCCTGCCAAAAGTGCCGGATTGCCGCGCAGCAGACCAGCAGACCACAGCTGCCAGCAGCGCCGACATCGCATCAGTCGAGTGACCCCAAACCGAAGCAAATTGGGTGCCGTAGCTGGTGGCGAGGATAGCTAGGTGTACAACCACCAGAATTGCCGCCGCCGCGAGCGCCAACGAGCGCCGTTTGGACATTCTGCAAACTTCTCCAGCGTATCGCCGACCCGCCAGCGAGCACGCGTTGGGCCCCGGTCTTTCGCGTACTCAGTATGAACTCACAATTGGCTAGCAGAATCAAGTCCTTCCGTGGTCCATAGGTGGTCCAAAGGCCGTCCGGCGCGAGCGCACTGCGTCGACGGCAGCGCCCTGCAGCCTCCGCCGACAAGGTTCGTGGCAGGCCTGACGAGGTTGGTGGAAGGGATGACGAGGTTTGTGGAAGGGCATGACAAGGTTCGCGGAAGGGCACACAGTTTGCGGAGGGGTATGACCAGGTTTCTGGAAGGGCACGACAAAGGTTCGTGGAAGGGCACGACTTCAGTCGTGCCGTTACCGGAAATAACATCAACCGGGCTTTAGCCCCTGAGGTGATCAAGAACTCGAAGGAAGCCCGTCGGTTGTTCGGAAGCTGGGCTCGTGATGTTGCCAGGCCGCCTGGCAAGCCCGTTTATGAACCAGAGATTACTTTGGTTGCAAGCGGCCTGCCAACTTTTTGCGCTCTTCCACTTGCCAAGCGCTCCAGTTTTGCCTAGCATCCAGATTGAAAGCCGGCCTGCCGGGTTGGTGATGACGGTAACCGATTTTTGAACCAATGCTGAATGAACGGGGACTCGACTCGAACTAGGATCCGGTGTGCAACGCTCCGCCATGCGGAGATGCCTAAAGGGTCTCGGCGGGTTCGTCACACGGCACAGTGGGTCGGCTTGCTTTTTGTTTTGCAGTTTCCGGCAGAGGAGAGACTCCATCATTGCTGATTTTTGATTGCCGATTGAAACGCTGCGCGCATCGGCCCTGAATCAACAATCAGAAATCAACAATCAACAGTCCGCCCGCCAGATCCCCTCCAAGTTCATTCCTGCTACACTGACCTAGGGACAAATTGCTTAGTTTCTGCATCTAATTAAACTGTGTATCCGCAACTCTTTCATCTAGGAAAGTTCTTCCTACCGACGTACGGATTCCTGGTGTCCATGGGAGTCCTGATCGGCCTGTGGATCAGTGTGCGCAATTCCGAGCGTCTCGGCATTGACGGCGACAAGGCCTGGAACCTGGGCATTCTGGTCGTGCTCTGCGGCATTCTCGGCGCCAAGGTGCTCTACGTCATCAACGAGTGGAGCTACTACTCGGCTCATCCCGGCGAAATCTTCAGCGTCGACACGCTGCAGGCCGGCGGAGTTTTTTCCGG
>JBELAE010000322.1:0-6241 GCA_049509155.1 Candidatus Sulfotelmatobacter sp.
TGACCGGCCGCCGTTGGCGCATCTTCCGCAGCGATTTAAAAATGTGCTGGAAGCATCGAGCGCTCTTCCTTCGGGCATACGGCTGGCTGGGGATCGTCTGGTTTCTCGTGGAAAAGCTGCAGGAACCGACTTTTGGAATACCGTATGTGTATGGCGCGGTGCGGCGTCTGTACTGGATATTCAGATGGAAGTGTCCGATTAAATCCGATTACAAGGAACCCGTCGGCAGCCCGCGTCCGCTATCGCAGCCGGCCCACCAAAAAAGTCCGATCGATAAAGTGACCTTAATTGGAGGACACTCGTTGTGAATATCTCAACGGGGGATATCTCTGTCATCATCCCTTTCTATAATCGTGAAACCTACATTGACGAGGCGGTTCAGTCGGTCCTTGCCCAAACCCTCAAGCCGCTGGAGATTATCATCGTTAACGATTGCTCCCGAGAATCTTCGCGCCGCTACCTCGACCGCTACGCAGACGTTTGTACGATCCTGGACTTGCCCAAGAATGTCGGCCTGGCGGGCTCACGGAATGCCGGGATTCGGGTCGCCCGCGGGAAGTTCCTCGCGCTGCTGGACGATGACGATGTCTGGCTGCCGGAGAAGTTGGAAGTGCAATACCGCTACCTCTTGGAACACCCGGAATGCGCCGGGGTCCATACTGCGGTCTACCTGATCCTCTCCGGTTACCCACTCACTCGCTGGAAGAAGTTTGAACCGGGTCCCTTGCCCCTGTCGCAAGCGCTTACTCATACGCAATGGGTCATCCCGTCCACGCTGATGATTCGCACGCAAGTGGTCCGAGCCATCGGAAATTTCGACCGTTGGTATCGCGAGAGTGAAGATCGCGAATTCGTCATTCGCGTTTGTGCCGCTGGCCACCAACTCGTGGGCATCGACGAACCGCTGGTTCACTTCCGCCGCACCGGCCATCAGCACCTGGCCGGGGACCCCCGTCGAATGTACATCTCCCATATGAAAGTTTGCTGGAAGCACCGGAATCTTTACTTCCGGGTCTTCGGCCTCCGGGGCCCTTTCACTTTTCTCCAGGAGAGCGCTTATCTGGTCTTCGCCGGAGTGATCAAAGATAGATGCCTCCGCCGAGGCAAGCCCTCGAGATATCTGTCCGGAGTGATGTGGCGCCTCCTCGAATATCTGCCCGTCAAGTACACCGTCAGGCCCGGCTATGAAGAACCAGTCGCAACCGGGACCGCACCGGTCGTGGAATTTGCCGGCAGCCCAGTGTAGCCAAAGCGAGAATCGGCTCAAAGGATCGTGCAATGCACGGTAATACTCGAAAGCTGTTCAAAAAATACGCGAAGGAGTATTTTCGCCCCAACATGCGTGTGTTGGAGGTGGGTCCCGGCGTTCCGCCGTCTCCGATTCAGCGAATTGTCGGGGACGCTTCCATTCTGTGGGAAACGGCTGGAATCGACGATACTTATCCCGTCACCTATATAGGAACTGAATATTCCTTTCCGGTCGACTCCGACCTGGCTGACATTGTGATCGCGACGAACGTGATGGAGCACGTCAGGAAGCCTTGGGTTTGGATCAAAGAGCTGGCGAGAATCTGCAAACCCGGCGGATACGTGATTACGATCAACCCCGTAAGCTGGCCATTTCACGAGCATCCGATTGACTGTTGGCGAGCCTATCCGGAAGGGATGAAGGCTCTCTATGAGGAGGGTCGTCTTACAGTAATCATGTCGCGCTGCAAGTCATTGGAGAACACCAACCTGCGCCGGCACATTCCCGGAAGGTCCCTGAAGCACATTTACGATCACGGTAACTTGAAAACCAGAGCGCTCACCCGGACGATGGAACTGTTGCGCTTGCCCGTTGAACGAGCCTACGACACGGTGACGATCGGACAAAAATAATATGCACGGTAATAGCAGTCGGCTGTTCAAGAGGTACGCGAAGCAGTATTTTCGGCCAAACTCTCGCGTCTTGGAGATAGGGCCGGGCACACCGCCGTCCTGGATTCAGGGAATGGTCGGCGATCCTTCTATTCTGTGGGAAACGGCCGGTATCGACAATTCTGATCCCGTCACTTATGTGGGAACCGAATATTCTTTTCCCGTCGAGTCCGACGTGGCTGACATTGTGATCGCCGCGAACGTGCTGGAGCACGTCAGGAAGCCGTGGGTTTGGATCAGAGAACTGGCGAGAATCTGCAAACCGGGCGGGCACGTAATTACGATCAATCCCGTAAGCTGGCCGTATCACGAACAACCGATCGACTGCTGGCGGGCTTATCCTGAAGGAATGATGGCCCTCTACGAAGATGCTCACCTCACGGTAATTACGTCGCGATGTGAGTCGCTGGAAGATGCCCACCTGAAGAGGCACATTCCCGGGAGATCGCTGGGAAACATCTACCAACATGGTGGCTACGGAACCAGAGCTTTTACTAAGGTGTTGGAATTGCTACGCCTGCCCGTCGAACGCCCCTACGACACTGTAACGATTGGACAAAAATAGCTGCAACCGATCTTAACGCTGGGACTGGCCAAAACGCTCGATCTTATTCGTTGGGCTGAAGCGGTGAGACGACCTTCTCGTTCGAAGCGAATTCGATCTTGCCAAGGTAGCCGAGGAATGGACGGCCACCGCCCAGTGTTTTGGCGCTCGCACCCATACTACGAGCCTCATTAAGCAGCGCTTCAAGGTCATCTCGCCAGTACAGCTCGCCAAATATGTACGCACTGCTCGCGCCGGAATTCTTCATTCGTATTAACTCCGAACGCGCCCACGCCTGCCGCAAACCAGAATCTCCGATCCCGCGCAGACGAAGCTCGCCGAGAATGACCGGTTTACATCCCAAACGATAAACCCTTAAAGCCTCGGGAAGTATGGGCTTCGGGTCCTGGGCAAAAACACGTTCGCTATTCCGGTCGACTATCCTTTGATAGGTATCCTGGCGCGGCATACCCTCGGTCCCCACATCTCTCGTGTAAAAATCCCAAGCCGGAACAGAATCCGCGAAGACGTAAACTGCAGCGCAATCGGGCGCGGCCTCCACTTGAGAAATCAGCGATTTTGAAAGCCTGGGAAAGTGGTCTCGCTGCTGAGCATACGTAAGCCTTGTTCCATTGCCAATAAGGAGAAAAACTGCAAGACCGCAGCAAAGGGCATAAAAACGCTGCGGAAGCGCTTTGGCAATCAGCGATTCCAATCCCGAGGAAGCCAAGACGACCAACAGTGGGATGATAAATAGCAACAGTCGTGGCGCAATAGGAAATAATCCCAGAGCCGATGCCAGAATAACCGCCGCATAAGGCAATGCGAGAGCAGCCGCCCAGATTGTGCCGACTCGCTTTGCTGTGAAATAGAGTCCGAGAGCCGAAAGCAAAATTAGCCCCCTTTCGTGCAAGTAGGCGAGCGAATCGAGGGACAGAGGGAACAAATTACTTAATGCCGTTATAGCCCGCGCAGCAAATTGGGGCTTCAGGATGGACAGCATATTGGCAGACCACCAAGTCTGCATGTAGAAGGTATTTCCTTCGAAACGGTAGATAGTGAAGTATACGAGCAAAAAAATGCCCGACCATATCGCCACCACCAAACCCGCTTTAACAGCGCTCCGCGATTCGCGAAATTTGACCACTATTAGCAGCAGGCCGAGGCTTAATAGCACAAAGATGATGGTTTGCGAAAACAATAGAGCGAGCACCCCCGGCAGGAAAAATAACAGCCATTGTTTTCTTGACGTCGGGTTAAGAAAGAGCGAGCGGAAGCGAATCATCATCCAAAGGGTGAACGCCGCGTCCGTGAATAGGGCTTTAATTCGGAGGCCATGGTGATCGCCAATGGCGACACAGCAAGAATCGCAACCGCAAAAATTGCCAGCGACCTGTTGAACAATTTTTCGCAAAAAATGGCGAGCAAAATAAGAACAGCAATGGAGCTCAGCAGCGCCGGCAATCTGAAAACCAGCTCACTGGTCCCAAAAAAATGAATCAGACATTTTTCCAGAAAAAGAAAGCCAGGCGCCGCAGCCTGGTTGTACGCGAGGGGCTCCAACAACTGCCCCGGATGGCGCGTCACGAGATTTAAAGCAATGCACGCCTCATCGTAAAAGAAAGAACCGGTCGTAAAGAAGTGGGCCACCCGCAACCCAACTCCCAACGCAATGACGAAAATCAGTAAGGCGAACTCGGAGTGGCGCGCCAACCGATCAGAAGTCGCGTTAGCTCTTCGAGGAATGCCTGCAGCTTCCGGTGGCATCAACGGAGTATAGACGACGGCCGGCGGGAGCCCCTTATCCCCGGCTGGAGCTAAGGAAAGCTACAAGGAAAAGGCGGGCCCGAACTGGCGACCCGCCTCGTAGTTCTTACGACGTTTCGTGGTTAATCCAGCTGTGCCTTACTGCACACAGCCAGTGTTGGCGGTTGCCTGAGCGGCCGCAGTGACGGTTTTGACAAACCCCGTCTGCACCGGCTCAACCCTCACCTTGATCTGGCCGTCGTACAGGATGCGGGTGACCTGGAATACGCCGTTATCGTCGTTGTCCGCGGCCACGAAGCCAGTTACGGCCACCGACAAGCCGCTCGCAGGTGCATTGCAGGTTCCAACCGTATTCCCGCAGTTCACGCCGTGCGTCGGAGCGATGGTTGCGCCCGAGTTCTCTGCGTTCAGAAAACTGGAAGTGCAAGGTTGTCCAGTGAAACCAGCGCCACTGCCAGGACCGCACACTCCGGTGAGTGCAACCTGCGTCGGTGATCCGGTGGAAAGCGCGCTGTAGTTCAACTTCATCTTCTCGTAGTTGGTGCCGCCCGAGGTCTGTGGGTTGGTACCGAAAGCGCCCGTAACCGCGAGCACCTGGGGCACCTGGGCCGGGATGATGCAACCGCCCGCATCTCCGCCCGCTTCCGGATCGCCCCCCGTTCCATTCGCCTGGTTGGCGTTGAGGCCGACCGGAAGTATGGAGAACGAAGGCGTGATGTGAGTGCTCGGGTAGGTGTTGGCGCCCTCTCCTACGCTGGAACTGAAGGCGTAGTGCGAGCGGACGTAGCTGACGTCGCCGAAGCCGCCGGCAGGGCCGAACGAGCCATCGTCACTGAACGGCAGGAAGTCCGCCACTGCGACTGTGCTGTTGTGGATATCATCCTGAGCAGCGCGGACAATGGCTTCTGTGCCGAATGAATCCGAGCCGACTAGGCAATGTGCGGTGGCCGTATCGCACAGGGCGCGCAGCAGTGCCCATGCCCGATAGGAACCATCGCGCAGATGCGGGAAGGAGTTTCCGGCTGTCCAGACATCGGTCCTCAAGCAGCCCTTGCCCTGAGTACCGTTGTCGGCGGGAGTACAGGCAGGCAACTCGCCTTGCTCGGCGCCGCCCGTGGCGGGCTGTCCCGGATCGCCGCCGGCGTAACTGTTGAAGATCGGGTCCACTCCATCCAATGTCACATATCCGTAGTTTGGATTGTTGGCCAGGTTGCTGATGTTGCCGAAGCTGAAGAAAGTGTAGCCGATGCTGTCCGCCTTTAACGCGACGCCCGTGGGACTCTTGGTAGGATTCCCAACTTCCTCGCTCGTGCTGATAGCGCGATACCGGGATCCCAAGCCAGACCCTCCAAAATTGGTGCACGGTGTGCCCGGAGGATTTGTGGCTTGAGGGCCACCCAGGGGGTTCACCGGAGCGTTGCCGGCGGTGGCGACGAGGTACGATTCCTGCGAGGTGGTGACAACCACGTTAGCGTTGCTCACCTCAGAGCCTCCAACTGCTCCGCCTAAGGAGCCGCCGTAGGTGCGGAACGCGTTGTACTCAACGACGTTTTCGGCTGCGGAAAGAGCTTCGCGGAGGATGGGGTTGACGCCGAAATTTGCCAAGCCCGTCGGGAGTCCGGACGTGAACACCCCGCCGGCAAAGTTACCGATGGCGTTGCTCGATCCGCTGCAATTGACGCCGCCGAACAACTGCCCAATGGGGCTCGGTGCATAGGCCAAGGGCCCGGTTCCAGCGTTGTCGACCACGTTGTTGTACCAAGGTTCGCCAGCCACTACATTACCCAGGCCATTGGCATCGGTGCGGTTGACGACGAAGACGATCGGCTCTTCTCCGACCGTAAAGACCTTAATGGTGGCGGGAATCGGATTGCCGGTGAAAGGATCAGTTCCGCCCGGCAGTCCGAAAGCAACGGGGGTAGCGAAGGTTTGAGTGAAGGCGCTCGCAATGGAAGCGCCGATCAGAGTGGTCGGACCGCCGCCGTAGCCCAAGCCGCTCCAGGGAGACAG
>JBELAE010000323.1:0-6229 GCA_049509155.1 Candidatus Sulfotelmatobacter sp.
GTTACCGAATCGAAGACCGGAGTCGACGGAATGGCATCGATCGGGATGCTCCAGATAATTGTCGGGGCGCTGCCGTTGAATACGTTGCCGATCTTGTACAGATAACCGGAGCCCGTTCCGGCAGCGCTGTAGGTGGTGGCGAAGGCGAAATCGTTGGCATCGCCGGCGGTATAAACCACCCAGACTGTGTTAGTGGAGCTTTGGTTGGTGATGCCGCCGTCGGGCGACAGCAGCACGGTCTGGTCGATGGCGTTGTTGCCGCCGGGGCTGCCGGGTAGAACTGCGCCGGTCGGGCTCGATCCGTTGGTTCCTGTCGTGCCCAGAGTCAAGACGTGGAAGTAAGAGCTGCCAGTCGGCAGATTTTCAATGTAGGCCAGCTGGCTCCCATTCTGTGAGATCTCCACGGAAGCCGGCACCTGTCCCGTGCCCGAGGCGTAGGCGAACATTACGGTGGGGCCGTCGGTGGGGCACAGCGGGGATTGCGTGGTGGTGCCTTGATAGCTGTAGAGATTGTTGTATCCGACGATGTTGGCCTGACCGCCGGCAGCGGGGCTGGCGGGGATACCGATCACCACGAAGTCGTTGGTGCAACTGGGCGCGGCGTTCACGTCGAACACAAACTTGGCGGGAGCGGTCTGGCCGCCGCCGGGAGCGACGCTCAGGGTGAAGGCCGGTCCGGTAGGAGCCGTATAGTTGTAGCCGGTATCGTCGTAAAACTGATAATTGAAAGTATCGACGCCGACGGGGTTGCTGAAGATGTTGATCTCGAGGCCGTTGCCGATGAAAAGTGGGCCGTTGTTATTAATCACGGGGGTCTCAGAAGGGTAGAAAAGATTGTCGTACAAGAAGAACCCGTCTGGGCTGGTGGTTTGAGTTGGCCCGCCGGGAAAGAGCGGGTAGGAGCCAACGTCCTGGCCGCCCGTTATGGTGAGGGTGCCAGCGGTGGCGAGGAAAGTGCCATTGCCGTTGTCGGTCGTGTTGAGGCTGCCATAGCCCGTGTTGGGACCAATGGTAAAAGCGAAGTCGATTACCGGCTCAAAAGCGGAGGTCAGAGGAGTCGCCGACAGGGGCACGCTCCAGTCCCTGTGGCGGCCCTTGCCGGAGCGGCGGCGGTGTTGTGGCCACCAGGCCTCGGGATGGCGGAGATACCAATTCTGCAGCCAGCGGGGATCGGTTTGATTCACGGCGCGGAGTCGGGCCATCGCGGAATCGTTTTTCGAATCCGGGTAGAGGATGTGACGGTGCGTCCAATCGGAAACGATTCCCAGGGGAGCATGGGAGGAAAGCTGCGGGGAAACTTGCTGGGAAAAGTCCGGAGCAGACTGGCCCACGAGTACCGGCGCAGTCAGCGCGAACAGAATGCCTGCAACTAAACGCTTCATTTGCGACTCCCGCCAGGTGTTGTCAGAGACTCGTGCATCAGGATAATCCAAGTAGCGACTATGGGACTGTGCCGGGCGCTTTCGTTTCGGCCGGTTCTCGGTCTACTTTTTTTTCCCCGGCCGCGACACTATTTTGCGGTTGCCGATTCACGCGGGGCAAGGTTACGCGAGTACCTTCCACATTTCTTCGATGTGTGTTCCTCAATCCGTGGTGCAGCAAGCTCTATCCTGGAGGCCACGTCAAGGGGCGGCCGCCGAGCAGGTGGACGTGGAGATGGAAGACGGACTGTCCGGCGCCGGGGCCGACGTTGAGGACGGTGCGGTAGCCTTGCTCGATGTTACGCTGGCGGGCGATGTGGGCGGCGGCGAGGTGGCAGCGGCCGATGAGTTCGGCGTCGGCGGCTTCGGCCTCTTTTAATCCGGCGAAATGTTTTTTGGGGATGATGAGAATGTGCGTGGGCGCTTGCGGGTTGATGTCTTCGAAAGCGAAGACGTGGTCGTCCTCGTAAACTTTCCTGGCGGGAATTTCGCCGTTGATGATGCGGCAGAACAGGCAATTGGGATCGGTCATGCTTGGTTCACTGACGACTGATTTACTCGTGACTGGTTCGCCTGCGAAACGGGTTGATTCGCGCGAGTCGCTTTCGCGGAATCATCTCGCGAATAACTTCTAACTTGGCCTGGAGCTGTGGGGGCGGACCGATCGCGCAATCAAAACCAAACCCCCGACCAGCAGGATCAGCATCACCATGGTGTTGAAGAGGCTGGTGGGCTGAAAATAAATGTGCATGTTGGCGATGATGCCGGCAAAGATGAACAGCGCTCCCGCCACGGTGAGCAGCCATCCGATGACGCTCTTGCCGTTCCAGAACAGAATGCCAACGCCGAACAGCATGGGCAAAAGCGTGATGCCGAAACTGCTGCCTCCCCAGAAACTCCAGTAAGAACCCACCACGCTGACTTGATGCGTGATGAGGAAGCCGCCAATGCAGGCCATGGCAAAACCGAGCAGAAACATTCCCAGCCCGCCGGAAGTTCCTCCGACGTCGGTGATTGAGCGGTTGTCCATGAGCGGAAGCATAGCACTTCGCGCGGTTGCCGGGGAGGCACTAACGATATGCCGACGGCGGCAGCCCAGTGATGCGGATTCCAGCGTGACCTTTGAAGCGGATGTTCATGCCGATGAGCAGGGCGGTGATCTGCTCGATGATGCGGGCGTTTTGCAGCGGGCCGCCATCGATTGGGCGGACACCGGGAATTTTTGCTGCGAGCTCGCGGGTGAGTTGCGAGGCGTCGGCATCGTTGCTGCAGACGATTACGTCGCAGTCGAGCGGAGCGTCGCCGTTGAGCATTTCAGCGGACACGTTGTGGAAGGCGGCTACCAGGCTCACTCCTTTGGGCACGAGTTCGGCGGCCTGCTGGGCGGCGGAGCCTTGCCAGACGCCGAGAGTGCGTGAGGCGCGTCCGCCAACGCTGGCCGCGAGAGGAACCGTGGCGTCGATGAGAATGCTGCCGTCAGTCATGGCCGGTTTGAGTTGTTTGAGGAGCGTGACTTGAGCCTCGAAGGGCACGGTCAGCATCAGGATGTCGGCGGCGTCGCAGGCGGCGCTGTTTTCCATGCCGGAAACATTGGCGTCAGGGCCCGCTTTTCTTTGAATGGCTGCGGCAGTTTGCTGGGCGCGTTCTTCGTTGCGGGAGCCGATGATGACGGTTTCTCCGGCGCGGGCCCAGCGCAAGGCGAGTCCCATGCCGGCGGGGCCGGTGCCTCCGATGACAGCGATGGGGCGGGCGGCTGCGCCCGGATTGGCGCTCATGCGAACTCGGCCTCCAGCGCCTGCTCGGCGGTGCATTCGTCTTCGATCAGCGGATGCTTCATGTGGATGCGTGAATAAGTTGTGTTGCGCTCAGCCGGGATGCGGCCCATCTCCAGAATCAGCGATTGAAAATCTTGCGGGCTGGTGTACTGTCCAGCGGTGGCTCCGGCCTCGCGGGAAATATTTTCTTCCATCAGGGTGCCGCCGTAATCGTTGGCCCCGGCGTGCAGGCAGAGTTGCGAGAGGCGGCGGTTCAGCTTTACCCACGAAACCTGGATATTGTTGATTGAGCCTGCCAGCAGCACGCGAGCGAGCGCGTGAACTTTCAGATGCTCGGCGAGCGTGGGGCCGGTGCGTGCGAGTCCCTGATGAAACAACAACGTGTTCTGGTGAACGAAGCCGAGGGGGACGAACTCGGTGAAGCCTCCGGTTTCGGATTGAAGGTCGCGCAGCAATCGCATCTGGCGGACCCAGTGAGAAGGAGTTTCGGTGTGTCCGTACATGAGGGTCGAAGTGGTCCGGATGCCGCAGCGGTGGGCGGTGCGTATGACTTCGATCCACTGCGCGGTGGAAAGTTTGTTAGCGGACAGGATGTGGCGGATCTCGTCATCGAGAATTTCGGCGGCGGTGCCGGGTAGCGTGCCCAGTCCATTGTCGCGCAACATCGAAAGATAGTCGGCCAGCGGCATGCCAGCGAGTTCGACGCCGTAGACAATTTCCATCGGCGAGAAGGCGTGGATGTGCATGCGCGGGACTGCGTTCTTGATCGCGCGGAGAATGTCGCGATAGTGGAATTTAGGCAGGTCGTGGGGCAATCCGCCTTGAATGCAGACTTCAGTTGCGCCGAGTTGCCAGGCCTCGACGGCTTTTTGGGCCATCTGATCGAGCGTGAGGAAGTAAGTGTCGGCTTCGCGCGGGCCGCGGCTGAAGGCGCAGAATTTGCATCCCACGAAACAGATGTTGGTGAAATTGATGTTGCGGTTTACGACGTAGGTGACGATGTTGCCGGCGAGTTCGGCGCGGAGCATGTTGGCCGCGACGAGCAGGCCGAGAAGGTCGTCGCCTTCGGCGTTGGCCAGGGCGTAGGACTCTTCCAGTGACAGGTCGGCGCCGTTCTGGGTCTCGAGGATTTTCTCCAGCGAAGCGCGAAACGCGGGACTCACGCGCGGGGCGATGTCGGACCAGTCGAGCGCGGGGAAGGATTCGAGTTCGGAGTTATTAAGTTCGCGGCGCACGGTTTCCTCCGGTGCGTACAGTGTAGTCGATCGGCCCGCGGCCACAAAAGCGATGTCATCCTGAAACCCAGCGCAGCTGGGTTGAGGGACCCTACAACCGATGAAAGTGTCATGCTGTGGACGGGAATGCCCATACAGCTTGCATCTGGGCAGCCTCGCCGACAGCACAACTGCTCGCCACGCAGCGTAAGGTCGCTCGGAGAGCTATCGCTCTCCTCACGATGACACTCTTAGCCATGACACACTTTCGCGAATGAGTTAGGGGATGAGTTATCGGAATAGATCGGTCGATGCAGGGCGGAGCAGGGTCCGGACGTGGCCTCGGCCAGGTTCGTAGCGGAATCCGCGGACGATGCAGGCGGGGGCGCGGTTGAGTTTGCCGCAGACGAGTCCGGCAGCGCAGGCCAGTTCGTCGGCGACGGCCTCGACGCTGGCTTTCAACCGATAGCCATGTGGATCGCGGCGGCCGCGGTCGTCGCGCAGCGGCTTCATCCCGGCGATACCGATGGCGAACTCCGTCAGGCCTTCACGCCACGGGCGGCCGAAGCTGTCGGTGATGATGACTGGGATAGCAAGGCCGGTGCGGCGTTTGAGGGCGCGCCGCAGGTTGGCGGCGGAGCGGTCGGGATCTTCGGGAAGCAGCAGGGCGTGAGTGCCTCCGTTGACGTTGGAAACATCGACGCCACTGTTGGCGCAGAGGAAGCCGTGGTGGGTCTCGGTGATGAGCACACCGTTTTGGCGGCGGATGACGGAGCGGCTCTCGCGCAGCGCGAGTTCGATGACGCGGGAGTCGAGGGCGTATTGTTTCGCCCACGCGATGGAATCTTTCGTGGGTTCGATCGTGGCGAGGTCGACGAGGCGGCCTTCAGATTTGGAAACGATTTTGTGCTTCACGACGAGGATGTCGCCAGCTTGAATGCGGAGTCGGCGCTGCCGCAGGGCTTCGAGCAGTTTGTCGGCGAGTGAGTCACCGGGGCGGATTTCGACGGCGAGCGAGATGGGGATCACGCGAAGTTCGGGGGATGTGAGTGGGAGTTTCTTTCGCCCCTTCGGGGCTGGCGTTTCCTCGCGGGCTAACCCACGGCTTGCGCTGTGGGCCGCATTCTCACGCCGCTTCGCGGCTGATTTGTTTGGTCCTCGCGACTTGCTCATCCGCCAATGATATCCGTCATCGTCCCAGCACGGGCATATTCGCGGGCGAGGTGCTGGGCGCGGGTTTCGCCGGGGAGGGAAATTAGCTGTTGCAGGTCGGCGGGATTGTCAACGTCGACCGCAATTCCGGGAAGGTTCAGCACGATGCACGGCTTTCCCGTTGCCTGCGCCGCGGCGTGGTGTGGTTTGAAACTGTCGTTGCCGAAGCGGAGTGGAAACAGATTCGCGGGGCGGCGAAAGGCGGCGTTGGTGCCGCGTCCGTCTGCGGCGGGGACTAGGACGCTGCCTTCGACGGGTGCGTGCTTCAGGATTTCGTCAAGTTCCCAGGCTTGAATCAGAGGGATGTCGGCCGGGATCACCAGCGTGCTGTCGATGCCGCGCTCCACGCAGATGCGAGTTGCGAGTTCGATGGCTCCGGTTTCTCCGGGATTATCGGGATCGGGGATGACTTCGAATCCGTACTCACTGGCCAGATTCACGGCATAGGGATCGCTGGTGACGACGGCAACCGCCGGGCCGAAGTTCTCTCGCCGAGCGGGCCAGTGGTACAGAGTTGTAAGTACGTCGCGCAGCATGGCCTGGGCGAGGGCGGTGCGCGATGGTTGATCGAGAACGGCTCCCAGGCGCTGCTTCGCCGAAGACGTGT
>JBELAE010000324.1:0-6227 GCA_049509155.1 Candidatus Sulfotelmatobacter sp.
ACCTTCCCCCGAGAACATTTGGCTCGTTTTGCGATTGTACTCCAGCTCCCCCCGCGCTGGCCGCGCCCGCCGGCGCAACCCCCTTGGCCTTCCCATCCTTTATACTTCCAACTTTGCTGGAGACCCCATGTCCCGTTCGCAAGCCCTTCGCAGATCTTTCATCCTATCCGTCGCCCTGGCCGCGGCTATGTCCACGCAGATTATTTCGGCGCAGATTATGTCCGCCCAGACCAAGCCACGCGCTCGTGATCTCGGCGTCCCCTTCGACGGCGCTCCCGGCCCCAACAACGCCATCACCGACGTGAAGGGAGTCGAAGTCGGCCACACCACGCTGATCTCCGGCGAAGGCAAGCTCGAAGTCGGCAAAGGCCCCGTACGCACCGGTGTCACCGCCATTCATCCCCGCGGCAAGGCCAGCAACGACGCCGTTTTCGCCGCCTGGTTCACCCTCAACGGCAACGGCGAAATGACCGGAACCACCTGGGTCGATGACTCCGGCTTCCTCAACGGCCCCGTCATGATCACCAACACGCACAGCGTGGGCGTGGTCCGCGACGCCGTCATCGCCTGGAAGGTCAAGCACGGCAATCCCGACATGGAAGGCTACTGGTGGTCGCTCCCCGTCGTCGCCGAAACTTGGGACGGCTATCTCAACGACATCAATGGATTCCACGTCAAGCCAGAAGATGCCTGGCACGCCCTCGACGTCGCCCACACCGGTCCCGTCGAAGAAGGCAACGTGGGCGGTGGAACGGGCATGATCTGCAACGAATTCAAGGGCGGGATCGGAACCAGTTCACGCGTGCTCGACGCAAAATTCGGCGGTTACACCGTCGGCGTCCTCGTGCAATGCAACTATGGATCGCGCGAGCAACTCCGCATCGCGGGCGTGAATGTAGGCCGCGAGATTCCCGAACACACCGTCTGGAAGGACGACGTCGGGTCTATCATCGTAGTGCTCGCGACCGACGCCCCGCTGATCCCCACCCAACTGAAGCGTATCGCCCGCAAGATCTCGCTCGGCTTGGGCCGCGACGGCAGCTATTCCGGCGACGGCTCCGGCGACATCTTTATCGCCTTCTCCACCGCCAATCCCGGTGCCGTCGGCACCAAAGGATTACATCAGCTCACTATGCTCCCGAACGATTCCCTCGACCCGATTTTTCTGGCGACCGTCGAGGCTACCGAAGAAGCCGTGGTCAACGCCATGGTCGCCGCCGAAACCATGACCGGAATCAATAATCACACCGTGATTGCCCTGCCCCACGACCGCCTTCGCGAAGTCCTGAAAAAATACAACCGTCTGGAAAAATGATGGCTTGGTCAGCATGGCTTTGAAAAGCCTGGGGCCATCGACCTCGCCATCATGGAAAGCTAAAGGACTGCCCTATGGAAGGACGCCCTTCGAAAGCACCGTGGAAGAGCGGCTCTTCAGGGGCCGCGCCAACGCCTGAAGTGATGGGGCTTCAGCCCCTGCGCCCAGATTTGTTATTGCGGGCCGAACGTCCCACTTCCCCTCCGGTAATCCTGCACCCCAATTCCGAACCGCTTGATCATTGACTGCAGCGTCGTGCGCTTGATTCCCAACCGGCTCGCGGCCCCGTCCGCTCCCGACAAAACCCCGTTCGTTTCCCGTAGAACCCGAATGATGTGCTCGCGCCCCATTTCCGAAAGATTGTCTTCCGTACTCTCCTGTGGAGCATCCAATTCCGCCGGTGGAGCAGCCAACACTGGCCCCTTGCTCAAGATGACCATGCGTTCGATCATGTTCTCCAATTCGCGGATATTGCCGGGCCAGTTCCAGTTCTCCAGCACTGTGATCGTTTCATCCGGGATAAGTTCGATGTGCTTGCCCATCCGCGCGGAGTGCTTGCGCACAAAGTGATGCGTCAGAATCGGAATGTCGCTGCGCCGTTCCCTTAACGTCGGCAAGTCGATGGGAAAAACATTGAGCCGGTAGAACAAATCTTCGCGAAACTTCCCATCGGCAGTGTCTTGGCGCAAATCACGGTTGGTGGCACAGACGATCCGTACATCTACGTGCAACGTGCGCACTCCGCCCAGCCGCTCGAACTCGCGATCCTGCAGCACCCGCAACAACTTCGGCTGCAACTCAAGCGGCAATTCGCCAATCTCATCCAGGAACAGCGTTCCCTTATCCGCCAGTTCAATGCGCCCAACTTTCCGGTTGACGGCCCCGGTAAACGCTCCTCTCTCATGCCCGAAGAGTTCGCTCTCCAGCAACCCCGAGGGCACAGCGGCACAGTTGAGTTTGATGAAACCGTGGTCGCGCCTCGAACTCAGCGCGTGCAGCGAGCGCGCCATGAGTTCCTTTCCGGTGCCGGTCTCGCCCAGCAACAAGACCGTTGAATCAGTCGGGGCCACGACTCGCACGTTTTTCAAAACCTCGCGCAACGCCGGACTCTGCCCCACCACTTCTTCAAACCCCAGCTCGGTCTGGATCTCGCTCTCCAGGTACGACTTCTCCTGCAGCAACTTATCTCTGGCGTCCTGCAAGCGGTCGGTTATTTCACGTAGACGCGCAATGTCCACGGAAGCGCCCGTAATTCCGACAACGCTCCCATTCGCATCGAACAAGGGCTCAACCGCCACATCGAAAGCCATCAGCTTGCCCTCGCTCGGGATCGCCACTTCCTCCCGCAGCGCCGCACCGCTCTTCAGCGCACGAAGTTTCAGTTCGACCAGGCTTCTGGCCTTCTTCGCTCCCATTATTTCTGAGTCGGTTTTGCCAACGGCCTCCTGGAGCCAGGGAAGTTGCGGGTTGTAAATCCAGGTGTATCGCAGATCGCAGTCCTGACTGAAAACCGTGATCGCAGAATCCTTGAGCGCCACCCGAAACCGATGTTCCGACTCGAGCAACCCCAACTCCGCGCGCCTTTTCTCCGTGACATCATGCGCCATCCCGCGCACAATGGGCGTGCCCACTCCCTCGGTGCGGAGCGTGTTGTTGTATTCCCATGTCCGCATCTCTCCGTTCCGCGCCATCACGCACATCAAACCGCTGTCCGCCCCGTTTGCCTTCATCCGCGCCAGATACTCGTCGAACAATACGCGGTACTCGGGCACGATCAGATCTCGCATCGGAATCTTCAGGAACTCCTCGACTTCATATCCCAGCAAGCGCGCCGGCGCAGGATTCGCCGACAGCATCCGCCCCTCCAGATCGTGCGTGCACACTAGATCTTCGCTGTGCTCCACCAAATCGCGATACTGGTCCTCGCTCGCTCGCAGCGCATCCTCCGCCTTTTTGCGATCGCTGATGTCGCGGGAAACAGCCACTACATATGTCCTGTCCAGCTGGACCTGCCTCAGGCTGGTCTCCACAGGAAACAGCGATCCATCCTTACGCCGGTGTATGCCCTGCATCACGACGTATCCCGCCTCGAGCAACCGTTCCAGCACTTTGGTCCGTTTGAATTCGTTCAGGTTGGGATTAATATCGAACACCGTCATCGCAAGCAGCTCTTCGCGGCTGTAGCCCAGGTCCTGGCATGCCTTCTCATTCACATCCAGGAAACGCAGCGTTTCCGGATCGACCACTTCCACCGCGTCATTGGACTGGTCGATCAATGCTCGGAACAGCTTCAACGAGCGCTCGGCTTGTTTGCGCTCGGTGATGTCCTGCAATACGCTGGCGACGCGGTCGACCCCGCCCGGCCCCTCGATGGGAAAGTAGGTGATAAAAAGGTCTCTCTCACCCCGCGACGGGTATCGATAGCGCATTTCATATTGAACGATTTTCCCCCGGAAACATTCATCCAGCTTCGGCTTGACCGTCGTTTCAAAGACCCCGGGGTTCAATACGTCCACAACCCGCCGGCCGATTAGATCGCTCTTTTCCATGTCCCGATAATGTGCAAAAGCTCGATTCGCGAGCACGAACCGGTAATCGCGATCGACCACGACGATCATCTCTTCCAGGCCTTCCACCGCCCGTTCGAATTCCTCCAGTCGTTTCGTGTGCCACCGGAACCAATCGCCCAACCCGCTAATGGCGATTCCAAAAACCGCGAACAAAGCTCGCGCGACGATGACTTGCCGATTCTGGACCACGAATGAACTGAGTGGTCCGGCCAAGGCAAATGTGGCAATCGCTTCCGAAAGAGCGGTCGCAAACACGCCGGGTCCAAATCCGCCCAGCAGAGCGACCAGCATGATGGTGGGATAAAACAGGATAACCGGAGGGATAACCCCGACTATGTTAGTCAGACCGTACCAAATCACAGCCGCCGCGGTAACGGCGACCAGCGCAATCCCATACCGTCGCGGCCAAGTCTGCAGCCGGTATATCCAAGCTCCAACGGGTTCCCCTCGATCGGCAGAACTCACGGCCAACCTCTCACTTCTTGGGATTCCCTGGGTTAAAACTCGTGCGCCTTCGCGACCCCCCGTTGGACCTCAGTCGAAAACCTTCAGTGTTGCACCGAGCCCACCAGATCGTTCTTGAGCAGGTTGATTTCCACCCGTCCCCCGCTGATCGGCTTCGCCATCTTACCATCCGCGCCAGCCAGGGGCGCGCTGCCCATGCTCAACACGTAAATCCGATAGAGCGGAATATGGTGGTTGAGCACCAGATAGCGCACCACCGAATCCGCCATCGTCTGCGAACTCGCGATCGCAGCCTGACCGTGGCCGGGAGAGAACCCGCGGACTTCGATGATAAAGTTGCGCTGACCCCTCAGCGGCGCTGCCATCTCATCGAGCGCATCCTTCGCCGTCTTGCTCAGAACGGTCTGGCCCACGCGGAAACGAATCTCGGCGTCCGCGCTTCCCTTGTAGCGATCGAGGTTGCCCACGACCTGCTCCTCGGTCGAGACCCGGGTCACGGCTTGGGTCGCAGCCGTCTGCGCCAGCTGCGCCTTGTTGGCCGCGTCGGCCGCGTCCTTGGCATGCTGTTCCGCCAGGCTGATCTTCTCCGAAACCAGCTGAATGCCCTGCTGCGCGCGGGCGTCCACATCCCTGATCATCTTTTTGTTTTCTGAAGTCAATTCATCCAGTTCGTTGATCCGGTCCCGGATGGGCCCCACCAGCCGCTGCACGTACGCCTTAGTGGCAAATGGGTGGGCAATCAGATGCGCCAGGTTCGGATCGTCCCCGTCCCAGAAGTCATTCGGCTTATAAGGCGACAGCGGTTCTCGCGCGGCACCGCTCGGACCAATCCCTGCCGGTGGTGCGCCACCCCCTGAAGGGGCCTTCTGCGCGAAGCCCGGTACCACCAGGACGATAGACAGAAACAACGCTAGGAATATCCAGTTTTTCTTCATTTTTCGACCTTCTTCCGAGTGGCAGGTTGGGCTCCACTCCAGGGGGCTGTCTTATAACCTCTAGATTGTGCCCCTAGCGGGCCAAACGTGCAAGCAAATCCTTGCGGAAATATTCCGGCGTCTGAGCCCTCAAATCCCGCGCCCCGCAAGGGTTCTGGGCGAGTTTAGAGACCGAGTCTTAAGCTCCAGCTGTCATCGGCCTGAGGGCTCAAAAACTGGGGGTCGGAACGGCGGGCCGGCGGAAAAGGATCAGAACTGCCTCCGGGGAAGCTTCGTATTCTTTCGATCCTTCTTGATCATCTTGCGCTGCGCTTTCTTTTGCGCCTTCATATACTTCTTCATGGCCTTCCGCTGTTTGTTCTCCGCCTTGCGGGAGGCGCGGCTCTGGGAAGAAAACCTGCTCCGCGTCTGCGCGGAAGCCTGAACCGAGCAAGCAGCGCCCAGCATGCCCAGCAGGATCAGAATATAAATACTCAGTCTTTTCATAACGACTTTGGAATCATCGCCTTAGCTTTTGATTCTAGCATCCTGCAGGCAGACAAAAGCCACCTGCCCCCTGTCTGCCGGCTTTTTGGGCGGGACAAGGGGCAGCATAAGAATCTTGACTCGGACTCCAACACTTGAATTTAGAACGAAGATTTGACCGGGACTTGCACTCTTAGTCTTTCACCGCCTTGTCCGTGATCTCAAGCCCCTTGTCGATGATGGCAAACGCCTCCCGCAGTTGCTGCTCGTTAATGCACAGCGGAGGGTTGGTATAGAACGAGTTCCAGCGCACGATGGTATAGAGCCCCTGCTCCCGGAAGAAGCGGCCCAGCGCGCCCATTTCTTCTGAAGTGCCGTTAAACGGAGCCATTGGCTGCCGAGTCTTGCGGCTGCGTACCAGTTCGACAATGCCAAACAGCCCGATCGACCGCACCGCCCCCACCGACGGATGCTTAG
>JBELAE010000325.1:0-6200 GCA_049509155.1 Candidatus Sulfotelmatobacter sp.
GAGACGGCGCTGCTGTTGCTGGCGTTCAGCTTTGCGGTACTCGCGCTAGTGTATGGTCTGAACCGGCGGGCATGGGTGATCGGGCCCGTAAAATAACGATGATGACTGAGGCGCGCATGAAAGACGCCGAACCCGGAGCCGTTGCCCTCTCATCGCCGTCGGCCCCGGCTCATGAATCCCTCGGCCCGCTGCTCGCTGCGCGGTTCCGAAAGTGCTACGCCGCACAAGCGCAAGGCTTCGTTCTGGAAGTCGACTTTCAGGCCGCGCCCGGTTTCACGATTTTGTTCGGCCCGTCCGGAGCGGGTAAGACGACTCTGCTGGATTGCGTTGCCGGATTATCGAAACCTGACTCGGGACGCATCGCCATCGGCGATCGAATCTGGTTCGATGCCGCAACGGATACCAGTCGCACTTTAGTCGATCTCCCTGTGGCCAAACGCCGCGTCGGATACGTGTTTCAGCATCTCGCTCTGTTTCCGCATCTGACAGTCGAGCAGAACGTGCAATATGGCCTCGCGCATCTGCCGCAGGCGGAGCGGGGGGCACAAACGTCTGCAATTCTTCAGGCCTTTCGAATTCCTCATCTCGCGCAGCGCTACCCGCGGCAGATTTCCGGAGGAGAAAGCCAGCGCACCGCTTTAGCGCGAACGCTCGTGACCGACCCCGCCGTGCTGCTCCTGGACGAGCCTTTGGCCGCGCTCGACGCCGCGACAAAATCAAAGATTATCGACGACCTGCGCCAGTGGAATCAGGCTCACCGCATTCCCATCCTCTATGTCACGCACAGCCGGGAAGAAGTTTTCGCGCTGGGCGAGCGCGTGCTGGTGCTCGACGCCGGACGCATCGTAGCCCAAGGCACGCCGCACGAAGTGATCGCCGCGCCGCAGCAGGAAACGGTCGCACAACTGGTGGGATTTGAGAACATTTTTGATGCCGTGGTGGAGGCAATCCGTCCGGAGCGCGGCACCATGACATGTCGCATAGCAGGCGACGATGGCTCCGTGCCGCTCGAAACCCCGCTGGTACGCGGAGGCGTGGGCTCGGCGCTGCGCGTGGGCATCCGCGCCGGCGATATTCTTTTGGCCACGGCGGCACCGGTCGGGCTGAGCGCCCGCAATGTAATTCCGGGCCGGATTGCCTCGCTCGAGCAACGCGATGTGATCGTCTCGGCGCGAGTAAAGTGTCGAGTCGAAATGGAGGTCCACCTCACCCTCGCCGCCCGCGACTCACTGCAACTCCAGCCGGGCAAGGAAGTCTGGCTGGTAATCAAAACGCATTCGTGTCATCTGATGCAGAGATAGCTGATCCCGCCCGTAGTTCGGCCTGAGCATGCCCTGTCATCCTGAGCGAAGCGAAGGACCCATGCAAGTGGCTGCGACTGCATAGATCCTTCCCTTCACTCAGGATGACAAAGCGGTTTCAATTCCGTGCATTTTGTATTTCGCTCTGCTCCATCTCAATCACCGCAACCCACTGCCCGTTGCGTTCTTCCGGAAACACAACGCGCCCACCAAGAATCCGAGCGATGGCCTCAGGAGGCAAGTCGCGATGGTAGCCGAAGAATCTGCGCTTCAGATCGGTCCAGGTTGTCCAGCGATCGAGCAGCGGATGCGGAGGCTCGTATTTGGTCGAGAACACCAGCGCCACTTCGAAGTGTGAGCGAAAATCAGCGGCCGACAGCACTTCTTCCAGAGAAAAATCTTCGATGCTCACCACCTGCACCGGGCGCGTGACGTAACCCAGCCAGGGACGAGCCAGTTCGTCCGAAGCCGGCCACGCCGTAAGCGCATGCGCCATGGGATAGCGGGCCTCGAGGAAGCGCTCCGCATCCTGATGCAGAACAATGTAATCGCGATAAGCAAGATTATCTTCGGGCGAGAATCCGTAAGGCGGATTCCAAAACCATGCCGCCACAAACGCAATCGCGACTACACCGACGGCTGCGGGCCAATAGCGCAACCGCCGACGCAGAGTCGACACCGCAACGATGATCACCAGCGGCACCGCCGGCAGCATATAGCGCGCCAGTTCCGCGCCCCCGATCAATGCCATTGCCACGACGTATACTTTCACAACCGCGAGAAAGATCATCTGCACCGGGATCGCGATACGCGGGCGCTCGACCTCATCCTCTTTACCTTTGTCTTTATCTTTTAGCGGCGGCAGCAGCATCGCCAGCAACATGCCGAGCGTGAGCAGCCACAAATGCATGTAGCCGAAGACCTGCCACAGGCGCAGCACCAGCGCCAGCAGAAATCGCAAAGGGTTCAGAGTCGCGGCCACGTTGTAACGGAAGAATTCCGGATTGCCGAAAACGTATCCGGTGCGGGCAAAGTGATAGGCGTACCACAGGGTCAGCGGAAGTAGCGGAAGCAACAGCGGCAAAATCCGTTTCGACGAACTGCCAGCGGATTCAGTCCTTGAGTCTGCCCATAACCTTCGCAGCGCACTCGCTTTCGGCGCGATAAACCGCAACGCCTCCCATGCCGCCAGCGCAAGCGGCGCGAGAATCGCCGTCTCTTTGGCCAGCGTCGCCAGCGAGAACCAGACGGTGACTGCGACCGGACGCTCTTCCAGGTAAGCATGCAATCCCCAGAAAATAAGCCCCGCCGCGGCCAGATCCACCTGCGCCAGCGAACTTTGCGAGAAGAAAACCGGATACAGTGCCGTGCACACCGTGGAGGCGATGGCCACCTGCGTATTCGCCACACGCTCGGCCAGCCGAAACACTCCCAGCAGCGCAAACGCGGCGATCGTCAACATGGCCGAACGCGTTACCAGCGGCGCATAGCCCACACATTTCCACCACAGAGCAATCCACGCCAGCACCAGCGGCGGATGCGCGTTCGATATTGTGGTGTGCGGAATCAGGCTCCCGGTCAGCAGCAGGTCGCGGGCTGCTGGCACATAGTAGCCCGCTTCGTCCCAGAAATAAGGAAGCTGCAGCAGCCGGATATGCAGCAGAAAAATCGCGATCAAGACGCCGGCGAACACCAACGCCGGATGGCATGCCGACCCAAGGGAGGGCTTGCCACGAATTCTCACGGATGTGTTTTTGAGCGTTTCCAATTTTGTCTTTGATCCGCGTATATCCGTGTGAATCCGTGGCCCCAGAATTTTGGTCTAGTGAACCGGGCCCTGCGGTGCCATGCGCGGGTCGAGTTTGATCTCGCCGAAAGCGCTCTCGTAGCCGGCGACGTTCTGCTGCAAAAGACCGAGCAGCGCCTTGGCCTGCTGCGGGCTCAGGTAGATGCCCTGAAAGCTCTTGATCTCCACCTGCGTCTCGCTCTGTTGCTGCAGCGTTCCGAAGACCAAAAAGAAGTCCCAGATGTTGACCCGCATCTGCACGCTGTTGGCATAATTTTCGCGGTAGTCGGGGACGTTGGTTAGCTTCACATTGGGTTGCGTCGGGTTATTCATAAGCGGAAGTGTAAATGAGTTGGCGTCCCGGAAGAAACCGCCGGAGCCGCCCCGAACTCGACCGCTGTACAACTGACAAAAACTGTCACGGTGTTGATGGTTTGCGGCGGGTAACACTGCGGGTCATTCCGTAATGGACACCGACTTCGGTTTGGCCCTCTACTGAAAACACAAGACTTATACCTAACTCGATCATTACTTTGGGCAGTACCTAATGGCGCACAAAGTGCGATAGAGTCTATGTTCGAGTGCAAAACGGAGTTATGGGGTACCTTTATGACCCAAAATAACGATCACGGGATGATGGAAGAAGTTTCACTTCCTGAGCATCTTCTCCCCTTGGGATCTGTACTGGGCCAGGGAGTGTCGGCGCTGGACCTGTGCATGGTCCTAGCCAAGATTTTTCGCGTACAGTATACCGAAGTCGCTCTCATGCGGCTGCAGCAGGGCTCGCTACACTTTGTGTTTCCCGAGTACTTGCGCACTTCCGGCGCGATTCCGCTATCCGGCAAAGCGGTGGCGGCGCATACGGCACTCAGCAAGAAGGCGGAGATTTTCAACAACTTTGCCCGGGTCAAGCACGCCAGTATTTTTGAGACCATTAAACCCGCGGCCACCGATTCGGACGAACCGATCCACCCGTCACCGATTCAGAAGCTGATGTCGGTGCCAATCATGGACCAAGATTCGGTGGTGGTGGGCGTGATTCAGATCTCGCGCAAGGCGCTCGATCCGAAATTT
Organism: Candidatus Sulfotelmatobacter sp.; assembly: GCA_049509155.1. Classification (GTDB taxonomy): domain Bacteria; phylum Acidobacteriota; class Terriglobia; order Terriglobales; family Acidobacteriaceae; genus Sulfotelmatobacter. The sequence continues at coordinate 4,162 of JBELAE010000325.1, forward strand.
GCGCAGGATTTCAGCCGCGAGGACCTGCACGACCTGGAGTTGGTGGCTGGACTTCTGGCAACGGCGCCGGCGCTGCTGGCGAACTAAACTTTCAATCAAAAGCTCGTTTCAATCAGAAGCTCTGGGGACGACCAGTTCTCGTTCCCAGAGCTTATTTCGCCTGCAAATCCTTCAGCGGAATCCGCAGATCCGCTCCCGTCATCTCTTTCGGTTCGTCGACCCCCAGCATTCCCAGCAGCGTCGGCGAAATATCGCGCAGCGATCCTCCAGGCTTCAGCGTGAACTGCTTGGCATTTTCTGAAACCAGAATAAACGGCACCGGGTTGGTCGTGTGCGCCGTATGCGGACCGCCGGTTGCGGGATCGATCATCATTTCAGCGTTGCCGTGGTCGGCGGTGATCAGCATGGCTCCGCCTTGGGCCCGAACCGCGGACTCAATGCGGGCAAGGCAAGCGTCCACGGTTTCGACCGCCTTGATCGTAGGCTCGATCTTGCCGGAATGCCCCACCATGTCGGCATTGGCGAAGTTCACGATCATGACGTCGAACGTGCCTTCTTCCGTGGCTTTCACCACCGCATCGGCAATGCCGGCTGCACTCATCTCCGGCTTCAGATCGTAAGTCGCGACTTTCTGCGAAGGCACTACCAGGCGCTCTTCGCCGGGGAATGGCTGTTCGACTCCGCCGTTGAAAAAATATGTCACGTGCGCATACTTCTCCGTCTCGGCCACGCGCAGGTTGCGCATCTTCTGATTTCCCATCACGTTGGCCAGAATGTTCGCCATTGATTCCGGCGGAATCACCACCGGCAAGCTGAAGTTCTTGTCGTATTGCGTCATGCAGACATAGCGGAGATTTTTCGGCACGCGGTCGCGCGGAATGGTGGAATCGAGATCGGCCGCACCCGGAAGATCGCTGCCGCCCTTGTCATTCAGTCCGCTATTGCGAGTGAGAGCACGCGTGATCTGGCGAACCCGGTCAGCGCGAAAGTTGAAGCAGATGCACGAGTCCTCGTCGCGAATGGTGGCCAGCGCCTGCCCTCTGTCGTCGGTACACACAAACGGAATCACGAACTCGTCAGTAACATTCTTGTTGTAGGAATCCTTCATCCCCTGCACCGGATCGGCACACTTGCCGCCTTCCGCGTCGGCGAAAACCATCGCGTTGTAAGCCTTGGCAATGCGCTCCCAGCGCCGGTCGCGGTCCATGGCGTAGTAGCGGCCATTGACCGTGGCAATCTTGCCGCAGTTGTACTCGCGCATCTTCTGCTGAAGCTGTTCGAGGTAGCCCGCGCCATTGGTGGGCAGCGTGTCGCGCCCGTCCATGAAGGCGTGCACGAAAACGCGCTCCAGCCCATTCTGCTTGGCCATTTTCAACAAGGCATAAAGATGAGCCTGCTGCGAATGCACGCCTCCATCCGAAACCAGCCCGAACAGATGCAATCGCCGCTCGCCGGTGCGCGCCTGCCTCATCGCTTCAAGAAGCACGGGATGCGAAAAGAATTCCCCGTTCTGGATCATCAGGTCGATCCGCGTAATATCCATGTGCACGATGCGCCCGGCGCCCATATTGAGATGCCCGACCTCGCTATTGCCCATCTGCCCTTCGGGCAATCCCACGAACGGCCCGCTGGTATGAATCAGGGTGTTGGGATACTCGCGCAGCAGTCGGTCATAAGTGGGCTTGCGCGCCAGCGCGATGGCGTTGGCCTTGGTTTCGGCTCGATAACCCCAGCCGTCAAGAATGATGAGTACGAGCGGTTTAGGACGGGTCAATATCAGCTCCTGGCTTGATTGCTGGTGAGCTCAAACTCAGATTACCAAATTAATTCGACGGGATAGTCTGCAAAAGCGCGATCGGCGGTCACCAGCGGCAATCTCTCTTCCAGGCTCTGCGCGATCAGCATCCGGTCAAAAGGATCACGATGATGGTCTGGCAGCGATTCGACTCGCAGAACGTGATCTGCAGTTACGGGCAGGATTTGCACCCCGTTAGAAACCAGTCTCGACATGATAAATGGGCCAGTTGGCCGCGGTAACG
>JBELAE010000326.1:0-6196 GCA_049509155.1 Candidatus Sulfotelmatobacter sp.
CTGTGTGGCGCGCTTTGAAGCGGCAGAAAGCTAAGTTAATTACCTTACGAATGGTTCGAGCCTCGTAACGTTTTTGCAAGAATACACGAAGTTCGTGGCCCAGTTAGGATTCCAAATGATCGTTAGGGGTTGGTCTTTCGGCCCACGCCCAGAATGGCACTTTGGTTCCCTCAATTCAGGCGAGGACGCTTTCCATCGGTATGCATGCTCGCGGGCTTTCTCAGCGGATGATTTCGTCCTCGTACGGAATGCAATAGGGCCAGGATCCCCGAATTAAGCAGCACGAATACAATCGCCCCCCCCAAGAAATTACGATGCAAAAGAACCTGCCTCCAATCTCCAACAACACATTGCCTGAAGAGAAGAACTCCCCGACCGCAATCGGTTTCCATTTGTTCGGGCGGCCGCCGACCGCCTTCCAGGCCTGGGCAATTACGGCCCTATCTTCTTTTGACCGAATTGCCTTTGCTTCCTTGCAGGGTTCAACCTCAATTCCGGTCACCATCCTATTTCTGATCACCGCATAGACGCTGTTTCGGCAACATCCGCCTTCGCTGTAACCAATCTCGACCTTGTGCGACCCCTTGCTCAGTTTGGCTGGGTCGATGTACCTCAGCACGGCGAATGGCGTAAACCTGGCGCGGCGTACTTCCACCCGACATGGAAAATGAAATACTTTAATGGGGCCCTCAATAGCTTTCGCCATACAATCCTCCTCTTTGGTGCAAAGGCCCTAAGCGTCGCCAATTTTGGCTATTTTCACGCCACCGAAGCGGAATTCCTTATCCCGGCATCACTGGCCAGTTTTGGCGCTTTGTCGGTCGACTCCCAGGTAAAGTCGGCGTCGCTCCGCCCAAAGTGGCCATACGCCGCAGTCTTTTTGTAGATCGGGCGGCGCAGGTTGAGCGATTCGATGATGCCGCGCGGCGTCAACTTGAAGTGCGCGCGAATCAGGTCCGGGATAATCTCGGGATCGACCTTCGCCGTGCCAAACGTCTCGACCAGCACGCTGACGGGGTCGGCCACGCCAATGGCATAGGCGAGCTGCACTTCGCAGCGCCCCGCCAGTCCGCCCGCGACCACGTTCTTGGCGATGTGGCGCGCCATGTAAGCCGCCGAGCGATCGACCTTGGTCGGATCCTTGCCGCTGAATGCCCCGCCGCCGTGGCGGCCCATACCGCCGTAGGTGTCGACGATAATCTTGCGTCCGGTGAGCCCGGTGTCGCCCATGGGCCCGCCAATCACAAACCGGCCCGTGGGATTGATGTGATACTTCGTATCCTCATCAAGCAGGTGCGCCGGAATAACGGCCTGAATCACATGCTTCAGAATGCTCGCCCGCAGTTCGTCATTGGCGACGGTCTCGGAGTGCTGCGTGGAAATGACGACCGCATCGACGCGGAGAACCTTGCCGTTGGCGTCATATTCAACGGTGACTTGGGATTTGCCGTCGGGACGAAGGAAGGGAAGCGTTCCATTCTTGCGAACCTGCGAGAGCCGCATGGTGAGCTTGTGCGCCAGAGAAATGGGAGTCGGCATCAACTCCTCATTCTCATCCACCGCGTAGCCGAACATCATGCCCTGGTCGCCGGCGCCGCCGGTGTCTACGCCCATGGCGATGTCGCCGGACTGTTTGTTGATGCTGGAGATTACGGCGCAGGTGTTGCAGTCAAAGCCGTAGACGGCGTTGTCGTAGCCGATGGCGCCGACGGTGCCGCGGACCACCTGCTGGAAATCGACGTAAGCTTTGGTGGTGATTTCGCCGGCGATCACGACCAGGCCGGTGGCGGTGAGAGTCTCGCAGGCCACGCGGCTGGAGGAATCCTCGGTGAGGCAGGCGTCGAGGATGGCGTCGGAAATCTGGTCGGCGATCTTATCGGGATGGCCTTCGGTGACGGATTCGGAAGTGAATAAATAACGGCTTTTTGATGCCAATGGTGTGTCTCCTTGGGTGCACGCGTCTTTTCAAACTGCGCTTCTAAGATGCGTTGCACGGCGTGGTGCAGAAAAACTTTTGGACCAACTTATGAACCGACTTATGAACTCGGGATCGGGCGGGACCCGGGGGAAATCCACGCGGCCGCGACGGAGCGAACTGCGACAAGGAAGTCCTTTTAAAAGGCTAACAGACCCCTCCCGGAGACGCAACGGTTTTGACCCTAACTGCCGGGGGATCAATTCAAGCGCGGAAATATGCGGGTGGATGGGAGGAATTGGTGGGCCAGCGGGGCGGGGACGGGAGCGAGACTTCCCTTGTCTCTCATCCCCATGTTTCGCATGCCATCTCTCGCACCCTTCGCCCAGCGCGCTGCGACTGCCAACTGTTTAGAGCGCCGGCGGGCCAACCCTTACGACGGCCAAGGTTGCATCGTCGGTTTGGTGTCCTTTGGAGAACTCATCCATCGAGTGAAAGATCAGGTTCACGAGATCGTCGGTGTTTTGAGAGCATTGCGCTCCGCGGGCGGCTGCTTGCAATAAGCCCTGAACTCCCCATTCCTCCCCGTTCTGATTGGTTGCTTCGGTGAGTCCGTCAGTGAAGGCGATCAGCAGATCACCGGTTTCGAGCTTTACGGTGCCCTCCCTGTATTCCGAATCAGCGAACAGTCCAACGGGTGCGCCACCCGTTTCCAGGCAATGCATTGAACCATCTTGCATTGAAGCATCTCGCCGAATGAGGACGGGTGGATTGTGTCCGGCATTTACGTAGCGCAGAGTGCGGGTTGAACCGTCGAATACTCCGTAGAATAAAGTTGCGTAGCGGGCCTCGGACGATGAAGCGTAGGCCTGACGATTCACCACCTTGAGCAGGGCGGGCAAATCATCTTCCGTGAACAATGCCGCCGTGCGGACGGAGGACTGCACATTGGCGATCATGAGTGCGGCAGCTAAGCCCTTGCCTGAAGCGTCTGCAACGAACAGCGCCAAGCGGTCAATCTTCAGGGGGATGAAATTGTAGCAATCGCCGCCTAGCGCCCGGACTTGACGGCAGCGGGCGCTGTAGTCCCAGGAATCGTTCGCCATGCACGGCGGCTGCATAAACGCCTGTTGCACATCGCAGGCCAGCATCCAGTCCTGGCTGACATCCACTACCATTCCGTCGGTTGTCATTTTCCCGCCTCCACTTGTTTGTCGGTTCTGGTGCTCCTAAATCGACATGGGGTAGTGATTTTTGGCCCAAGAAATATTCTTGAGGAAGATGTAGAGAATGGCGGAACGGCTCCGACTACGGGATGAAGACGCAGACTTGGGTCTGGCAAGTGTTCGAAAGAAGGAGGGGGCCATGCGCTACGGGGTATCTCGTCGCCAATTCATCGCATCGGTGATTGGGGCAGTTGCGCTCACGGCCCTACCGGTTCGTTCGATAGCCGATGTCAAGATCGCGAAAACGGGAGGAGATGAAATGACAACCTTGACACCTTATCTTTTGCTCGATGGAAACTGCCGTGAGGCAATGGAGTTCTACAAAGCCTGTTTTGGCGGAGAACTGATGGTCACCAAGGTGAAAGACACTCCGGCCAAGGATCACATGCCCGCATTCCAACACGAAAAGGTCCTCAATGCCCGCCTCAGAAGCAGCAATGTGGACATTTCGGCGTCGGACTGGCTTCGGCTCGACCGCACGCGCGTATGCGGTAATACCGCGTGCTTATATCTCAGTGGAGGAACGTTTGAAGAGTTGAAACTTCTCTTTGACAAACTCTCTGAGGGGGCAGACGTCATCGATCCGCTGAGCCAACAGTTTTTCGGTAGCTACGGGGCGCTCACCGACAAATTTGGCGTCCGATGGATGTTCCACACAATCTCGAAGACTTAGAGGAACTGAAACCAGGTGAGTACACAGGAATGAGTAGACAAGAACAAGGAGCGAACGAAAATGAAATACATTTTGCTGATGTCGGGCACGAAGGCAGGGGTTGAGGGGTATCACGCCTGGCCGAAACAGGAGATTGAGGCGCATATGGCGAGACTGCATCGCATCAACCAGGATCTGACCGAGTCTGGAGAATTTATTGCGACCCAGGGCTTAGCGGGACCGAAGGAAGCCAAGGTGGTGCGCGGCGAGAAGAACGGCGTGCCTGTCACCGACGGCATTTTCCCTGAGGCGAAGGAATTTCTGTTGGGCTACTGGATCGTTGAGGTTCCGAACGCGGAGCGCGCGTATGCCATCGCGGGACTGATTTCCGCTGTGTCTATGAACATGCCGATTGAAGTGCGTCAGTTCGCGGTCTATGAAACCAAGAAGGGTAGTGGTGCAGTTTGAAAAAAGATTCGTGTCAGGGCATCGCTTCAGCGATGCCGATAGCCGCTTAGGGACGAACCGGCTTTAGCCGCTGCGACTCGTCGTCAGGGCCAGCGGCTGAAGCCGGTTTTCAAACCTCGCTGCGAGATGGCATGCCTGAAGGCATGCCCTGATACGAGTCTCCCCTCAAACTGCATCACTACCCAAGACGCGATAAACGAAATGTCGAGAACGCAGTCACGGCTTAACCGTGAAGGCTCTGGAACTGGGGCTGAATAAAATCAAAAGGAGCAAGACGATGAAATACATTCTGATGATGAACACGATGAAATCCGGGCACGGCGTGCCAGAATGGCCCAAGAAGGACCTTCAGGCACACATCGGCTTCATGATGGCTACCAATAAAGAGCTCCACCAACGGGGAGAGTTGGTGTCGGCGGAAGGGCTAGCGTTTCCCGACCAGGCGAAGCTGGTGCGGGCAGGCAAGGATGGCCGGCCCGTCACTGACGGTATTTTTGCGGAGTCCAAAGAATTTCTGGCCGGCTTTTGGATCATCGATGTTGACAGTCCGGAGCGAGCTTATGAGATTGCCGGCAAGGTATCCGCCGCGCCCGGCCCCGGTGGAGCACCGTTGAACATGCCGATTGAAGTGCGTCAGGTCATGAGCGGGCCGCCGCCGGAAATGCTGTAAGGGGAGATGCGATGACCAAGGAATGGGATGCGACTACCGAGCATCTGCTGCGTGAAGTTGCGCCGCAGGTGCTCGGCGCGGTCGCTCGCCGTTTCCGGGATTTCTCCTCGGCCGAGGATGCGGTGCAGGAAGCAATGATCGCCGCTTTCACGCAATGGCCGCAGGAGGGCGTTCCGGAAAATCCTCGGGGCTGGCTGATTCAGGTGGCGTGCCGCCGCATGATGGACCAGGCGCGCAGCGAAATCGCCCGCCGCGAAAGAGAAACCGCAGTGGCCGCCGAAGCGGAAAGCTTGGCCCCCACCCTCGAGATCGAGGCCGACATGGATCCAGACGACACGCTGATTTTGTTGTTCATGTGCTGCCATCCTGCGATCAGTCCATCTTCGGCAATCGCGCTGACCTTGCGGGCGGTTGGGGGTTTAACCACGGCTGAAATTGCGAATGCGTTTCTGGTTCCCGAGGCCACGATGGCGCAAAGGATCAGCCGTGCGAAACAATCGATCAAAGCTTCGGGCGTACCGTTTCGTCTGCCTTCTCCGCAGGAGCGAACGGAACGTCTGCCGGCAGTTCTGCATGTGCTTTATTTGATCTTCAGCGAGGGCTATGCCAGCAGCATCGGGTTGCATTTGCAACGACTCGATCTGGCGCGGGAAGCGATCCGCTTGACGCGCAACATCAAAGCGCTACTCGCCGATAATGCCGAGGTTGCGGGACTTCTGGCGCTGATGCTTTTAACCGACGCGCGGCGCGCAGCCCGAACCGGGGCGGATGAAGAGTTGATTCCTTTAGACAAACAAGATCGAACTCTGTGGGATCGCGCGGAAATCTCAGAGGGAATTGGGCTTCTCACGGCTGCGCTGTCGCAGGCATCCGTGGGCTTGTATCAGCTTCAGGCGGCGATTGCCGCTGTTCACGACGAAGCTGAGAGAGTGGAGGACACTGACTGGGCACAAATCCTGGCTTTGTATGAGTTGCTGAAACGAGTCGCCCCCAGTCCCATGGTCACTCTCAATCATGCAATTGCGGCCTCCATGGTGCACGGCCCTGCGCAAGGTCTCGAACTGCTTCGGGGTCTCGACAGCGATCCGCGGATTGCCGGTCACTATCGTCTGGACGCGGTTCGTGGCCATTTGTTGGAGAAGATTGGAGATTGTGAAGCTGCCATCGAATGCTACCGACTGGCGGCTGCGCGGACGACGAGCATCCCGGAACAGAATTACCTGATGACGCAGGCTGCGCGGCTGGCCGAGGATTGAGTTGGGGGT
>JBELAE010000327.1:0-6185 GCA_049509155.1 Candidatus Sulfotelmatobacter sp.
GCGGCGGCGGGGCGGGGATTTGCGGTGTCGAAGCCTTATGGGGACAACGAGAAGTATGACTTGATTTTGGATGTGGGGCGGCGGATGTGGCGGGTGCAGGTGAAGTCGAGCGGGGCGATGCATCACAGAGGGTATGCGGTGCGGGCGTCGTGGAGGACTAGCTATCGGCAGATTTCGTATAAGCCTTCGCAGGTGGATTTTATGGCGGTGACGATTGTGGGGGAGGGGATCTGGTATGTGATCCCGGTGCGGGCGCTGGCGGGGCGACTGACGATTAATCTGTATCCGTTTGGGAGCCGTAGAGGGAGCAGGAATGGATTTGAGAAATATCGCGAGGCGTGGGATTTGTTCGCTCGGGAAAAGCCGGCGGTCCGGAGGGGACGCGAAAAAAGGGTTGGTGGGTCTGCGACTCCGGCCAGGAAGGCGGGAAGGGTTCGATCTTCGATCTCCGATCTCCGATCAGTGCTCGATAAGAGAATCAGGCACACGGGGGGGTGACAATTCGGAGTCCTGACCGGGTGCATCGAAACTATTTCTTGCACCGCGACGCTGACAGGCGCATAATTTCGCGCAAAAGGGGGTGCTCCTATGCACAGAATGGCATTGCTCATTATGGTCGCCCTGCTGAGCGTCAGCGCGGGTCATTCTTCGCCGCCGGCTGCGGACTGGGCCATCAACGCCACGGCAATTGAGGCGTGCAGCTGTCCACACTTTTGTATGTGCTATTTCAACGCACATCCTGCGGCTCACCACGAAAACGGGAAGATGGAACACTTTTGCAAGTTCAATAACGCCTACAAAGTCAATAAGGGACATTATGGCAGCATCGATCTCGCGGGGGCCAAAATCTGGCTCAGCGGAGATCTTGGCGGCGATTTCTCGCAGGGCCAGATGGATTGGGTTGTCGCGACCTTCGACAAGAGCACGACCCCCGATCAACGGCAGGCGCTGGGGGAAATCTTGGGACACGTTTTTCCTGTGAAGTGGAACTCATTCCAGACTGCCGAGGGCGACATCGATACCTGGACCTTCGACAAAGATCAGGCCCACGCGACGCTCAACGGCGGCAAGACGGCGGAAATCAGGCTGAAGCGCTTTCAAGGCATGACCGACGATCCGGCTGTGCTGAAGAACGTCAAGTACTGGGGCACGCCGCGCAACGATGGGTTTGTGATGATGCCGAATGAATTGGAGACCTACAAAGAGGGGCCCAAGGCCTACGAATTCAAGGGGACCAACGGGTTCATGCTGACTTTTGACATGACCTCGAAAGACGTTGCCGCGGCGAAAGGGTCGTCGATGAGCTACTGAGGAAGGGTTTCATTTTCGCCCGATGCGCCGGAATATTCTGGCGCATTTTTTTTGCGGAGAGGCAGGCTCGGGTGTTCCCGTTATGGCGGCGAGAGCCGGGCGAGCGTTGCTCGGGCTGTTCGGGTCAGAGACCGGGACCCACATGGAACCGGACCACTTCAAGAATGCGGTTCAGGCGAAGAGGCGCATGAGGCCGGCGGGGGGCAGGTCGGGTGAGAGGAAGTGGGAGTCTTTGAATCCGGCGGCGCGGGCCAGGGCTTCGGCGGCGAGATATCCGCTGCGGACGGCGCCTTCCATGGTTGCGGGCCAGCCGGTGGCGGTCCAGTCTCCGGCGAGAAAGACGCGCGGCCAGGCGGTGGCTGCGGCGGGACGATGGGCGTCGATGCCGGGGCGCGGCGAATATGTGGCGTTCACTTCTTTGATTACCGTGGACTTCACGAGCGTGGCTTCACGCGCGGCCGGAAAGAATTCGCGAACTTCGGCGAGAGCGAGGTCGACGATTTCGGTGCGCGATTTGTCGATTAGCGTCTTCGACGAACTTACTACCAGCTCGATGTAGCTGCCGCCAGGGGCTGAAGCCCCATTTGTTTCCGGGGCGCTGACGCGGCCCCCTCGACCGGCTCGGGGCAGGCTCTGAAGGGCCGCTCTTTCACGGTTCTGCAGACGCGATTTGTGGAACATCCACTGAATGGTGCGGTCGAGCAGGACCGCGTGGTCCAGATCGGAAATTTGCCGGTCGAACCAGAGGTGAATGCCGGTGATGGGGGCGGATTCAAAGTGAGTGAGTTGCTCGCGGAGTGGAGCACTCTCGGGAGCTTCGGGAAGAACGCGGTCGAGGGCATCGAAGGGCAGGGCGAGGACGAGATAGTCGAAGGGTTCCTCCGGATTCGCTTCTTGATCGTCTCCTTGAGGCCGCAGCCGGACTCGCACTTGTGAAGCGTCTGGGGTGAAACTTTCGACAGGGCGACGGAAGTGTAGTATGCCGCTGCGGGCGCGGATGTAGTCTCCGGCTTTGTTATAGAGGTCGGTGAGCGGGACGGTGGGGACGCCCATCTGTCGGGCGGCAGGAGACTTCATCGATTCGCGGATTACCTGGGCTGCGGCGGAAATGGAAATCAGGTCGAGTTCCTCGCTGAGGGCGCTGACCAGGATGGGGCGCCAGAAGCGCTCGACCGCCGTTTTGGTTTGACCGTGTTGATTGAGCCAGTGTTGGAAGGATTGTCCGGTGTCGCGCTGCACTGTGAGAGTTAACGGGATCAGGGCGCGCGCGATGGCGAACTTGTCGGCGGCGCTCAAGAACGAAAAGCGGAGAAACGATGGCGCCGTGTGCAGCGGCGCGGGCAGCGGGGAAGACTTCATCACGGAGGTGCGGCCGCCGGGTTCGATGAAGGTCATCTGGTCGTACCAGCGGATTTGGTCGGCTACTCCGATGCGGTCGTAGAACTCCATTAAATTCGTACACACGCGGAAGAGCACGTGCTGGCAGTTGTCGACGACTTCGCCGGTGCCGGGATGTTCCCAGGATGAGGCTCGGCCGCCGAGGAATGGGCGCTTCTCGAAGAGAGTCACGCGGAAGCCGGCGTTGGACAGGGCGCAGGCTGCGGCGAGTCCGGCGAGGCCGCCTCCGGCGATGGCGACTGTGGGTTGGGTTGGGGAGGAAGGCATCAAATCTGGTTATGGACTCTGCAAGGTTGGTGAGCTGCTGAGAAAAGCAGGTTCCTCCACTGCGCTCGCTTTCGCTCGCTTCGGTCGGAATGACAGAAATCTCTTGATGACAGAACTCGCATGATCACAGAAATCTCTTGATGACAGAACTCTCATGATGACAGGACTCTCTTGACGACCGAACTTTCTCAACGACAGAAACCTCTTAATGACAGAACTTTGTTGGGCGCGGCGTCGAGGCATGGTCAGGTTATGCGCCGGAGGAAGCCTTTGCCGAGGATACGTAACTTTTCTGATGTGCTCAAGGCAACTTTGGCGGTGAAGACGTCGTATTGTTTTTCGGCGATTTTTTCGAGCAAGCGGCGGTAGATCGTTACCAGCACCCACAATGCGGGCTGGCTGTCTTCGGCGATGTAGGGGATGAGGGCTTCGCCAGATGCGTAGAACTCGCGGGCGCGGTCGGCTTCGAGGGCTAGCACGGGGCGAAAGCGCGCGGGATCGGGCGTTGCCAGCAGTTCCGAGGCAGAGAGGCCGAACTTCGCCAGGTCTTCCTCCGGCAGATAGATCCTGCCCATGCCGGCGTCTTCTTTCACGTCGCGAATAATGTTGGTCAGCTGAAACGCCAGGCCGCAGCGCTCGGCCAGAGGTTCGGCGGCGGGGTCGCGGTATCCGAAGACGTGGATGCAGACCAGACCAACCACTGACGCGACGCGATAGCAATAGAGGCGGAGGTCTTCGAAAGTTTTGTACTGGATGGTTAAGCCGGGAGCGCTGGTGGTTTGTGCTGAGGCTTCTTCCTCTTCGACATCCATGGCGGTGCCGAGGGCGAGTTCGTCGAGCAATCCAGCGGGAATTGCGAAGCGGCGCTGGGCGTCGGTCAGAGCGAGCAGAATGGCGTCGTCGGTGGGCTCGCCCTGCTGTGCGCGGTGCAGAGCGGCGAGCCAGATGTCCAGTTTCTGGCGGCGGTCGGGAAGAGTGAGCGCCGGGTCGTCGGCGATGTCGTCGCAGCGGCGCATGAAGGCGTAAACGGCGCAGAGGGCTTCGCGTTTGCGGCGCGGCAGAACCAGGAACGCGTAGTAGAAATTTTTGGCCGCGATGCGGGTGATGCCCTTGCACACGGAATATGCCATGACCAGTTGAGGCGGAGCCGGGGTCCAGGGGATGGGAACCTGCTGGGTGCCGGCGCTCATGATTGGTCTACCTCAGGTTGGGCCACCTCAGCCGAGAAAAACTTCTTTGCCACGGATGCACACGGATTCACGCGGATAACCCCTTGTCGTTTTGATCTTTTGTTTGTTCGATCTTAATTTGATCGATCTTAACTTGATCCATCCGTGTTAATCCGTGTGAATCTGCGGAAGAGAAGTTTGAGAACAGTTTCCCCAGGGCGGCGCGGGCGACCAGAGCGAGTTTGCGGGGCTTCGAGATGGAGGGACGATTTCCCAGAACAGCGAAGGCTTGCTTTTCGATCGCGTTCAGAATTTCCTGACCGCCGCGACTGAACAGATCGAGGTCGATGGCCAGTTCGCTGTCTACATTCTTGATCAGTGGCAGGCCTTGGCGAAACCAGTCGCGGGCGCGCTCGACTTCGAACTTCATCAGGGCGCGAAAGGCCGGGGTGTTCTGGTTGCTGGCGATATCGGTCTCGCTCACGTTGAATAGGGAAAGATCTTCGAGCGGAAGATATACGCGGCTCTTGGTGTAGTCGGCGGTAACGTCCTGCCAGAAGTTAGCAAGTTGCAGCGCGGTGCAGGTGAAGTCGGAAAGCTGCTGGCGCTCGGGATCGCGGTATCCGCAGAGGTAGAGCACGAGATGGCCCACGGGATTCGCGGAATACTTGCAATAGGCCAGGACGTCGTTGAAAGTTTCGAAGCGGGTGACGGTTTGATCCTGGCGGAAGGCGATTAGTAAATCAGAGAATTCATGTTTGGGGATATCGAACTGGCGCACGGTTTCGGCCAGGGCCACGAAGACAGGATGTTTCGGAGAGCCCTGGTAGCAGGCGTCGAGTTCTTGCTGCCACTGGTCCAGCAGTTCGAGTGAGGCAGTGGTGTCTCCGACTTCGTCGCCTAAGTCGTCGGAGATGCGGCAGTAAGCGTAGACGTTGAAGAAATGCTGGCGCAGACGGCGGGGCAGGAACCAGCTGGCGACAGAAAAGTTTTCATAGTGCGTGCGGGCGAGGCGGGCGCAGTACTCGCGGGCTTCCGCGAGAGTGGGTGCAGTCGAGGGAATCGCATAAGCAGCGGGCAAACGGCTCCAGCCCAGCGCAGCGGATGCTGTCGGCGAGAGCGGCGGGTTTGGAGTGGCGAGTTGCGTCATTGCAATTTAGCGGTCGCGGCTTTTCGCGCGCGCCTTAGGTCTGTCGAGAGAACTCCTGTCAACGCTTGCGGCGGCTCGCGGCATTACAGGGGTCCTTCGACTGCTAAGCGGTTCGCGTTCGCGAGCCACTTACTTCGCTCAGGATGACAATGCGTCCGGTGCTTTCGCCGATCTCGCTAACGCGAATCAGTGGCCGGGGATGATTGCGGTTTTGATGTCGCCGCCGCGGTTCAGCATGTGGCGCAGAACCTGCTGCAGGCGCGACAGCGGCGCCTCTCCAGTGATGTAGTCGGTGGGGCGAATCTTTTTGGCCGCGATTAATCCAAAGGCCCGGCGAACTGTTTCCGGCGTGTGGTGGAACGTGGCTTTCAGAGTGATTTCGGAGTAGTGCAGGCGACTGGTGTCGAGCTGCACTTTCGATCCGCTGGAGCAGCCGCCGAAGAAGTTTACGGTGCCCCCTTTGCGGACCATGTCGACTGCCCACTCCCACGCTTCCGGCTTGCCTACGGCTTCGATCACTACGTCGCTGCCGCGTTTCTGCGGAGAGAGCGCGCGGACGGCATCGACCACGTTCGGCACTTTGGTGGTCTGAATAATTTCGTGCGCTCCCATATGCTTTGCGGCTTCCACCTGGCCGTCGCGCTTGACCACGGAAATTACGTTGCAGCCGATGGCGCGGGCGACCTGGACGAACATCAGGCCGATCGGTCCGCCGCCGAGGATGGTGACGGTGTCACCAATCTCCACTCCGGTTTCATGCAGGCCGCGCAGGACACAGGCCAGAGGCTCTGTCATGGCGGCGTCTTCGAAGCTGACGCCAGGAGGGATGATCAGCATGTTGGCTTCAACAATGCGCTTGGGGACGCGAATGTATTCGGCATAGGCGCCGT
>JBELAE010000328.1:0-6158 GCA_049509155.1 Candidatus Sulfotelmatobacter sp.
GGAATCAGCGGAAGTCACTGAGGACAGTGAGATTATGCCACATGCGATTTAGGACACGCTAGGACTGTTTGGGCTGATTTCGGCCACTCGATGTTCGCGCATAGTTCGCATTACTCGTCGCGCGTGCGCCTCTGCCGTGACAGCGAAATCTTCAACCGGTAACTAACTGAAAACACGCGGCACGGATGGCGCTGCAAAAACGTTTTAATGACCCTCGGAAACAGTTCGTGGACCCTAATTTCTGGCGTTTCACACAACAGAGGCCGATCAAGAACTGCTGGCTGATCGGGATCTCTACGTCGAATTGGTAGTGCGCTGCCAGCGCTTCCCGAGAAGCGGACTTCTGGACCGCTGGGGGGCTGGGTCCGAGCCGCCTTTGACTCACTGAATCGCTGGCAACAATACCTGATTTTTGTTCGTGATCAAGCCCGGTTCGGGAGTACCTCTTCCTAGCCATGCAAACGTGCTGCGGACGATAAAGACATTGAGCAATATCGAGATCAACGATGCAGCGATCACCGTGCTGAAAACATTCTCAGCCACCATCCCTGCGGAACGCGCGGCCTGCATCACCACGAACGAGAGTTCGCCAATCTGCGTCAGCCCCGCAGCCACGAGAACTGCTGTCCTCAGCGGATAACGGAAGAGCCACACGACCATGCTCCAGACTAGAAACTTGCCGCCGACAATGAGCAGCAGCATGAGTCCGAGGAGTGGCAGGCTATGCAAGAGCACTGCGGGATCAATCAGCGTGCCGAGTGAAACGAAGAAAAGCGCCACGAAGGCGTCACGTAGGGGAACCAGTTGGGTGTGAGCATCGTGAAGCTCCGGCAGGCTGCTGATGGATACACCGGCCAGAAACGCTCCCAGCGCGACGGAGAATCCGACTGCTTGGGCCAGCGCCGCTGTCCCGAGGCAAATGGCGATCGCAACCAGCAGAAGAAGTTCCGAGTTACAGGTTGACTTGACTCGCCGCAGAAAGGGCGGAATCACTTTTAGGGCGAGATAGACCAGCGGAATAAGCAAAAGGACGGCCTTGCCCAGAACCCAGGCCGCGATCGGGAGGCCTCCGCGCTGGGCGCTGCCAAATACCGGGATCACCACCGTCATGCAGATCACGGCGAGATCTTCCACCAGGGTGATGGCGATCATTACGCGTCCGTAGGTGGTGGCTAGCCTTCCCGTATCGCTCAACAAGCGCGCCAGTACCATCGTGCTCGCTACCGAAACTGCCGCTCCTATCGCGAACCCTTCGGTGGTGCTCCATCCGAAGAACTTTCCGGCGACGATCGCGAGGCCCAGCATGATCAGAATCCCGATGGGGCCTCCGACGAGAGCAACCCATTTCACGCGCATCAGGTCCGGGATGGAAAACTCCACCCCAATCGAGAACATCAGCAGCACAACACCGACCTCGGCCAGCAATTCGAAAGTGTGCAAATCGGAGAGTTGCGGGCCCGGCGTGAACGGGCTAATCGCGATTCCTCCGAGTACGAAACCGATGATCAAAGGCAGCCGAAGTCGCCACGCTACCAGGCCACCAAGTACGGCCGCCAGGAATATGTACGTGAGATCGCGAAAGAGTATGGGATTGGGTTCCATGTGAATGTCCTGTCCTTGAACCTTCAGTGTTGTACGAGTGCTGAGAAGAAGGCCCGTCCTGCCAGATCCTGCCGAACGGGCATGGGTGACATTTATCGCGCGTCGTGTGAAAGAGCTACCGCATCCGCTCCGGCGGGGAAATGGAGCTTCCCGGAAGTGTCGTTCACGGCCAGCCATACGGCCTCGGCCACATCGCTTTCCTTCGTAGTCAAAGCCGGTCGCGCAAACTCCGCGAAAATTGGAGCCGCGAAGTCGGCATAGGCCCTCGGGATGAGATCCTCGACGCGAACCTCGGTATTCTGCGTGAATTTCGTCGTCGGAGCGTATCCGGGTTCGACCAGCTTCACATAAATGTTGAAATGCCCAAGCTCATGAGCTAGCGAACCGGTGAAGCCCAGGATGGCCTGCTTGCTCGCCGTATAGGCAGCCGCCAACGGGAAGGGTGCCAAGGTTGTGCTGGAGGTGATATTGACAATCACGCCGGATCGCCGCTCGCGCATCTGTGGGATCACGGCTTGGGTCATCGCCATCACGCCGAAGGTGTTGGTCTCGAAAACCTTGCGAATCTGCGACAGAGGCGTCGCTTCGAACGCGCCGACGACGCCGATCCCGGCATTGTTGACGAGGACATCAATCGGCCCGGCCGCTTCGATGGCCGCCGCGATGCTTCTTTCATCCGTCACGTCCAACGAGAGGATACGCAGCGACTGCGCGCGCGGCAGAACGTCTTCGCGGGGGGTCCGCATGGTTGCAATGACGTTCCAGTCTCTCGATAGGAAATAGCGCGCCGACTCAAGGCCGTAGCCTGAGGAGCAGCCGGTAATCAGTATCGTTTTCATCGTTCATCTCCTTTGCTGTTATCTAGCTCTTTGATCATCCTTGATAAAAGAGGCCCGCCCCGCTCAATCGCCGCCGGACGGGCCGTTCAGCGCGACATCAGATCGTGCGGGTCCGACGAACGGCCCACAGTCCGAGCGACATTGCGATTGCCAGTGTGCCCATCAATCCCACCAGCGGGAGCGAACTGCCCGTTTCTGGCAGCATATCTGCGGGCTGTTCAGCACTGGCCAACGTGACTTGCGGCTGGCTGGGTATGAGAAACAGCAGAACACCCGTTGCGCTCGGCGTGTTAATCTGCGGCGCCTGGCCGAAGGCTAACTTATTGCTCTCGACAATGGTGTGCTCCTCATCAGTGACGATGGTTGCCTTGACCTTCATTCCTTTCCTGAGATCGAAAACAGTCTTTTCTTTGCCATCGATGGTGAACTTGGCATCGTTCGGAACGTTGAAGATCTGGTTCTTGTTGTCGGGCAAAGTCAGAATCAGCGACTTTGGAGCATTTGCATGCCAAACTTTTCCCTCGATCGTTCGGACAGAATTGACATAGCGCGGTGTGGTGGTAGTGGTGATGGTTTGAGTCAGCTTCGTTCCGGGCACAAGCTCATGCACGCTGACCTGCTTGCCGTCGATGCTGAATCGGTCGCTGTTAGGGACGACCAGGTGCTCGACCCGGCCGTTCTCCAGTTTGAGCACCAGATCATTGCCTTCCACGTAAACAATCTCAGCATTCTTCACTTGAGTGTCGAATGAGGGTTGTCCATGGGTGATGGTTGTAACCGTTGAGTCCTGAGCCGCGGCCGTTCCGAGGGCCACCAATGCCAAAAGGATTGCGCCGGCTCCCTTGCCGAATAGATTTGCTTTCTTGAAGAGGTTCATCTGTTTTTCTCCTTGTTGAGTTATTTGCAGTTGCCGGCGCGCCGAGATCCAAGGTCTCAGATCCGCCGTTTTTCTCTGGTGAGAGAGAAGCCGTTACGATGTAGCGTTGCGGTGCGCTCCCGAAGAAATAGAACGGGTAGCAAGTCACGAGCGTGAGCGAGGGCACGGATGTTGGCCGCAGCACTTCCACCTGGCGCGGCGAAACAATCTGGATTTGATCCACAATGTAAGTGTCCGTTCCCTTCAGCGTCTTCAACTCGATGGCGTCACCGACGCGTACATCTTTAAGTCCGCGAAAAAATCCGTCCCGATGTCCAGCGATCCCGATGTTGCCGGGCTCGCCGGGGCGGGATGTACCCGCAATCCGTCCGACTGCGTGGTTCAAAGTCAAATCGTCGGTGCCGTCGAAGAGCGGAGCCTCAAGAGAAATCTTGGGAATCCGCAGCACCGCCAGTGGAGCTCCAGGCGATTTAGCCCCAGGATGTCTGCCAATGTTCTGTCTGTAGGCTTTGATCCGCTGTTCGCCCCAAAGCCTGAAGTCGACATTGGGTAGTTCGAGCTCCTCAGGTGAATCGCTGTCGATATTTGTGATGGGGTCATCCGTGCCCGGCTGAGCTACTGCCTCGTCTGCAGCAAAGTGCCTGAGCGCCGCGCGAGACGTCACCCAGCTTTCAAGACGCGCTGCACCGTAAAAGCCGAGCAGAGTCAACCCTGACACGAGCAGAATTCCTTCGATCCAGATCAGGGCTCTTCGCCTGCGGCCTGGGCTCGTCACAGGGCGTTCCGGGGCCTCATCCCTGCCGCCGACCGACTTTTGAAATATCAACATGAATGCATGCTCCTGACAGCGATTTCCCGGTTTACACCGCCGATAGTTGAAGTCTTCTGCTGGCGCTAGAGCGGGGGCTGAGTTTCGCCCGCAGCGACCGCCGTAACGCAGCCCTCGCGTGGAACATCCGTGCCTTGGCGGCAGCGACAGAGAGGCTCATGTTCTCCGCGATTTCCTTGACGGACCGTTCTTCGATGGTTTGAAGTTCCAGAGCCCGGCGAATCGAGGGCCGCAACGTTCCAATCGATGATCTGACAATCGCCTGCACCTCCATCTCCGCGTATTGCGCCTCGGGGCTCGGCGCCTGGTCGGCAGGGATTAGCGCGAGAGTGTCGGTGCCGGGGATTCCCACGTTATCGATGGAAACCATTGCGGCGCCGGCCCGCTTGCGAAGGATCAGGAGTGCCGAATTAATCGCGATCCGCGTCAGCCAGGTGCCGATACTGGAACGGCCGTCAAAGTCGTGCAGGTGAACATGGGCTCGCAGAAACGAGTCCTGCAGCGCATCCTCGGCGTCCTCACGATTGTTCGTGATGCGCTGCGTGATGCGAAGGATCTGCCGGGCATGAGTTCGCCAAATCTCCTCAAGGGCTGCCGAGTGCCTCTGCGGAATTGGCCGCGGGGAAAGGTTCGCGTCAATCTCACGAACAGTGCCATTGCTGGTCAGAGAATCTTGCCTGTCCACTTCGAACTTCTGTTTGCAATCCATGGGAAACCTCGCACGTCGTCGTGATCTTCATTCGCTCACGTCAGACACGATGAGAAGATGCAATCGCCGCGCCAATTCCATTTGCTGAATCGGCGCGACTTACGCCAACCAAGCGCGCTGAACGCCCCAGAAATGCTGAAGGATCAGAATTGTTGAAGTGCTCGTAGAAGGGTGCTGCGGATTCTTCAGAAGAGGACCCGGCGCAGAAAAAGCTGAATGAACAGATCGGAGGAGCGAATCAAAGGAAAAAGAACGGGTTTCTTCGGAGCTAAATGTACTGTTACTCCGAAAAAACCCGTTGATGGAACGATTATCGAGCAGCTACCCAGACGCTGTCCGCCGAGTCGAGTTCGATACCCGCGACTTCGGTGGTCAGCTTCACATTCTGCAGTCCGGGTTTCTTGCCGGCCACAGCGTTGAATTCGAGTCGATAGCGGTTGTCGAGGCTGCTCTGCAAACGGTCCAGGTATGGCCGGAAGCTAACCGGTTCGCCAACGCCCAGGAAGAACGATTCGCCACCGGTTTCATCTGCCAGCTTCGCCATTGCATTCTGGCCGTTCGTGACCTGCCAGTAATTGCTTCCCCGACATCCCACACCGCGCGTATAGATGCTGTGGATGATCGTTCCCGTACGCTGAGCAACCGTGCTGGCTGCACCGACGTCAGGGCTGATGAGATCAAGACCGCGACGGTGCGGCCAGTCGTGAAGTCGATCGATGCCATCCGTGATCATCAGGATCTCGCGCCGATTCGAGTTATCCGGCCATCGCTTCATCAGGTCGATCGCCGACAGGTACGGGCTGCCATAAACTCCCGGCGAGCCTAGAGGAATTCGCAGAGAGTTTACTGCCTGCCGGTGATCGGTCGTCAGGTCCTGCGCAACTCGAACGGTGCCATTGCGCATGTATCCCACGCCCACCGCAGTCGTCCTCGGCAACGAATAGATAAACTCGCGCAGGTCGCCGAACTGAGAACTCACGCTCGACCGCGCGGCATCGTCGATCAGGATGAACAGTTCGAGCGGGCTGCTGTCGCCGCCGAGCGGAGTCCAACCGGTGACCTGCAGTCGATCTTTTCCTTGCCTTACGATAATGTCCTCGCGATTGACTTCGGGCATGCGTTTGTTCTTGCCGAGCACGCGAACCGTTACAGTCATCTGCACGGGACTGGTTGTTGAACTGCCATCCTGAGCCTGCACGGGAAGCAGGCTAAGGGCAACAAACAAGAACATTGAAAGTTTGTGCATCAAGTTCTTTCGCATCACTTCCTCCTAACAAAAGTTGCATTCGGCTATCCGCCGAT
>JBELAE010000329.1:0-6139 GCA_049509155.1 Candidatus Sulfotelmatobacter sp.
GGAAGGGGCCGCAGCACACAGATTCTCCGGCATGCTGCTGCACGGCGTCACCGGATCGGGCAAGACCGCTGTATATCTGGCAGCCATGCGCGGCGTGCTCGAAGCTGGCCGGTCTGCCATTCTCCTCGTCCCCGAAATTGGCCTGACTCCGGCCGTCGCCGCCGACCTGCATCAGATCTTCGGCGATGAAGTTGCAATCCTGCACTCCGCGCTTTCCGACCGCGAACGCGCCGAGCAGTGGCATCGCATCAAGCGTGGCGATGCGCGCATGGTTGTGGGCACGCGCTCGGCAGTCTTTGCTCCGGTCCCCGACCTCGCGCTGATCATCGTCGACGAGGAGCACGACTCCTCCTACAAGCAGGAAGAAACCCCGCGCTACCATGCCCGCGATGTTGCCGTAGTGCGCGCCAAGATGGCGAACGCAGTCGTCGTACTCGGTTCGGCGACGCCCTCGCTGGAGTCCTATTTCAACGCAAAGAAAAACAAATATGCGCTGGTCGAACTGCCCGACCGAGTGGAGCAGCGCCCTCTGCCCGAAGTCGAAATCATCGACATGCGCCAGGAGTTCCAGGAAACAGGCCACGAGCAGGTCATCTCGCGCAAGCTGGCCGCCGAAATCAAAGAACGCCTCGAGCGTAAAGAGCAGGTCATGGTCCTGCTCAACCGCCGCGGATATTCCCCCGTCGTCCTCTGCCGCACCTGCGGCAAAAAGTTGGAATGCCAGAACTGTGCCATCGCGCTCACCCATCACAAGCGCGAACATAAAATGGTCTGCCACTATTGCGGTTTCACCGCGCCCGTGCCGAAGGCCTGCGTCCACTGCGGCAGCGAGTACGTTTATTTTCTCGGGACCGGTTCGGAAAAACTAGAAGAGTTATTACACGGCATGTTCCCGCAAGCGCGCATTGCCCGCCTCGATCGCGACACTGTCCGCAGCCACGAAGATTTCGAGCGCGCTCTCAACGCCTTGAATGACGGGCAACTCGACCTTCTGGTCGGCACCCAGATGATCGCCAAAGGCCACGACATTCACGGCGTGACGCTGGTCGGAGTGGTCGGTGCAGACGTCGCGCTCGGCTTGCCCGACTTCCGCGCCGCCGAGCGCACCTTCCAACTCCTCACTCAGGTCGCCGGCCGCGCCGGACGCGGCCAAACTCCCGGCAAAGTTATTTTGCAGACTTACTTCCAGGATCACTACGCGGTGCAGTACGCCGCCCGCCACGACTTCATCGGCTTCTACGAAAAAGAGCTGCAATTCCGCAGTTGGATGCACTACCCGCCCTACTCCGCTCTGGCCAACGTGCTGGTGCGCAGCGACAAACTTGACGACGCCCTGCAATGGTCGGGAACGTTAGGGAAGTGGTTCGACGCAACCCGCCACGAAGGCGTGCGCGTGCTCGGCCCAGCGACAGCGCCAATCATGCGACTGAAGCGCGACTACCGTTATCACTTCGTGCTCAAGTCGCCCAGCCGCAAAAATCTTAACGCAACCCTGCGCGCCATGCTGGCCTACGCCGCGCAAGAAAAGATTCCCCGCACGCAAGTGATCGTCGACGTCGACGCGCTCTGGTTAATGTGAGAAAGCGCTCTTAGCTATTAGCTCTTGGCTATTAGCCTTTAGCTCAAGCCCATGCTTCCGAATGAAGAGTGAAGAATGTGGAGACAGCCGCCCCCGGCTGTCCGCGGAGCGAAGCTCCGCGGCCTCTTAGACTATCGCCAGGCCATCTGGAACGGCGAAATGGTGAACGTCAGCGCCAGCATGATCACCGCCAGCACAGCCAATGGCCAGCGACTCGGAGTAAGCATGGGATATTCCGGAGCTTGCTGCTGGCGATAGCTCATCACGTTCATCACGATCAGCAGTCCTGCCCACACGCGCCAACCCACATACATGCGCCCCAGGTAGACCAGAACGATTACCGTCATCCACGAAATAATCCTATGGGCCCGCGGCGCCAGCGCATACACAATGTGCCCGCCGTCCAACTGGCTGCTCGGCAGTAGGTTCAGCGCAGTCGCAAACATGCCCACCCAGGCCGCCACTGCCGTGGGATGCAGGTAAACCCGGGTCAGCGGCAGCACGGCAATCGCATGATGCGGCGCCACACTGCGCAACATGTCATGCATGAGGTAGAAGATCACCGGAAACCCCAATCGCAGCTCAGATGGGCCCATGCCGGGGCAAGCGGCTTCGACAGCGTCAGCGCAACCGCAAGCGTGGCAACGGCCACCACGAATCCCGCAATCGGCCCCGCGATGCCGATATCGAACAACGCCGCCCGCGACCGGATCGGCGCCTTAATCCGAATCACCGCTCCCAGCGTTCCAATCAATGTTGGTGCGGGAATGAAAAACGGAAGCGTCGCCCGCACTCCGTAGTACCGGCAGAACACGTAGTGCCCCATTTCGTGTGCCAGCAGGATGAACAGCAACGTCGCCGAAAATGGAATCCCGAGAATCAGCCGCGACGGTTGCGCCATAACCCAGGCCAGCGGGAAGAACGGAAGCCATTCTCCCTCATAGGCAAACGGCGGCAAATTGTGCAGGAAGTTAAACTCCATCCGCGCGCCCACGACCAGCGTTGTGAATCCGGTCGCCAGCAGCAATAAAGCATGCAGCCAGTAGCGTTCCCCCGCACGCGTTCCTGCCGGCCGAGGCAGCGCATGGTAATACTCGAGTGTGGAGGTAGGAATCGGGGAATTAAGTTCCGACATGCGACCATGAGCCCCGCGAACAAATGCAGAGCCTAATCTTGATGCTACTACAAGGCGGGAACCGCGGCAGAAAGCTAGAAGCCAGAAACTAAAAGCTAGAAACTAGAACCTAGAAACTAGACACTGTCCTTCCTAATCGATTGACTGCAACTCTTTCCCGGGCTTAAACCGCACAGCCCTTCCTGGCGGAATGGACACCTCGGCCCCGGTGCGCGGGTTGCGCCCGATTCCCGTCTTGCGCGGACGCACGTTGAACACGCCAAACCCCCGCAATTCAATGCGATTGCCGCCGGCCAGCGCCTTCTTCATGCTATCGAAAACGGTTTCCACGGCCAGCTCAGCCTTGGTCTTGGTGATGCCGGTCTTGGCCACCACTTCGTTGATAATGTCGAGCTTGATCACGAGGCGCTCCCGCGTGCAGGGTCAAGATCATCGTTCAAGTGATTGATGCTAAGGGAGATAAGTCAGATTGTCAACGGGGGCATCTAGCCCGTAAACGCTCGGCGCCCAACTCGGCGAGACCAAGGAATCGGGAATCAGGGAATTATGTAATTCGAGGACGGAGCGTCCGGATGGGCAATCGAAGCTCGACCTGCGGCAGTCCTACCGCTGGTTCTCCCCTTCTTTGAACATGTACTTGATCGCCGGCTTGTAGATCATCAGATTCGCGTCGCCGTTCTCCCGCACCACCTTGATGCAATTCCGGTCGTACCATTCGATGATGCCGCGCACTTCCTCGCCATCGCGCAGCACAATCACCATCGGCGTCCGCGACTGCATCTGCTTCTGGTAATAAAAATTCTCGGCGTTGGTCTGCTCCGGCGGCGTGGGCTTCTTGCCCATGCCCGCCCCCATTGCACGATCGGTCATAGGACGCTCGCCGCGCTCCCCTCGGTCTCCACGTTCTCCGCGCTCGTGCCGTTCGGGGCGCTCGCGCCGTTCCTGCGGCAGCGCAGCCGAGTTGTGGTTACTGTAATTCTCCGCCCGCGGCAGCGTCGGCCGAATCAGCTTGCGGTTGGCAAAGTTTTCCTTCTCGGAGATTTCGGCCGGAACCGGATCCATGGTTTCTTTCATTGTGGCGCTTCCTCGGTGGCACTTACTCAGACTCACGTCGAATACACGCATGCGCGCAGACCGCCGCTGCAAAACTCTATGTATGTAATCGACGAAGACCTGAAATTTTACCTAACCTACCACAGGATACTTCCTCTGACAATCCTTCCTTCGTGCCGGCGCCCGGCAGTGTGCCAAATCTTGCATACCCGCTAGAATATCGATTCGGTCATCGATTCGGTTTCGCGAGTTCGTATTCGCTAGCTCGTACTCGAGTTCGTACTGGATAAGTCCGCCCCGCGGCGCTCTTGGCCGCTCCACGTCACGAGCGCTACCAGGCTGGCGACCAGCAGCACGGTCCACGCCAGCACCGGCGGAAACATGCCGCCATAGCGGCTCTCGGCCATCTTCGCCTGAATCACGGAATTACGAGAAGAGAGAAGATTGCCAACCTGGTAGGCAAACCCCGGCAGCGTGCCCCGCACCGCGGGCGGCGAGAGTTCGTTCAAATGCGCTGGGATCACTCCCCACGCGCCCTGCACCATAAAATAAGTCAGAAACCCGCCCAGCGCCAGCATCGGCACGCTGTGCGAATACGCGTACAACGGAATCACCGGAATCGCCAACAGTGCCGCAATCACAATGGCCCGCCGCCGCCCGATTCGTTCCGACCAGGTACCAAATAAAATCCCGCCCAGCAACGCTCCGCAGTTGCAAACGATCAAGATCAAGCCCACCGTTTTCGGTGTGAATTGCAGGTTCCTCTGCAAAAACGTCGGATAAACATCCTGCGTGCCATGGCTAAAGGAATTGAATGCGAACATCAGCACAACCACGAAAAGAAAAAGTCCCACGTTCGACCGGACATCCTTCCACAGTCGATTCTCCGTGTCCCGTGCTGCCTTGCCCTCCAGCCACGCCGGCGATTCGTCCACCTTGGTCCGAATGTAGATCACCAGAAACGCCGGCAGCGCACCAATCACGAACATGCCGCGCCAGCCCACAAAAGAAAACAGCGTGCCGTAGACCAGGGCCGCCATCAGATAGCCCGTGGCATAGCCCTCCTGCAGCAGGCCGGAGAAGAAGCCGCGCCCCTCCGCCGGCAACGTCTCAAACGCCAGCGCCGCGCCCACGCCCCATTCTCCGCCCATGGCAATTCCGAAGAGCGCCCGCATGATGAGAAAAACCTTGAATGACGGTGCGAAGGCCGATCCCAGCTCAAACACCGAGTAAGCGATGATGTCGATCATCAACGTGGGCCTGCGCCCGAACCGGTCGGCGATCAGCCCAAACAAAAATGCGCCCACCGGGCGCATGGCCAGCGTAAGAAAATTTGCCTCCAGAATCTCCGAAGGCTTCATGTGAAACTGCGCCGCCAGCGCGCTCACGCAAAACACCAGAACGAAAAAATCAAACGCGTCCAGCGACCACCCCAGAAAACACGCAATAAACGCGTTCCGCTGCGTCGCCGTCAGCCTGCGAAAATGCCCAATGAATTCCATGGCACCCTGGCTCCCCGAGTTCTTCCTCTGTGAACTCTGTGTGCTCCGTGGTTAAGTTTTTTCTTCCAGGCGCAAAGTCCTGCGGATGCTAGCATATGTCTTTCAATCAGCCATCAAAAATCATCAATCAGCAATCAACATTCTCCCCATGCCCGATCTCGACCTCCCTTTCCGCCAGGCACCCGACGCACTCATGCTCACCGGCTTCTGGTATCGCGCCCTGCCCGCCGACCGCGTTCACCGCCACCAGTTATATAAAGCCACGCTGCTCGAGATTCCCCTGGTCATCGGACGCGACCGCCTCGGCCATCCCTTCGCCCTGCGCGACGCCTGCCCCCATCGCGGCATGCCGCTCCACGGCGGCCACTTCGACGGAGCCAACGTCGAGTGTCCCTACCACGGCTGGACCTTCGACGCCCACAGCGGCCAGTGCCGGCTCATCCCTTCGCTCACCGCCGATCAGAATTTAAAAGTGGATCGCATCTACGCCGGCAGTTATCCCTGCGAGGAGCAGGATGGCTTCGTCTGGGTCTACATTCCCGAGCCCGGCCCGCAGGGCGCGGGATTCACCAAGTCCGCCGACCCTCCGCAGCCCGCGCCGCAAATTGAAAAATTTACCGCCAAGTACAAGCTCGCTTATCTCACCGCCGACATGCCCGTCAGCGTCGATCACGGCATCATCGGCCTCATGGATCCCGCGCACGGACCGTTCGTTCACCAGGCCTGGTGGTGGCGCAGCCGCCACAGCATTCACGAGAAGCAGAAAAATTTCGAACCCATCCCCAACGGATTCCGCATGAGCGCGCACACCCCCAGCTCAAACTCCGCGCCCTACAGGCTGTTGCGTCTGTATGCGGCTGCCGATTCCAT
>JBELAE010000033.1:0-21193 GCA_049509155.1 Candidatus Sulfotelmatobacter sp.
CATGTGCTGACCGTTTGTCCCGGGTATGTGCAGACTGCCTTCAGCGAAAATGCGGTTCGAGGAAATGAACTGAAGAAGGTGCGTCCTGGTTCGGTGCGTGGCATCAGCGCCGAACGCGTAGCGCGGGCCACTTTGCGCGGATACTTGAAGCAGAAGCGGGAAGTTATCGTCCCGTGGACCATGCACGTCCCCGTGAAGCTCTATCAATTATTCCCGGCGGTGGTGGAGTGGGCGATGGGCAGGATGGCGAAATAATACGGGCCCGCGGAGTTTGGACGGCATAGTTATCGGAGTTTCTCGGAGATAGGACCTGAAGAAAGGAACGTTATGGCAGATACCGTTTTCGAATTTCAAATTGCCAACAAACGCAATAAACGACTGTCATTGAGGATCGAGCCCTGGGGAGACATCGCGCAGATCGAAGCCGGGCAGTCGCTGAGGATGCGAGCGCAGGGCCCAATTTCTGACAGTCCTAATCAATGCCTCTTCGTTCAGTTCGAGAACGATAATAATGCCAGTGTGTGGGGCTGGAGTGGTTCTAGCATTACATTGCTAACTCCGTGACCCGGCTTTGCGGATCCTAACCTCCGCCCAGTTCCGCCAGCATGCCTTCCATCTCCGACTGCGCATGGAGATTCCCGGTGCGCCGCGCTGAGGCGATGCCGTCGGTGAGCATCTTCCTCGCGTCGTTCACTCTCTCAGCCTTTACCAGCGTTTGCGCCGCCATGAAATAACCGGCGGTGTATTCGGGATGGCTCTCCAGAAGAATCGAAAACTCCGCCAGCGCCCGGTCGAAGTCGCCTTGCTTGGAATACTCCATAGCGAGCCCGTAGCGCGCGAAGGCGTCCTTGGGATTTTCCGTCAGGATTTCGTTGAGCGCGGCGATGCGGTCCATAGGGTCGGGGAACTAGTGTCGGGGAAGTCTCGGAGAACGGTCGAGCTCCGCTCACGAGATTACTACATTCTGCAGTTCGGAGCGTAACCGACGCCGGTGAACACTGGCCAGAGCCCCTGCAACTGATTACAATTGCCAGACCCAGCAAATATTAAGACCCAGCAAATTCCTTGCGCGAGAAGAGTAGATTGGCCTGTCCGTACTTCATGCCGGTGGCGAGACTGGAAAACGGTTCCTGGCCGCATCCCGCGCGGCTTCCGCTGGGCAGCGGATGGTGCGGGCATTGCACCGCTCCCGGCCACGAAGGCGAACGTCCGCCACAAGACGTGCTGGAAGCGTTCTGCAACCTGGGCTACGCCAGCAGTTGCGGTTGGTCGCCGCCGCAGCGCGTTTGGGATGCGGTGCGATTCGCCGTTTCCGCCCCGCAGTGCCCGGCGATCGGTGCCGAGCCGCGAAATGCCGTGGCTGTTCCCGGACGCGTTCTTCTTCTTCGCTACGTTTGTGAAAGAGAGCACAGGCCGGTCGAACATGGCGATTTGGAGTTTGATCTGTCGCGGGCGACTTGGCTGCGGCCGCACGCCGACTCGCGCATTCAGAAGATGGCGGAATGTTTTCTGGAGTCGTACCTGAAAAAGAAAGCTTGAGCACCGAGCCTCGGAACAACGACGCCATCTCATTCATGAAGCAAGAAAGGAAAGTACTCATGGCAGACGATGTGCTGGCGCCCCGCCCAGTCCGGGATTCGCAATCTGAGATGGCCGAGATCGTGCTGCCGAATGACGCGAATCCCCTGGCCGCCCTGCTCGGTGGACGACTGATGCACTGGATCGACTTGGCCGGCGCCATGGCGGCGCATCGTCACTCCCGTAGGCATGTCGTGACCGCCTCCGTCGATCACATCGACTTCCTGGTCCCGGTGCGGGTGGGCGATCTTGTCATCCTGCGCTCTTCGGTCAACCGCGTCTTCCACACTTCGATGGAAGTTGGGGTGAAAGTGTACGTAGAAAATTACATTGCCGACACGGCCCAGCACGTGGCCTCCGCCTATCTGACGTTTGTGGCTATTGATACCTCCGGAAATCGTCTTAAAGTCGCAGCCGTGATTCCCGAGACCGAGGAGCAGCAGCGCCGCTACGATGACGCCGGAAGGCGCCGCGAGATTCGGCGCTCCGAGTTGGAACGGCGGCGACAGACGCGGTGATTTCTACATTTGGGTGTGATCCCGATCACATTCCGATTGTGAGATAGCCGTTTAAGCTAATGGCGACCTGAGGTTTTTCATGGATAGTGCACTCCTGGTTCATCGCCTGCATTTCGCATTCACCGTTACTTTCCACTATCTTTTTCCGCAACTCACCATGGGCCTCGCGCCGCTCATCGTTGTGCTTAAGACGTTGGCCCTTCGGCGCAACGACGAGGTCTACCACCGGGCGGCGCGCTTTTGGGCGCGGATTTTTGGCATCAACTTCGTGCTGGGCGTGGTGACCGGCATTCCGATGGAATTCCAGTTCGGGACGAACTGGTCGCACTTCTCGCGTTTTGCCGGAGGTGTGATCGGCCAGACCCTGGGTATGGAAGGCATGTTCGCCTTCTTTCTGGAGTCGGCTTTCCTCGGCCTGTTCCTGTACGGCGAGAAGCGGCTTAGCCCGCGGGCCCACTGGTGGTCGGCGGTCGCGGTATTTCTAGGGTCGTGGCTCTCAGGATTCTTCATTGTTGCAACCGACGCCTGGATGCAGCACCCCGTCGGCTATGAGAAGGCTGCCGACGGATCGGTACAGCTCTCCAGCTTTTGGGCTCTGGTTTTGAATCCCTGGGCTTGGTGGCAATACGCTCACAATATGTCGGGCGCGGTGATTACGGGTGCGTTCGTCATGGCCTCGGTGGGTGCGTTTTACTTGCTGTGGGGCAAGTTTGAAGAGTACGGACGAATTTTTGTGCGCGTCGGAGTGGTCGCAGGTTTAATCTTCAGCGTCGTGCAACTGTTTCCCACCGGCGATGGCCAGGGTCGGCTGATTGCCCAGAACCAGCCGGTGACGCTGGCCGCCATGGAAGCCTTGTTTGCCACGCAGCCCGGAGCGCCGCTGGTGCTGATTGGCCAGCCCAATGTGGAGGAACGCAAGATCGACAATCCGCTGGTCATTCCAAACGCCCTCAGTTTTCTGAGCTATCGCGCGTGGACCGCGCAGGTGCAGGGCCTGAACGCGTTCCCTGAAGATCAGTGGCCATCGAACATAGCGTTGCTCTACTTCAGCTACCACATCATGGTGGGGCTGGGCACGGTCTTCATTGCGATTTCGGTGGTGGCGGCGCTGCTTTTATGGCGCGGCAAATTGTTTTCCAGCCACTGGATGCTCTGGATTCTGCTGCTGGCCCTGCCGTTCCCCTACATTGCGAACACAGCCGGTTGGATGACTGCGGAGCTGGGCCGGCAGCCGTGGCTGGTTTATTCGCTGATGCGCACTGCCGACGGTTATTCGAAGACCGTCTCAGCAGGGAACGGAATGTTTACGTTGCTGGGTTTTATGGGCATGTACACCGTGCTCGGAATCCTGTTCCTGTTTCTGGTGCGCCGTGAAATCGAACAGGGCCCGGAGGCCGAGCCGGTGTCGGCGCACTAGCTGCTCCGCCGAATCGGCTGACCCTTCTTCGAAGGTTGTCATTCCGAGGAGCGTAAGCGACGAGGAACCTGCTGTCTGCCGACGCCGGGAACGAAGCAGGTTTCTCGCTTCGCTCGAAATGACAAATTGTTTTTGAGTGCTTCAGCAAGAGTTCTAGAGAGGATTTGAAAGAGGATTCTAATGGCAACACTTTGGTTCATGATCGTCGCGGTGATGGTGGCAGCGTATATAGTGCTCGACGGCTTCGACCTCGGCGCCGGTGTGATCTACCTCGGCGCCGCACGCACGCCCGAAGAGCGTCGCAGCATCATGCACGCCATCGGCCCCGTGTGGGACGGCAATGAAGTCTGGCTGCTCGCTGCCGGCGGCACGCTTTACTTCGCCTTCCCTCTGCTCTATGCCTCCAGCTTCAGCGGCTTCTACCTGCCGCTCATGATCGTGCTGTGGCTGCTGATGCTGCGCGGCATCGGCATTGAACTGCGGACGCACATGCAGAATCCGGTGTGGGCCGGATTCTTTGACGTCATCTTCTGCGTGTCGAGCACGCTGCTGATCATCTTCTTCGGCGCTGCCTTGGGAAATGTTGTCCGCGGCGTTCCGCTCGCAGCCGATCACTACTTCTTCGAGCCGCTCTGGACCAACTTCCGGACTAACACTGGGCAAGTCGGTACGAATCCCGGCATCCTCGATTGGTATACGGTACTCACGGGCGTCATCGCGCTGGTCACGCTGACCACGCATGGGTCGTTATACGTTGCGGTGAAAACGGAGGGCGACCTGAACCGCCGAGCCCGGACCGTGGCACTCTGGGCCTGGCCACTGCAAGTGCTGCTGACGGTTGCTGGACTTATCGCGACCATCTATGTTCGGCCGACGGTGCTGGAAAACTACAACAACCACATCATTGGATATCTGATTCCTACGGTCGTATACGGCAGCCTCGCTGTTATGATCTACGCCCTGCGCAAGGGTCCGGAGCCCGCCAAGGAGAAGGTCGCCTTCGTCGCGTCGGCCCTCTATATCGTCGGCATGCTGGTGGGGGCGGCGTTCGCGCTATATCCCGTGGTGCTGCCGTCGAGCAGCGACCCCGCGCTCAACTTGACCATCTACAACACCGCGGCTGGCCAGCACGGCCTGACCGTTGGGCTCACCTGGTGGATTCTCGGCATGATCCTCGCCCTTGGCTACTTCACTCTGCTTTTCCGCATGTTCAAGGGCAAGGTGCGAGTGGAAGGCGGAGGGTATTGATAGCTCTGTATTGGTTTCAAAAGTTACGGGACGGGCACGGCTTCAGCCGTGCCGTATAGGCACAGAAATGACGTCGGGCTTTAGCCCCCGTGGGCTGTTATCCGTGTTTTTACTCGGCGCGGTATATTCTTCAACCGCGGCATCGTCGCTCCCAAGGCCGCTAACCGGCTGGCGTTTTCCGCTCGATGAGAGCTCTGAGGGCTTCGCGAAGCAATGACGTTTTTCCCGTCATCCCGGTAAGTTCCCGGGCAGCGCGCACGAGCTTGTCATCCAGCGCGACCGTGGTTCTTGTGGCGGGCTCCATGCACACATTGGACTATTTCGGTATGGGAACTTCGCTGCCTACGCTGGTGTCCAGTGTGGTTTCGATGCACTCCAGTACGGGATTTGCCAGAAGCATGGAAATCAGATCTTTCGGGCCTCCAATGATCGTGGCCCCCACGTCGGAGTCCCAGCAGAAACACCATCGGCGATCCGGAGGCCACCAATATTCGAAGACTGTGTGGCGCGCTTGCAAGAACGCTGATGCTTCCGACAATCGTCCGGTGTAGAGCATCGGTTGGAGGCGCGGTTGGTAAACGTATTCGCTGGGCATGCGGAAGAAGCATTCTTCACTCGCCGTGAACATGGTCAGGATCGAGATTAGCTCCTCGCACTCCTCGCTCCCTGGCCATTCACCTGTGAAGAGATTTATAAGCCGCGATACGCACCAGCCGTTCATTCTTCGCCGGAACCACCCGAAATTGATCTCAGGTACATATGGAAGGTCAAGCAGGGCGGCCATCTCTTTCCAGCGGATTCGTGGAGTTGGCGACGTGCCCCGGCGCTTCAGGATGAACGACTTGAGCGGCTCGCAGTCGGGGATTCCTAGGACTTTTTGCTCAGACGGGGAGAGCGGGTTATCGATGTCGTCGTAACGGGCATCGAAGCGGCCGAGAATCTGGGCGTAGGCCTCGTACTGCGGAGGAATGAGATCGGAGATAAAGATTCCGGTCCAGTTCGGATCGGGTCTTGGTTTTTCGAGGGAGATCCGATCGCGTATTTCGCCAATCCATTCGAATGACGATTCGTCGTGAAGTGGTTGCATGGCCTCTGTTCGGCGAGACGAAGGCTTATAGCTCTCTAGCCTTGTATAATCGAGACTCTAGCTCTTCGTTGTTTCGTTGATCTTCTAATCTTACCTCGGGAGTGTGATTCTTGAGCTCGCATATGCCGCATCAGCATGGAGGGGCGACACCGCAGGGGCCGCAGCCGCTGCCGGGAGTGGACGCCATTATCGCCGTGGGGTCGGGCAAGGGCGGCGTGGGCAAGACCACGCTGTCGGTGAACTTGGCCGTCGCTCTGGTCAAGATGGGGCACAAAGTCGGGCTGCTCGATGCGGACGTGTATGGGCCCAACGTTCCGCTGATGCTGGGGGTGAACGACCAGCCGCGCATGGTAGGGGAGAATCGGATTGAGCCGCTGCAGGCGTTTGGGTTGAAAGTGATTTCGGTCGGATTTCTCAATCCCGGGGACAAGCCGATTATTTGGCGCGGGCCCATGCTGCACCAGATTATCCGGCAGTTTCTGGGGCTGGTGGAGTGGGGACAGCTCGATTATCTGATTGTCGATCTGCCGCCGGGGACGGGCGATATTGCGCTGTCGCTGGTGCAGACCGTGCCGCTGACGGGGGCGGTCGTGGTCTCGACTCCGTCGGACGTTTCGCTGCAGGACGCGCGCAAGGCGATTGAAATGTTCCGCCAGATGAAAGTCGATGTGGTGGGCGTGGTCGAGAACATGAGTTACTTCACTTGTCCGCACTGCCAGCATGAGGTGGACATCTTCTCTCGGGGCGGTGCCGAAAAAATGGCGGAGCGGTTCAGCACGCCGTTCCTGGGTGCGATCGCGCTCGATCCGGAAGTGCGCAAGTCGGGCGACGGCGGAACGCCGGTGGTGCTGGAAGGCGAGAACTCACCGCACGCCAAGTCGATTTATGAATTCGCGCGGAAAGTTGTGGCGCGGGTGGATGAGATCAAGGCTAACGCCCCGGCTAGCGTGATTCAGATTCAGTAAAACCTTAACCACAGAGGACACAGAGGTTCACAGGGTTCTTCTGTGGAACTCTGCGTCCTCTGTGGTTTATGGCTTTTTGAATCGCGCCAGCCGCCAGATCGCATCCGGCTCGCGGTCTTTCAGGATCAATTCCGCTATCATCTCGCCGATCGCTGGGCCGTGTTTGAAGCCGTGGCCGGAGCCTCCGCCCACGATCCAAACGTTCTCATCGGCCGGGTGCCGGTCGATAATGAAGTTGCTATCTGGAGTCTGCTCGTACTGGCAGACGCGAGTCTCGACCAGCGCCGCGTCTTTCAGGGCAGGGAAGCGGAAGGCGACATATTCGCGAATGTCTTTCAGAGTTTCGGGATTGACCACGCGCTCGCCGTTGGTGGGATCGAAGACCGGGCCGCGGGTGTCGTCGGCGATCTTGAAGCCGCGGCGGGCGCTGCCCGGGATGCCGTAGCGAAAGCTTCCGCGGTGATCTCCCCAGACTGGCATGTGAGCGTCGGTGAAACGATCATCGCCGGCGGGAGTGCCGAAGAAGAAAATGTCCTGCTTGGTTGGTTGCACGAGGTCGCCAATCGTTTTCGGAAACAACTTGCCCAGCCACGGCCCGCAGGCGAATACGTAGAAGTCGGCTTTGAGCCGAGACCCATCCGACAGGGCAAGACCGCGCAGAGGCTCGTTCTCCAGCCTGTCAGCCCGCGCCGCGACCTGCCGGTACTTGCCCCTCGCCGCGATGAAAGCTTCCACGACTGCCTGACAACTGGCGCGGGCGTCGAGATATCCGCACTCGGGTTCGAAGATGGCCCATTCAATCTCTTCAAAGTTAATCTGCGGCCAGCGCTTCTTCATCTGCGCGGTCGAGAGTTCCTGAAACTTGATTTTCGTCGAGCGCAGCGATTCTATCGATCCACGCTCGAACGAATCATCAGCCCCCGATGCCATCCACAGCACGCCGGTGCGATGCAGAAACTGCCGCTTCCACCGGCGCTCGTACTTCGCCCAGAGCTTGAGGGCGCGGGCTGCTATTTCTGTATACGGCTGATTGGGGCCGTAGGCGCCACGCATGACCCGCGTTTCACCGCCCGAAGACGCGCGCGAATTGCCCGGTCCCCAGGCGTCAAGCAGGGTAACGCGCACGCCACACTCCAGAAGATGCAATGCGGTCCATCCTCCGAAGGCTCCGGCGCCGATCACTGCGATGTGTGGTTTGGATTTCATGATAAGGACACTTGAGGATACGCGGTGCGCCAGGGAAAGAGAAGATTGTTCGATCTTGACAGGCCTCCCGCGCATTCCTAGAATCCGGATGCGATCCGTAACCTTGGTCCGAAAGCCAACCTTCTGCATCTAAAGATAGTTAGGTAGAATGTAATTTGAGGCGGTTTCCCCCCCGGCCGCCACCGCTCGGACTTAGACCTCCGAGATGCTGACGCGACTGCTCATGCCCACTGAAGATGCCTGCTGACCCAAATATCGGGAATCGCGAACGTGAAATTCTGACTGCTCTCGTCGAGACGTTCATCTCGACAGGCGAGCCGGTCGGGTCGCGCACCCTGGCGCGGTCGAACCGCGAAGGCCTCAGTCCCGCGTCGATTCGCAACGTGATGGCCGACTTGTCGGATGCTGGATTTCTCGAACAACCGCATGCCTCTGCAGGCCGTGTTCCGACGACCGAGGGATATCGGTATTACGTTGAACAGATCTCCGGCACGGCCCGGCTGGCGCCGCAGGAAGAGGCCATGATCTCCGACTCGCTCTCCGGGGTTACCGACGTGCAGGAGTTCATGGAGCGGACGTCGCATGTGCTCTCGCTGATTTCGCGCAACGTGGGCGTGACCGTGGCCACGAGCGGTCCGAAGAATGCGCTGGAGCATGTATATTTCTCGCGCCTCGGCGAGCAGAAGGTCTTGGCCGTACTCGTTACCCGGTCCGGCCTGGTGCGGGACCGGGTGCTGCGCCTTGATTTACCGCAGTCGGAACTGGACCTGGCGGCACGCTACATCAACGAGAATTTTCGGGGCTGGACGATGGAATCGATGCGTGTCGAACTGGCGCGCCGGCTCGAGCAGGAGCGTAGCGAATACGATCGCCTGATGAATTCGATTGAGCAACTTTATAAGCAAGGTGCGCTGGCGGCTGAACATGGTTCGCAGGTGGTATTCGTCGAAGGTGCGTCGAACCTGATCACGGCTGACCATGACCGGCAGCGGCTGCAGGAGATGCTCAAGACGCTGGAAGAAAAAGAAAAAGTTGTCCAGCTGCTCGGCGCTTATCTCGACGTTAAGCAGGAAGCGGTCCGCGTGGTCATTGGGCTCGACAAGGCTCTGCCGTCGATGCAGAATTTCGTGCTGATCGGCGCCCCGGCACACGCGGGGAATGAAGTCATGGGTTCGCTGGCGGTGATCGGCCCTACGCGGATGGACTATCAGCACACCATCACGGCGGTGTCGTATATTGCGCGCTTGTTTGACAAGATATTGAATGAATCGGAGTAGTGCCGACATCTTTTATTCAGATCGTGATAATGAAGATCAGGTGATGAAGATAAGGTTATGAAGAAGTCAAACGGAAAATCGGAAACGGAAATGGCTGGATTAGACTTGGAACACGAACTTCCTCCCGCGGACGGTGATGACCGCAGTCCGGAATCCGCTAGCAGCGCGACCGCCGCTGAGGGCTCCGGACCCGCGGCAGAGGTACAGAAACTGAAGGCCGAGCGCGACTCCTTGCTCGACCGGCTGGCGCGGGCGCAGGCGGAATTCGAAAACGCGCGACGCCGCGCCAGCAAAGAGCAGCAGGAGTTTCGCGACTACGCCGCCGTCGACACCATCAAGCAGTTGCTGCCCATCCTCGACAGCTTCGAGCGCGCCTTGCAGGTGAAGTCAGATCCGGGTGACTTCCGCAGCGGGGTCGAACTCATCTACAAGCAGTTGCAGGATGCGCTGGCGAAACTCGGAGTGCGCGCCATTCCCGCCAAGGGAGAGCCGTTCGATCCGCATGTGCATGAGGCGATTGAGATGGTGGAGACCTCTGATGTGCCCGACCATGAGGTGATCGAGGAGTTGCAGCGCGGTTACAAAATAAAAGACCGCCTGCTGCGTCCGGCCATGGTTAAGGTCGCAAAGAATCCCTGAAGAGCAGCGTCAATCGGTATTGAGTTATCCTGCCCCAGCTTGCTCTGATTTGTGGTTTGTGAAGAAAGGTTTATTCTGACGACGAACGCAAAACGCGATTACTACGAAGTGCTGGGCGTGACCCGCACGGTTACGGAGATCGAACTCAAAAGCGCCTATCGCAAGCTGGCACTGCAGTTTCATCCCGACCGCAATCCCAACAATCCGGATGCGGAAGAAAAATTTAAGGAAGTCAGCGAAGCCTACGCTGTGCTCGCCGACACCGACAAGCGCGCGGTCTACGACCGCTACGGCCATGCGGGACTCGGCGGGGGTTCCGGCCAGGGTGGTGGTTTCGATCCCACGGTATTCCAGGATTTCAGCGATATCTTTGGAGAGTTTTTCGGCTTCGGGGACAGCTTCGGTGGAGGCGCATCTGGGCGCCGTCGCAGCCGAGTACAGCGCGGTGCCGATCTGCGCGAGGATCTGACCCTGGAGTTCGAACAAGCGTTTTTCGGCACCGAAGCCAGTGTGACGGTTCGCCGCCACGAAGCTTGCGAGGACTGTCGCGGCTCGGGTGCTGCGGCGGGGAAAGGCCCCACAACCTGTCGGTCGTGCTCAGGGCGGGGTCAAGTCCGCTACCAGCAAGGCTTCTTCAGCATTGCTCGCACCTGTCCCGCTTGCCAGGGCACGGGCAGCGTGATTACCGATCCCTGCCCGAAGTGCAAGGGCGAAGGCCGAGTTCTGCGCCAGCGCACTGTCGACGCCAAAGTTCCCGCGGGCGTCGAAGATGGAACCCGCATCCGCTTTTCCGGCGGTGGCGAGGTTGGGCAGTTCGGCGGCCCTGCCGGCGATTTGTACGTTGTGCTGCATGTGAAAGAGCATCCCTTCTTCGCGCGCGAAGGCAACGACCTGCACTGTGTAGTTCCGGTCTCGATCGCCCAAGCCGCCATGGGCGCAGAGATTCGCGTGCCCACCATGGAAGGCGAGCACACACTGAAGATTCCCGATGGCACTCAGCCCGGCGCCACTTTCCGCGTGCGCAACAAAGGTGTGCCCGTGCTGAACGGACACGGCAAAGGCGATTTGTATGTCGAGGTTCATGTGCAGGTTCCGACCAAACTCAACAAGCGCCAGAAAGAATTGCTGCAGGAACTCGACGCCATCTCGAAGGTCGACAACCAGCCCATGCTGCGCTCGCTTCTCGGCAAAATGAAGAACATGTTCGGATAGCGACCTCCCGGCAGCCCGCGCAACTCCAGCCTCATGACCCGACGCCGATGGATCGCCGAAGAATTTTCGGATCAGCATGCCGCCCTCACTGGCGCTCACGCCGATCATTTGGTCCGTGTCCTGCGTGCCCGCGTCGGACAGGAGTGTGATATCGCGGCCGGTTCGGTGGTCCGTCGAGGGCGCATCGCGTCGATCCAGAACGGCCGCGTCGAGTTTGTGCTGGGAGAAGAAGTACCCACGACACCCGTGCCCCCGGTCACTCTTCTGCTGGCCATCTTCAAATTCGACCGTATGGAGTGGGCGATCGAGAAATGCACCGAACTGGGGGTCGCGCGAATCGTGCCCGTCATTGCCCGCCGCACGGACACGCACCTGGCCTCCGCCTCGGCGAAACGCGTCGAGCGCTGGCGCAGAATTGCGCACCAGGCTGCCGAGCAATCCCGGCGCGCCATTCCGCCCGAGACTACGTCGCCAATCAGGTTCCAGGAGATCGCGAACTTGAACGCCGCGGCCGTGCGCATTGTCCTCGCGGAGTCGGAACAGCAGAACTCGCTGCGCGAGGTTCTAGCCTCGACCCCGGGGAGAGAAATCATTTTGGCGATCGGCCCTGAGGGCGGCTGGGCCGACGAGGAGTTGCACTTCTTCCAGGCATCGGGATGGATCCCCGCTTCACTCGGCTCCACAATCTTGCGGGCTGAAACGGCCGCCATCACAGCCACCGCGATTGCAATTTCCGAGATCAGCTAGTCGACCGAGAAGGCCTGCAACCGGAACCTGCGGGAACAGCCGTGCGTTCGCCTTTGCTCAAGGCAGGCACATGGTTGTCACCTGGGCGCGGCCCGGCGTTCTGTTAGTCCGGCAAGTGGTATCCTGACCCCCGATGCCGTCCTCGAAGTCCAACTTGCGTCCCGCTCCGTTTGTTCCAGACGATCGCCAGCGCGAAGCCATCGAGCACGTCCACGGGCCCATGCTGGTTATCGCGGGCGCTGGCACGGGCAAGACTTCGGTTTTGACTCACCGAATCCAGCGCCTTGTGCGCGAAGGCCACGCTCAACCTCACGAGATTCTGGCGCTCACCTACACCGTGAATGCCGCCAAAGAAATGCGCGAGCGGGTAGGAAAACTGCTGGGCGGCGAAGAAGTGAATTCCGCCACGTTTCACGACTACTGCCTCGATATGCTCAAACGCGCCGGGCAGGATTTCGGCGTTCTCGACGAAAAAGATCTCTGGATCTATTTGCGCCGCCGGCTCCGCGAACTGCGTCTCGAGCACTACATCCGCGCCGCCAACGTCGCCCAGTTCCTGAACGACCTGCTCGAATTTGTCAGCCGGTGCCATGACGAACTAGTCACGCCTGAGAAATACGCGGAGTATGTACAACGCCTGGAGCGCGGCGAGGTCCCGATACCGCGGGTCGCGAAGTCGACGAACGCTCTCGACGACGCCGAGGTTCTCGGCCGCTGCCGCGAAATCTCCCGCGTGTTCTCGACCATGGAGCGCTGGCTGCGCGAAGAGAATCTCGGCACATTCAGCCACATGATCACGCGCGCTCACACGCTTCTGCACGCCGACGAAAATGTACTAGCCGAAGCTCGGGCACGCGCTCGCTTTATTCTTGCCGACGAATTTCAGGACGCAAACTTCGCGCAGATTCAGCTGCTCACGCGCCTCGCTGGAGCCGATGGGAATATTTTCGCTGTCGGAGATCCCGACCAGGCCATCTACCGTTTTCGCGGCGCGTCCAGCGCAGCTTTCGAGCTGTTCGATCGTCACTTCCCCAATTCCAAGAGAGTCGTGCTCGAGAAGAATCGCCGTTCGACCACACCCATCCTCCGCAGCGCTTTCGCCCTGATCGATGCGAACCCGCCCGTATTCGCCCGGCACCCGGATAGCGCACTCTCGTACCGGCGCGCGCCGCTGCAGTCGGCGCGCGAGGAGGAGGCCACGAAAGCTGGCACGCAGCTAGCCAGCCCTCCGGTGTCAGTAGTCGTGCTTACGAACAAAGATGCAGAGGGGCCCGACCTGGCTGGCTTCATTCGCGATGCGCAGAAAAAATCGAAGTGCAAATGGTCCGACTTTGGCATCCTCTACCGCTCTCACGTTCATCGCGATAATGTCGTGCAGGAACTGGCCGAAGCCGGAATCCCGTTCGTCATCGAGAGCATGGACATCTCTGATACTCCAGAAGCTCGCGATCTGTTCGCCTGCCTCAACGCGGTCGTTTCTGCCGGCGACGATGTCAGCCTGTTTCGCGTGGCGGCGCTGCCGCGCTTTAAGGTGAATCCAGAGCAACTTCGGCAGGTCATGCGGGCCATCGCCCGCGACAACCGGGACCATCGGGAAGGCCAGCTCGTTCCTCTTTCCGCCGCTCTGGAGCGGGTCGAGAGCGGCGCCGAGGTTCTGTCTGCTGTGCAGCTGGCGAGAGAAGAGATCCGCCGCAGGGGAGCCAAGGCTCGCGCGGCGCTCGGCATCATCGTCAAGCAGTTTGGGCTCGATGCCGCGTCGCCCATTCTGCAGGCCGCTCTGCAGTTCGCTCAGGAATGGGAAAAAAAGAAACTTAACAAGACGACAGAATTGGAAGAACTGGTCGACTATCTCCGATATTTCCGTGAGGCCGGAGGTGTGATTCCTCTGCCCGCCAGCGAAAGCGAGAACGCTGTTCGCCTCATGACCGTGCACGGCGCCAAAGGGCTGGAGTTCCCGCACGTCTGCATTCTCCGCGCCAATCCGCCAGCGTTTCCCAGTTCGTACAAAGAGACGCTGGTGGCTTTCCCGAGGGAACTGCGCGATCCGGACTCCGCGACCGAGGCTGACGATAAGACGCTTAACAAAGAGGAGGAGCGCCGGCTGTTCTATGTTGCCATGACCCGCGCCCGCGATTCGCTGCGCATTTATGCCAAGGAGGGAACCGGGAAAATCAACAAGAATCCCGCCGGCTACATGCGCGATTTGATCGAGAACAAGACTCTCGCACGCTGGCTGACGGCGATCCCGGCTAGGGGCACGCAGACGACGCTCGACATTTTCGCCGAAGCCTCGCTTGCATATCCCGCCGAGTCGCAGACTAATTTATGGTTCGACCTTCCGGTGTTGGATGGTTTGCACACGCGGCTGAGCGCGTCCGCAGTAGACACTTACGAGCGCTGCGGGTTGCAGTTCAAACTGGAGCGCGACTGGCGCATGGCGGCCAAGCCTGCCGCCGCCATGCAATATGGCGCTGCCATTCATCGCGTGCTCAAAACTTATTTCGATTCCGTAACCCTCGGACGTCCTAAGACGGACGACGAACTTATTGACCTCTTCCGCCGCGACCTGGCGATGGAAAGGATTCTCGAGGCCTATCAGCACGAACTCTACGAGCAGCAGGGCATCGCTCAACTGCGCGACTTCCTTGCGTCGGCCCGCGCGCTTCCGCCTCCGCACGTTCTACACACCGAACAGTCCTTTGAGATTCGTGTGGGCGAGACTGCAGTGGTCGGCCGCATCGATCGCATCGACCAGCGTCCTGACGGGAGCGTCGCCATCGTCGACTACAAGACCGGCAAAGCCCGCGATCAGGAAGATGCCGATGAGAGCCTGCAGTTGTCGCTGTACGCCATCGCGGCACAGGAAAAATGGGCGTACACAGTCGGCGCGCTGATTTTTCACAACCTGGAGGAGAACGTTCCGGTCATTACGACGCGCAATGAGGCCCAGCTACTCGCCGCTCGCAACCGCGTTGCTGCCGCAGCAAGCGGAATTGCTGCTGGAAACTTCAAGGCGAAAACCGGCAAGCACTGCGATTTCTGTCCGTATCGCAGTCTCTGCCCAGAGAAGGAGAAGCGTATTCCGCATCGAGTGAAGAGCGGCGTGGAGAGCGGCGCCACACGCCCCAACTAGCCGGTCCGCTCGGGATGATTCCCAGCCCAAAAAACTTAGGGGACGCTCTTGAGCGTCCCCTTTTTACTTTGTACTGAACTTTCTTAGTGCTTCTTTTTCTTCTTTGCCTTTTTCTTGGTTGCCATTGTTCCTATTCTCCCTTCCATTTTTCATGGAAAATGTCGCAGCGGTGTTTTACTGCAACTAGTTGATGTATAGAGTTAATAAAAAACGAAGTCAAGAAAAAAATGATGATCAACTCGCACAAGGTCGCGATACCAAAGTCACAACGAGATAGTTTTTCAAGCAGAAGTCAACAAGAAAATCGCAGACCGCATCGAGTTGCATGCGAGTTTCTTGTCGCAACACCGTCACGCTCTCGGCTCGAATGCGAAAGTGACACAGCCATCGCGCCGCGGCAGACAGAAAGAGCCAGCCCGTACACTCGCCTCTGCGAGCGACGCATTCCGCCGCTCCTGCATCTATAATGAAGTGGCGAAATCTTCGCGGGAGCTTGATTCATGGCCTCTTTTGACGATGTAGTCATCATCTCCGGCTGCCGCACAGCGGTGGGAAAATTTCAAGGCAGCCTCTCCGATTTCAGCGCCACACAGCTCGGCGCCATCGCCGTTCGTGAAGCCGTCAAGCGTGCAGGTGTCGACGTCGCGCAGATTGACGAGTGCATCATGGGCAACGTTGTCTCTGCCGGACTCGGCCAGAATCCCGCGCGTCAGGCGGCGATCTTCGGCGGACTGTCTCCCGCGACAGGTGCCATGACAATCAACAAGGTGTGCGGCTCAGGACTGAAATCCGTTGCGCTCGCGGCGCAAGCGGTGCAGACCGGAAACAGTTCCGTCGTTGTCGCCGGCGGCATGGAATCCATGACCAACGCTCCTTATCTTCTGCCGCAGGCGCGCAAAGGATACCGGCTCGGCAACGCGCAGATTGTCGACTCCATGGTTCACGACGGCCTGTGGGACATCTATAACGACTATCACATGGGCATCACGGGCGAGAACGTGGCCGAGAAATACGGCATCTCGCGCGAAGAGCAGGATGAGTTCGCCCTGCACTCGCACCACAAAGCTCTGTCGGCGATCAAGGAATGCCGCTTCAAGTCGCAGATCGTTCCCATCGAGATTCCTGCGAAGAAGAAAGGCACGCCTCCGACGATTTTCGATAAAGACGAGAGCCCCCGCGAAGATACGACCATCGAAGTGCTGCGCGCTCTTAAGCCAGCGTTCAAAAAAGATGGAACTGTCACCGCCGGCAACGCGCCCGGTGTTAATGATGGCGCAGCTGCGGTGGTCGTCACCAGCGCCCGGCGCGCGCAAGAACTCGGAGCCAAGCCCATGGTCCGCATCGTGGCTCAGGCCACCAGCGGTGTCGAACCCAAGTGGGTGATGATGGCTCCCGTGGGAGCGGTTCGCACCATTTGGGAGAAGACTGGCTGGAAGAACGAAGATGTCGATCTCTATGAACTGAACGAGGCGTTCGCCGTGCAGGCGCTGGGAGTCATGCGCGAGTTGGGGCTGAATCCAGACAAGGTCAACGTGAACGGGGGAGCCGTGGCCATCGGCCATCCCATCGGCGCCAGCGGGGCGCGCGTGCTGGTTACGCTGATTTATGAGATGATCCGCCGCGATGTGAAGCGGGGAATTGCCGCGCTGTGTCTTGGTGGAGGAAATGCCGTGGCTATGGCCGTGGAAAGGTAGGCCACTCCGATGCTCAGCCTCGATGACGAACGCTGGGACGGTCTCAAAGGAGGATACCAAGTTCCTTTCGATCCGCGACGCCTCCTCGCAGGGCTTGAGTCCGGAAAAGACGGGGCCGGCGTTTGGCATGAACTCTGGGAAGGACTCCATCACCAAGGCGACGTGGGCGAGGCGTCGTACGCTGCTGTGCCGCATCTGGTTCGAATATACAGGCAGCGAGGAGCCGTGGATTGGAACACTTACGCAATCGTTGCAATCATCGAATTGGCCCGTGGGAGAGGCAAGAATCCAGATGTGCCAAAATGGCTTGAAACGAGCTACTTCAACGCCATCCGAGAACTCGCAGAGACAGGGATCGTCGAATACTCGCAAGCGAAGGCATCCGAGGAGGTCCGATCAATTCTCAGCATCCTCGCGATTCAAAAGGGTGCTCGCGCGCACGCCAAATTTCTAGTGAAATACTCGGAAGAAGAGTTGCTCGATTTTGAGTCGCAGATGTGAGCGAAAAACAAGGCCGATTTGAGGTTACCCTACGGCAGACACCGGCAGCGTTACCGTGAACACCGCTCCGCCGTCAGGAGAGTTGGCCGCTTCCACGCTGCCGTTGTGCTCCTTCATCACTGACTTGCAGATGCTCAGGCCCAACCCTGTCCCGCGTCCCGGCCGCTTGGTCGTATAGAACGGATCGAAAATGCTCGACAAACTTTCCTTCGGGATGCCTGGCCCGTCGTCATGAAAGCTGACCCAGACTGAGTTGTCGCCTTTGCCCATGCGAATCCTCAGCGTGCCTTTATCCCGAGACTCGCGGATCGCCTGCTCGGCATTCACGATCAGGTTCAGAAAGACCTGCATGAGCTGGTGGGGATCGCCCAAGGCATACGGCACTCCAACTTCTTTCAGAAAGTCCACCGTAATATTGT
The DNA here is from genome assembly GCA_049509155.1 of Candidatus Sulfotelmatobacter sp. GTDB lineage: Bacteria > Acidobacteriota > Terriglobia > Terriglobales > Acidobacteriaceae > Sulfotelmatobacter. Next base: position 17,642 of record JBELAE010000033.1, read on the forward strand.
TCTTGCGCAGCGAATAGGCGTGCAGGTTTAAGGTGCGCTCCACCACCTCCGCCAGATTGATGCGGCTCTTGCCCGGAGCGGGTGGACGCGAGAAGTACGTGAGGTTCTGCACGATCTCGGCCGCGCGCCGCGCCTGCTGCTGCAGCATCGCCAGCTGCTTGCGGGAGGTCTCGTTGGTCTCGGTGTCCTGCAGCAGTTCACTCACGCCCATGATGCTGGTTAACGGATTGTTCAGTTCGTGTGCCACGCCGCCAATCATCGCGCCCATCGCCGCCAGGCGTTCGCTCTGCACGACCTGCTGCTCCAGTTTCCGTTCCAACGTAATATCGCGCACCGAAAAAATGACGCCGCTGGTTTTTCCGTCGGCATCGACCAGCCGGCTGCCCGCGGCGCGCATTGTGCGCCAGGTTCCGTCGCGATGCTTTGCCCCGTATTCCGCGGACGCGAAAGCCTCCTTGCCCGCCACAACTTCGCGGTACAGAGCCGCCAGTTCAGGGGAATGATCCTCGAGTTCTGAAATCCTTTTTCCCAGCATCTCTTGCGGTGCGCAGCCCAGGAGATCGCGAGCCCGGGAACTGACGAATGTATACCGTTCCTCGAGATCGACCACCAGAATCAGATCCGGAAAACTTTCGAGCAGCCGGCCGCGGAATTCTTCCTGTTGCGCCAGCTGCCGCTCCATCTTTCGTTTTTCAGTGATGTCGACCAGCGTTCCCTGGTAGCGGATGATGTTTCCCGACGCATCCCAAACTGCCCGCGAGGAGTCCAGAAAGACAGCGGCGCTTCCATCCTTGCGCCGAAGTTTGATCTCGCGCGTGCGCACGCCGCCGCGGTCGTCCGTTGCCCGACCCAGCACCGGCTGGCCGGGATCGAAATTCAAGGCCGCGGGATCGGCCGAGAGAAGATCCCGCTTCTCCACATATCCCAGCAAGTTCACCAGCGCCGGATTGGCGTCCAGCAAATGTCCTTCGGGCGTGCTGAAGTACACACCCTCTTGCAAGGTTTCGAATAATTCGGTGAAACGCATTTCCTTCTCGCGCTGCTCGGTTACGTCGCGCCCCAGCAGGCTGGCGCCGACCACTTCATCGCCTTTGACAATGCTGTTCAGCACGCACTCAAAATAAAGCGGCCTCGAATTGTTCTTCAGCCGGATTCGCACTGTCCCCGCCCAGCGCCTCTTTTCCAGAAACCGCCCCAGGCCGCTTTCCACATCTGCCTGAGTCGGTTCCTCGACGAAATCGTAGACCTTGCGCCCCACAAGCTCGGAGTAGGTCACGCCCGTCAACTCGGCAATGCGTTTGTTTACAGTCCGCATGGTGCCGTCGAGCGACAACGCGCACGCGGGGTCATCAAAGGAATCGATCAACTCCTTGAAGTTGCGTTGCGACCGCATGATGACCTGACTGAGCTGGTCGAGTTGCTCTTCCGAAGGCGCGGCCCCCACGTGCTGCAGCCCGCGCAGTAACCCTTTCAGCTCGCTGACTTCACGCCGTCGCCCATAGGCATACACCGCAAACAGGATGGAAAGAGCCAGTACTCCAATCGGAATGGCTCGCAGCCCAAACGGAATGTTCTCCAGGCGCTCCCACAGTAGCGCTGCCAGCGCAACCGACAGAAACACCATGAACCACAGGGCCCATCGCCATAATTGCGATTCTTCCCGTTCCAGATTTCCGGGAGTGCCAGACTTAGGTGTGTTGTTTACGGGGTCCAGGGTCATGAGGGAAACTGCCGTTCTTTACTGAAAGCATCCTAATTCTATATGGCTTGGGGTAACAACCGCTTTGTGGCCTTTCGGGTGCGCCAGAAGGTTACTCGTCGGGCTCAGGTGCAGGATTTGAGGTTGCCGCAGTCTTTACCTGGTTGACCACGGCCTGCTTGGCCACGATCGCCTGCCAGTTGAGGAGGGCGTTCCACAAGAGACGTTGATCTCCGCGGTTTAGATCGCGGTGCATGGGGTTGAAGTTGAAACTTACGACGTGCCCCTTACCCACGGGCATGTCGAGGATGGCCGGCCGGCCGATCAGGTTTTCTTCTCCCCAGGCCTGCCCGCTCACGACGAACGGATTGCCGTCGGTGTCGCCCCACTCCATCACCACGCCGCTGCGGTCTTCGGGACCATCCAGGCAGGTGGTGCAATACGCCATGCGCAGCCAGTGGCGCGGGATGTTATACAGGGGGAAATTCTGCCGGAAAACGTACGTGTGCGCGGGATAGCCGTACGCGATGGGATGATCGGCGCGATCGAAGGTAACCCGCACGTGGGCTCCAGGCGTTCGTGTAGCCGCTTGTTGCGAGGCCGCGGATGATGCGCCACCGCCTCCTGCCGTGCTGCGCGGAACGCCGCCGGACGACCGCCGCACGAACCGTACCAGCCCGCCCTCGAGCGCCAACATGCTGCCGCTGCCCAGGGTGACCATCAGACCGCCGTCGTCGATGAAATGCTGAATCTGCCCCAGTCCTTCGTAGCCGATTCCTCCGGTGATGTCATCCGATTCGGCGGGTGTGCCGAAACTCGGTGTCTGCGCGGTCTTCTTGAAGGGCATGGGAGACCAGGTCTTGGGCAGACCTTCAATCTGCTCGGCCAGTTCCAGATCCACATGCCCGTACAGCAGCACGTCGATGCGTGCCCGCAAGTTTCCGGCGCGAATGTCTTCGTCGCGCAGGTACGTGTAGGGAACCTTGCGCTGATCGAGCGAGTAACGAATCCACCCGATGGAGTCGGTGTCAGCCCACGGAACCCATAAGCCGATGCGTGGCGCTTTCGCCTGGTGGCGCGGGACTTCGGGTAAACTCACAACCTGCGTAAAGTCGAGTCCCAGTTCGGCTGCAGTCGACGCAATGACCTCGCGCAATCCGGGTTGGGCGCCGAGTATCCACGATCCGGCGGGAAACTTTGTAACGCCGGCCTCGAATTCGTGTTCCGCGATTTGGATTTCGAAATTCGCCAGCCGATAGCGGGCGGCAAGGAATGATTCCTGCCCCGTATCCTTCAGTAAATAAATGGTGCCGCTCCCGGTGACGTGTCCGGTCGGATGCGGCGCCTCGGTGAGCTCAGTTAGCGCTGCATCACGGATTGACGCGTCGGCTGTAGGGATGGCTTGCAGATGATAGTTGGCGGGCAGTTCCCACGACACGTCGTCGTAGGGTGGTTCTCCATCCTTCGGATAACGTTGCGGCGTGAGCAAATCGACCGCGTAGTTGCGGTACGGCTGGTCGAGCCGCACGACATAGGTTCCAGGGGGGTAGCTGCCATCTTTAAGCTGAATGGGATTCTGCGCTCGTGCCACTTCGATGTGCTGACCCATGAGGCGTCCGACCATCGCTGCAACTCGTGCCGGGTCGCCTTGATCTTCCGGAATCAGAAACGCGTAGGGCGGCTGCGTCAGACCCTTCTGCCACGAGTCCCATGACTTCCGGTAGAAGTTGCGCAGCATTTCTTTGGGTTCGGTGGCCGTCTCGTCCAGCGCCGCCAGCGCCCCGGTCTCCTGGTAGTTGAGATTGTCGCGAGCCGACCACGTGACTTCTCGCGTGGCGGGAAGCGGCCGGTAC
>JBELAE010000330.1:0-6121 GCA_049509155.1 Candidatus Sulfotelmatobacter sp.
CGGCACTCGCCACATCGCCTGAAGCGAAGGCGGCTGAGGTTAAGGCGCCCGACGCTAAGCCAGCCGATGCTAAGGCGGATGCTTCGTTGGCGGGCAAAGCCTCGCCCCCAGCCCCTCTCAAGCCCTGGATCCTGCTCGATACCGCTACCGCCAGCGAATGGAACTTCCAGGGATGCGCCGTTTCCGGGCCGTCTCTAGGGAAATGCCTCGATCGCGTCCCCGCCCTGAAGGACTACTGGTTCGACTGGCGGAACTATCATGCTGCCACGACGATCTACAAACGCTAGAACAGCCTGCGGAAAAAGTTGCTACGGACACAGAATGCGACCAACCGGGGCTGAAGCCCGCGCTGATTCTGGACGCTTTACGCGGCGCTAAAGCGCCGCTCTTCCACGATGCCACGCGCTTTTCTGGGTTTTTCCGCAGCCTGTAGAAGCGATCACCACGAAGGTCCACGAAGGAAACCCCAACGGAGTCCTTCGTGATCCTTCGTCGTTGATGCCTTCTCTTTCAGTGTTCCTTCTCTGAACAGCACGAGGAATCGGCCTTCGCGGGCTGTATGTACACCGCTTTGTTGTCGACGATTTGACGATCGTCATATTTGTCATGGTGACGGACCCACGCCATGGTAAACGCCAGACCATCTTCGTCGCGGCCCTTGGGCGCGATGTCGAGCCAGTTGTAGGTGCCCACCATCGCATCCAGTCCACGGGCATAGCAGGAATAGGTGTGGAAGATCTCGCCGGCTTCGTTCTTGTAGAACACGCTCGCTCCGGGACCTTCCTCTGACGGAAACTCCATCATCTCGTAGTTGTAATAAACCTTCCCGTTGGCCTTCTCTTTATCTTCCTTCGAAAACGACGCCTGATAATCGCGGTTAAACTCATTTCCGAATGACGACACCCACTTGAACTGCCATCCCATACGCTTTTTGAACGCCTCGATCTCGGGGTAGGTCGCCCGCGAAATCGCCATGAAAGTCACGTCGCGATGCGCGAGGTGCACTACCGCTCCGTCGAAGGTATCGGCCAGGTACGAGCAACTCGGGCAACCCTCTTTCCATCCCGGACCAAACATGAAGTGGTAAACGATCAGCTGGCTCTTTCCGCCAAACAGATCGGCCAGCGTCTCTTTGCCGCGAGGTCCGTCGAAAACGTACTGCTTCTCGACTTTCTCCCAGGGCAGCGTGCGGCGCTGCCGGCTCAGTTCATCGCGCAGGCGGGTTAACTCTTTCTCCTTGCGCAGAAGTTCCTTGCGGGCGGCCACCCACTCAGCGGGTGACGCTACCGTTGCCCGTTCCATCTTGTTCGCTGTCATTGTTGCCATTGTCATTTCTCCTTTCCGTCAGGTCGTTCGAATTGTCTTGCGATCCTATCTTCTTTCCCCGAACCATCTTCACGGCGAGAGCAGCGACCCCTCCGGTCGACATCACGCTGCCCGCCATCCACGCTGCGCTGGCTATACATGCTGGACACATGGTTCCCTCCTGGGGAGCTCATTGCTGATTGTTGATTGTTGATTGTTGATTGAAAAAGCACGGCCATCGGTTTTCAATCAACAATCAGAAATCAACAATCAGCAATGTTCGTTCATCGCCGGGCCTTGGCCTCCGCCCGCTCCCGCACGTGAGCGTGCATTTGGTTCCAGCCCTTTTGCATGCCTGCTCTGTGGTCGTCCGGGATCACGCCGAGTGCGATGTGGTGAAACTTGATCAGCGTGCCACCGTTGTTCTCGCTCAGACGGTACTGCAGATTGTTCGCGGCGGCGTACGACATAAACAACGGCCCGGCGATTTCGAGCAGCGTCGGCCGCTTAATGGCCTGCACGTGTCCCCAGAAATGGCCGTTGCCTTCGCCCAGATCGCGATACCATCGTCCCCCCGGCCAGGCCTCGAGCTTCATCGGCATGCGCTGTTCCGGGGTCTCATTTTCCGGTCCTAGTTGTTCTAGCAGCGCCTCGAAAGTCACTTCCAGCGATGCCTGCACCTGGATTTCCTGCGTGATGGTTACCGTCAGATTCTCAATTCCCGGGGTTGCGATTGAACTCGTCATAATTCCTCCTCACTTTCGCTTTTGATTGCACTTGCCTCTCTTTTGGTTTTGTGCGGATCACGGTATGTCCAACGGTTTCTGTTTTGCCTCGGCCCGCTCCTTCACTCGATTCAACTGATGCTGCCATAGCCGCTCGAATGTTTTGGTCCAGTCATGCAGCGGACGGATGGCCTCTGCGTTGGTTCGATAAAACATATGCCTCCCGTTCCGCCGCACCCGTACCAGGCCAACCCGGCGCAGCACTCCGAGATGCTTCGACACCGAAGGCTGTTCCATCCCCAGGCCGGCGACGATGTCGCCGACCGCCCGCTCCTGGAGCGCCAGATAATTCAAAATCTCTCGCCGCCGGGGCTCCGCCACCGCGTTGAACCCGTCCGACGTTGTGGCCGCTCTTGGCATGAGCAGAAATATATATTCCTATATAGGAATATGTCAAGCACAATCTCTTCTCCCTCGCTTTCCCTTGCCTCCGGGGTTTTGCCCGGTGGTACCATATCGGCCTGTTAAGGGTTCCGGAAACTTTCCGACATTCATTTAGACACTAGGAATTGCAGTCGGCACGCTGGGTGACGGTTTCGCATCGCATGCCCAGGGCCGGTTTGACTGGTTGATGCAGCAAACTCCGTTCGCCAGGAGGTTGTCATGCAGTGGACCCAGATCTACGACCCACTCGGGCATTGGTGGCTTTCCACGCTGGTTGCGTCGCTTCCTATCATCGTGCTGTTCAGTCTGCTGGCCGGTTTCAGGGTCAAGCCACACTGGTGCGCCGTCGCGGGCGCGTTGACGGCAGTGGCCGTGGCGATGATCTTTTTCAAGATGCCTCCCGCGCTGGCCGCCATGAGCTTCGGCTATGGCGTGGCTTACGGGATATTGAAAATCGCCTGGATCGTTCTGGCTGCGGTTTACCTCTACGACATTTCAGTCGAGACCGGGCAATTTGAAATCATGAAGGAATCGGTGGCTGGGATCACCGCCGACCGCCGGCTGCAGGTGCTGCTGGTCGCGTTTTGCTTTGGGGCATTCATTGAAGGGGCAGCCGGATTCGGCGCGCCGGTGGCGATTGCCGGAGCATTCATGATTGGGCTGGGATTCAAACCATTTCATGCCGCTGCTTTGAATCTGATTGCCAACACCGCACCCGTGGCCTGGGGCGCTATCGGGACGCCGGTGCACGCACTGGCGGCGGTAACGGCCCTGCCGGAATCCGACCTCAATGCCATGATCGGCCGGATTCTTCCTTTCACGGCGATCATTGTTCCCTTCTGGCTGGTAAAAACCATGGTCAGTTGGAGGGAGACCTTCGAAGTCTTTCCCGCTATTCTTGTGGTCGGCGTTACGTTCTCTCTGACTCAGTTTTTCTGGTCGAATTATGTGGACAGCAATCTGGTCGACATTATGGGAGGTGTGGTCTCGATCATTGCGCTGCTCGTTTTTCTGCGGTTCTGGAAGCCGAAAAAGATCTGGCGGTTCGACTATGACGATAAGCCGGTTCCTGTTCTCTCGACGACCGCGACCATCACCGATGATGTGGGCGGCGAATGGTCGGCAAAGGAGTTCGACGGGCTGGTCAAAGTGCGAAGTTACACTGCCGCACAGATCCTGAGGGCTTGGACACCGTTCGCAATCCTCTCACTGTTTGTGCTGCTCTGGGGGTTGCCTTCGATCAAGCTAGCCATGAATACAGCGACCACGCCGGCCTTTCGTGTGATGCTGCCCAACGGCAAAGTGCGGCCCGGCCCGCCGGGGTGGGATGTGCCTTACTTACACAACGCCATTTCTCGCGCCGTTCCGATTGTTGCCAAGCCGACTCCGGAAGCGGCGCGCTTCGACTTCAACTGGCTATCCGCCACTGGAACGGCCTGCTTCTTTGCGGCGATCGTTTCCGGATTGTTGCTGGGGCAAGGGCCGCTGCAACTGATGAAGATTTTCTGGAGAACGGTGGTGCGCATGCGCCTCGCGATGGTTGCCATATCATTCATGCTGGGCCTGGGTTACGTGACCCGCTACTCCGGCCTGGATGCCGTGCTGGGCCTGGCATTCACGCGCACCGGATGGTTGTATCCATTCTTCGGCACTTTTCTGGGCTGGCTGGGAGTGGCGCTGACCGGCAGCGACACTTCGTCGAACGCGCTCTTTGGCAGTTTGCAGAGAATTACTTCGCAACAGCTCGGCATCGATCCGATTCTGATGTGCGCCGCCAATAGCGCTGGAGGGGTGATGGGGAAAATGGTGGACGCGCAGTCCATCACCATTGCCACTGCGGCCACCGAGCAGGTGGGCAACGAAGGAATCATCTTCCGGTACGTGGCGTGGCATTCGGTGGCTCTCTGCTCCATCGTGGGGATCATTGTGATGCTCTATGCTTATGTTTTCCGAGCGGCGGTGCCGCATGGGCTGCTGTTCGTGAAATAATTCGTGAAATAGCCGGTGTCGGGTTTTCTCGTCTACACTCTTTCCAAACTTTTCCGCTGGGAGGACCGACCTTTTGTCTGCCATTCGCGCGATTTTCTGGGATGTTGGCGGTGTGCTGCTCTCGAACGCATGGGACCACACGGAGCGGGCCGTGGTGCTTCAGCGTTTTCAACTCGACGAGGAAGAATTTCACGATCGTCACGAAATGGTGGTCTCGTCATTCGAGCGTGGCAAAATCACGCTTGACGAGTATCTTGACCGCACCGTCTTCTATCGGGCTCGCCCGTTCACGAAAGAGGCGTTCCGCGAATCCATGTTTGCTTTGTCGCGGCCGTTTCCCGAGGTGCTCGCGTTCGCGCAGGCGCTCGCTGACTCAGGCAAATACTTCATGGGCACGATCAACAACGAGTCGCGCGAGCTCAACAATTACCGGATTGAGAAGTTCGGGATGCGGAAGATCTTCCGGCTGTTTGTCAGTTCCTGCTACGTCGGATTTCGCAAGCCAGAGCGTGATATTTATCGGCTGGCACTGGAGACGACGCAGATTCCCGCGGAGGAATGTTGCTTCATCGACGATCGCGCGCTCAATCTGGAATGCGCCGCGAAGATGGGGATGCATACCATTGAGATGAAGGGGTTGGAGGAACTGCGGGCGGAGTTGGGGAAACTCGGCGTTGGCTTGTAGCGAATCTCGGGGACTGTCATGGCCTATCCGTCCAGTTGATTGGCTCGATGCCATGCTCCCTGAGGTAGTTGTTGGCTTCGCGGAAATGACCGCACTTTTCGAAGCTTGCTACTGATCGTGAAGAGCGTGCGACCGACCGTGGCGACGGATGAGACGCTTTAAGGACGCAATGCCGTTGCTTGTCCAGGAAACGCTCGAACCTTCCGGCGTGACGGCCCCACAACATGAACACCAGGTGCTCGCGCTCGTCGGACAACTTTTTCAAGGTCGGAATGGTCACTGCTTCTTTCCACCCAATGTTGGCGTGGCTGTTGGAGCGACCATGCGCCACCGTCAGGGTGGTGTTCAGCAAGAATACTCCCTGCTTGGCCCACGACTCCAAGGTCTGTTCCGGCATCAGCCCGCGCGGGTAGTCGCGCTCCACCTCTTTAAGGATGTTCTTGAGTGAAGGTGGCAATTTCTCGGTCGATTCCGACACGGCAAAGGCTCGGCCTATAGCCTGATCCTCATTGAAGTACGGGTCTTGGCCGAGAATGACCACGCGAACATCGCCAAAGGCGCAGTCCTCGAAAGCACGGAATACGTCCTTCTCGCTCGGGTAGACGGGCTCGCGTTTCTGGCGCAGGTCAGCTACCCTATCCAACACTTCCCGGCACTCAGCGCTTCCGAGTATGGACTTCCATTCGCTGTTGCGCTTCATCACACTTCCCTCCCGACACGGTCTTTATCGCAGCGCTGAAAGCGCTGAGCCACCCAAAATCGCCGGCGTTCGCTTACGGATTCTTGCGCGGGGGCGTGGTCTTCACCCCTGCGCCTTGGGGGACATCGGATTCCAGCAGGCTTAGCGTTAAATCGCTGGACCAGCAGTCGGCGGCCAGTTTCCATTCGCCGTTGCTCTGGCGGGCGCATACCCACAGATATTTGCCGCGTTCCTCGCGGCGCTTGCCGGTTGCGCCGGGAATGAGCGCCTTGC
>JBELAE010000331.1:0-7087 GCA_049509155.1 Candidatus Sulfotelmatobacter sp.
GGTGTGGGCGGAAGTAAGGGGCGAGTTCCGGCCGCGGGGAGGGATCTCGACTACGATTGTGGCGCGCTGGCCGCGACCTAACGAGCCGAAGTTAAAGGACGCGAAGTGAGAATGAGCGTCTCGGTCGTTCAGCGCGATGCAGACGCTGCTCGCGGTTGGATACGCTCGATCTCGGCCGCCTGCTCAGCCATCACTCGACTGACTTCATAAGCGCCCTGCAGGTTCAGCCAGAACTGTTCGGTCGTTCCGAAAAATCGCGACAGGCGGACGGCGGTATCGGCGCTGACACCACGGCGTTCGAGTACGATGTCGTTCACGCGGGGCGCGGGAACATGAAGGCGCTTCGCCAGTTCGTACGCGGAGATGCCGAGCGGCTTGAGAAATTCTTCCCGCAGGATTTCCCCGGGGTGAACTGTCCAGCGCGGTGCACCTTTTCGAGCGATACTCATAAATTGTCCTGAAGTTCCAGCCAGTTCCTCAGCAATCTTACCGATTCCTAGAGATAGTCCATAACTTCGATTTCGAAGGCATCGTGACCGCGCCACACGAAGCAGATTCGATATTGATCATTGATGCGAATGCTGTGCTGCCCTTCACGGTCGCCATGCAGCTTTTCCAGCCGGTTTCCCGGGGGACATTTCAAGTCATCCAGAGCTGCCGCAGAATCGAGCATGGCCAGCTTTCTTTTGGTGACGCTCGCTGGCGGCGATCCCCGGGTTTTTCCGGCTCTCCAGATTTCCGCCGTCGGCTTATTGGCGAAACTCCTGATCACATGGCCTATCATAACGCGTCCCGTTCATAACGTCAATCGTTATGAGCGCGATACGGAGTGGCAGCCTGCCATGCTATATTCGCAGAACCCGTGGCCCAGAATGATCTCCAGCCCCGCACCGCGCTGATCGTCCTGACGGCGCTCAATCTGCTCAATTATGTGGATCGCAACGTGCTGTTTGCGGTGCAGCCGCTGGTGCAGGATGAGTTTCACCTGAGCAATGCGCAGATCGGATATCTGACCAGTGCTTTTCTTGGTTTCTACATGATTGCTGCGCCCTTCGTGGGACCGCTGGCGGATCGCTATTCGCGCAAACTCATCATCGTGCTGGGCGCGCTGTTCTGGAGCGGGCTCACACTGCTCACGGCGGTTACGCATACCTACGCGGAGTTGCTGGTCCGGCACACGCTGGTGGGAGTGGGCGAGGCGACGTTCGTCACGATTGCGCCCACGTTTGTCGCGGATCTTTTCGCTGAGAAAAAACGCGGGCGCATTTTGGGCGTGTTTTATCTGGCGATTCCCGTGGGCTCGGCAGCGGGTTATCTGCTGGGCGGGAATCTGGCGCCGCATTATGGCTGGCGATTTCCGTTTTACATTGCGGCTGCTCCCGGCTTTGTATTGGCGCTGGCGGTTCTTTTTCTCAAAGAACCCGAACGCGGGCAGTTTGATTCGCTGAAGGAAACTCCGGAGCGCGGAACGATTCTGGGGTTGGCGCGTAATCCCGCTTTTCTAGCCTCGACGCTGGGCATGGCGGCGATGACCTTCTCTCTGGGCGGCATTCAGGTGTGGATGCCGAAGTTTCTATACAGTGATCGCGGGTACACGCTGGAAGCGGCCAACTTCGCTTTCGGCATCATCATTGTGGTCGACGGCATTCTGGCGGCGCTGACGGGCGGATGGTTGGGAGATTATCTGCTGCCGCGCATGAAGAGTGCTTACTATCTCGTATCGGCGGCGAGCATGTTGCTGGGCGTTCCGTTCATGATTGTGGCGTTATTTGCGAAGGGACCGCTGATGATTCCAGCGATCGGAGTGGCGGCATTCTTTTTGCTGCTCAACACGGCTCCGTTGAACGCTGCTGTCATCAATTCCGTGGGGGCGCACATTCGCGCTACGGCGCTGGCGGTCAATATTTTCATCATCCATATTCTCGGGGATGTACCTTCTCCGACAATGATGGGATGGATGGCCGACAAGCGCTCGCTGCAGGCCGCATTTGTTTTGCCGGTGATCGCTATGGGGATTTCCTCTGCCATACTGTTTTATGGGATGAAGTTTGCGCCGCCGGTCGCTCTCGACGGTGCGTCCACCCGAGCAGGGAAGACGTAGCAGGATGGCTTATTTCTATTGGATTGCGGGAATAATTCTCGCTCTGGCGTGGTTTTCCCGCATTGTGGATGCTGCGCTTGGCATGCCCACCGTGGCGGATGTTTCCTTTCCGGAGTGGGACCGGAATCCCGTTTCGACGGCTGGGAATCCTCGTGTTTCTATTATCGTTCCGGCGCGCAATGAAGAAGAGTCGATCGAACAGGCGCTGAATACTCTGCTTGTGCTTGACTATGACAACTATGAAGTGATCGCGGTGAACGACCGGTCGACGGATCGCGCGGGCGAGATCATGGAACGGGTTGCGCTGAGTCAGACTCAAAGCCAAAATCAAAATCCCGGCTTCTCGCGAAGTGCGCGACTAACGGGGCACCCGGACGAAAGTCAAAATCCCCGCCCACGACTATTGCGTGTCATTCACCACACCGAACTGCCTGCGGGGTGGCTGGGAAAAACTCACGCTATGTGGACGGCTGCCAACCAGGCGACCGGCGACTGGCTGCTCTTTACCGACGCGGACGTGCTGTTCAAGCCGGACTCGCTGCGGCGGGCACTGGCGTACGCCGAGAGCGTACTGGCGGATCATGTCGTGCTGTTTCCGCGGATGATCATGAAACGGCCGGGCGAGTACATGATGATCGCTTTTTTTCAGACCATGTTCATGTTCGGACATCGGCCATGGAAAGTGGCCGACCCCAGCACTGACGATCACATGGGCGTGGGCGCGTTCAACCTGGTGCGGCGCCGGGTCTATGACGCAGTTGGCACGTATGCGGCGCTGCGCATGGAAGTGATCGACGACATGAAATTAGGCAAGGTCATTAAGAAGGCTGGCTTTGCCCAGCGCAATGTTTTCGGTGGAGACTTGATTTCGATTCGCTGGGCGAAGGGCGCGGCGGGCATCGTCAATAACCTGACTAAGAATTTCTTTGCCGTGCTGTCGTTTCAGTGGTGGCGCACGGTGATTTCGGCCATCGGATTGGCGTTCCTGAATTTCGGGCCGTTTCTCGGCATATTTCTGGCGCACGGATGGGCGCGCGTACCCTACGCAGTCGCCCTGGGATCGCTATTCTCGATTTACGTCGGAATATCCTGGCGGTCGGCGGTGCCGCCGTACTACTTCTTTCTGCATCCCGTGAGCACGGCGTTGTTTATCTACACGCTGCTGCGGTCGATGGTGCTGACGCTGTGGAATGACGGGATCGAGTGGCGGGGAACGAAGTATCCGCTGGATGAACTCAGAAAAGGGATGGTTTAGGAGTTAACAGGTCATGTGGGCCCGATTCGCATACGCTGCCGTGCGCCGTGCGGCGGCGACCAGAAGTACAATCAACGCGACGGCGAATATAGCGTTGCCGATTCGAAAACTCAGTCCGGCACTCCCCACCGCGGGTTGCTGAATGAATGCGTGCCAGGCATAGTCCAGCCCAGCACCGCCAGCGAGAGCCAGCCGATGCTGGCCGTTCCATCCTTCACGTGTGCATAGGACCGACACCGCCGCAATAATCGCAAGATCCAGGAACAGGTAAATGCCAACCGCGAGCCATCCCCATGCTTTTGGGACGACCAAGAACACAGAACCGGCGATCAGGGCAGCCGCCCCCGACTAGCCATGGGCTGGGAACCCGTCCCGGCGTGCGGGCGGACGATCTCACGGGCAGACGAAAGGCTGCAACGATCACTACAACGCACACGACAGCGGCCCACGCGAACTGAGCTTTCGAGGCCACAAAATGATCTTGTTTGATCTCAAAGCGGGTCGATGCGACTCCGGCCAGGACGAATAAAATACCGATGATGCTGAGGCCAATTCCTCCCAGCCACGGAGTTGTCGCACGATCCGGAACCAGGGCTTCGACCAGCGCTATCGAAACCGAGATACTCCAGACGGTGTGCAGGGTGAGTACGAAAACCGTCCACCAGATGCCAATCCCGAGCGCGGGAATATAGGCCGGGTCCAGCAGGTGCAGATTAAGGTGCAGGTAGTTGGGATTGAACAGAGTCTGAGTGGTAAAAGCCTCTTCGAAAACGGCATAGGCGAATGCGAGGACGAAAATGCTGGGCCATCCTCGACCGGTCCGGCGAACTACTTCTCGGATGAGCAACGCGCCGCCCCCATACATCGGGGCCAGGATCACCAGCGCGCCCAGCATTTTGATGGGCAGATCGCCCAACAGAAACTCCGCAACCAGCGGAGCGATGAAGAAAAGTCCAATTGCTGGGGCTACGCGTCGCAAGCCGGGATTCGACATGAGTGAATCTTATATACTCTGCCGAATTCTCGGTGCAACCGGCCGCCGTCAGCTCTTAAAGTGTTAATTTCTGGCTTCACTCCGGCGGCTGATCGCCTTCAACGTCGTAGCCGTAGGTCGCCGAGGCGTTCGGAGTGGCCGTGGTTTTGGCCGGCTTTTTGGTGGGGCGGATGTGGCCCGCGCTGTAGTGGCCACGGTTTTCCACGTCGTAATTCTTGGGCAGCGCAGGAATCATGGCAGCGCCTCCCGTGATCTGGCTGATGCGGGTAAGGATGATCTCGGCCCGGCCGTCGTAACGTTTGAGGGGTCCGTGAATCTCGATGGTGCGACCCGCCAGGCGGCGGACGTCTCCGACATCTTTCAGTCCGGAAGGGAAGACCACGACCGAGAAGGGGCAGGCCATCTGCTCTTCGCAGAAATCGAGGAAGTGAACCCCTTTTGCGCCAACTTTGACCCGCAGTACTTTTCCAGCCACGCACTTGGTCTCTCCGACATGCTGACTCGCTTGGTAGATCGGGATGCAATCGGAGGCGTGGAGAATTGGAGCGACCAGGAGGATCAGAGCCGCGACTGAAACCCATCTTCCGGCCGCGGCTTTGGAGCGCACCGCCGGGCGTTGCCCGACCCAACAGCGGGGAGCCTGCCCTGAGCTTGCCGAAGGGGCGGTTGTCCCCACTTGAGCAGCGGTAGATCGAGACATATTTCCATTCTAGGGATGCCAACGGGCAGGATAGAACGCGACGGGAAATAAATGCGGATTGCGTTCCGGAATGGGACTAAGGGCAGAGCCCCCACTTCTCGCAACGAACAAAGAACGCGAGAAATGGGGCACCCGTCGCAGATTTCTGGTTGGAGAAGGTCGTCCTACTTGAAGGACTTGACCGCGGACGCTTCGTCGTCTTTCACGTCGAAGACGGTGTAGAGCTTGGTGATCTGAAGCAGGTCGTTGACCTTCTTGGTGAGGTTCAGGAGTTTCAGTTCGCCGCCCTGATTCTTGGTGGTGGTGAAGGCGCTGACCAGTTCACCGATGCCTGAGCTGTCAATGTAGTTGACGTCCTGCAGGTTCAGAACAATCTTTTTGTTGCCCTTGGCTAGCAGGTCGCGAACCGTGTCGCGGAGAATCACGCTGCCTTCGCCAAGGGTAATGCGGCCGCTGCAGTCCACAATCGTAACTCCATCCACCTGCCGAACAGCAACCTTCATGCTCACTGGGAAGCCTCCTTGCCGCCCGCGGTTGGTCCGTGGACGTGCTTGATTAATTTAAGTTCGGTGCCCGATTCGGTGGGCCGAATTTCGACCGCATCCATAAACGAGCGCATAAGAAAAATTCCGCGTCCGGAAGTCTTGAGCAGATTCTCCGGCGCCAAAGGATTCGGGATCTTGCTCAGATCCATGCCCCGGCCTTGATCGCGAATAGTAATAATCAGGTCGCCGCCGGCGCGTTCAAAAGCCAGCGTTACTTTTTTGTCCGGCGCATAGGCATTGCCATGCAAGACGGCATTGACCGCGGCCTCGCGCACGGCCATGGAAATCTGCATGATCTCTTCGTCGGCGAAGCCAAGTTCGGTAGCGACGCGTGTGGCCTTCTCCTCCGCATTGTCGATCGTCTCCAACGAGGAGTCGAGCGTGTACGAAACCCGTTGCTCGGTCATGGCCATGGACGAAGTGTAAGCGCTTAATTATAGGACGTAACGGCGAATTCCGCTTGCGTGCCGCAGCAGGCGTCCGCCAGACCCGATTCCCGGCGAAAGCCAATGCGGGGTGGGGAATGACGGTGATGCCGTCTGAATTTCGCGGCCGGGTGCCCCATTTCTCGCGCGTTCTTTGCGCGAGAAGTGGGGATTTTCGCTGAAGTGCGTCGGATTCGGGATGACGCCTTCAATCAAGGGTCGCCGAAAGCACAAACGACACGAGCGGCCACGCCTTATAATCCTGTGCCGTGACCCCGACAAGCTGGCGCGTTCTCAAAGTCCGGCTGCGACGAATCCTCCTCATCGGAATTCTGGCTGTGGTGGGGGCGGCCGCGCTGGCGTACGGCTTGGACTACGCTGTCTTCCGTTTCCGCGAGGCGACTAACCGCAACGCCTACGGCTCGGTGACGGTGAATCATTACACTGCCTTGCTGATGAAGAACGGTAAGACGCTGTTTACGTTCGATCCGCCGGCCCCCCAGACGTGCGTGAACGCTCTGTTTCCGCATGAGGGATGGCAGCCCTGCTGGTACCTGAGCCGGCATCCGGATCAGCGGACGGACATCTGACCGTGCAGCGCTCGGCAGGAGGCGAACCGGCATCCGATCGAGGCTACGTCAGTGATCGCTATGGCAATGTTAGGGCAGTTGCGCAAAAGCAAACCGGAGCGAGTTACCATCTAGCGGAACTCTTCCAACAACAATGATTAACCCCGAATGCACAGAGTTCTTGGACGCGCTACGAACCCGAGACTTCCCAAAGGCAAAAAGACTTTGCGCCGTCCGTGACGTCAACGCTGCGTGTGCCGAGGGCGGTTGGACGGCGCTTCACGTGATGGTCGAGAATTATGCGGTTGAATCGGTCGGTTTCCTTCTGGAGAACGGCGCGAATCCCAATCAAAAGGACGATTCCGGAGGCACTCCACTGCACCTAGCCCTCGATGTAGAGATGGACTCCTTTTCACAGATTGAGCCGCTGCTGGCGGATACAACCATCACGCGACCAGCAGATCGACAACCGAGGGACGAAGTCACAGCTTTGCTATT
>JBELAE010000332.1:0-6076 GCA_049509155.1 Candidatus Sulfotelmatobacter sp.
TTCGTCGCCTCATGAATGCGGCTGTTCACTTCGTAGCGCAATCCGTAATTGACGGTGAGTGCGGGCGTCGCTTTCCATGCGTCTTCAAAGTAAAGGTTGTAGGCTTCGCGGCGCACCCCCGCTTCATCGAACTTGTTGCCGGTCGGCGTAATGCTCGCCGGTGCTGTAATGCCGTAGGAAAAAGGCGTCGCGGTGAGCAACCCTGTCAGGGAGTCGGGCAGCGGATCTCCCACCTGAATATCGTGCGTGCCGCTCGTCGAAGAAATCTGTACCGGCGAATACGCTGTCCCTCCGCCGAACGCATAGATTCCGTTTGGATTGACGCCAAAAATTGTGGAGTCACGGTTCGCCCGCACCTCGCCTCCCCACTTGAAGGCGTGCGAGCCGCGCGTCCAAGCCATATCCTGCTTAAGCTGATAAAGATTGCTGTACGATCCGAAAATCGAACCCGCCGGCGCGTTGAAGCCCTGAAACAAACCATCGTCAAAAATGATCCCCGGCTGGTTGTGGTTAGTGGTCGGAAACATCGGCGTACTGCGGATGTATCCGAGGGAAGTCTCTGAAGTGAGATGAGGCGAGATCATGCGCGTGTACTTCACACCCGCGTTGCGCTGGTGATCAAAAAACTGCACCCCGAAACTGGGGTCGATCGCCGTCTGGTCGGGATTGGTCAGCGGCCCCGTCACCTGGTTCAAGCTGAATCTCGCCATCACCGAGGACTTGCCAGAAATCTGGTGGTCGATGCGCACCGAGAACTGATCCGTGACCGTCGAGACTTTCGACGACGCCGCATAGGTGCGATCGCCAAAAGCTCCCGACGGCTGGTTCGGCAGAGGATATTGATTGAGAATAGGAAGAACCCCCGGGTTCACCGGAACCGTCAGCGTATCGCCTGGATAAGTCGCCGTGTCGATCCCCTGCCGCTCCGCCGCAGTCGGCACCGGGATCACCTGCGTGGTTCCGAGCACCTGGCGAAAGCCCTGGTACTCGCCAAAATAAAACGTGTGCCCGCGCCCGTCATACAGCCCCGGAATCACGACCGGGCCTCCGTTGGTAAAGCCAAACTCATTGCGCACAAACGGCGGGATGCGCCGCCGCCCTGTCGGATCGATGTAATCGAAATAATTGCGGGCGTCGAACGCCGCGTTGCGGATGAATTCGAACAGGCTGCCGTGGATCTGGTTCACTCCCGACTTCGTTACCACATTCGTAAAACTCGCCGCTCCGTGCCCGATCTCAGCCGGCATCACCCCGGTGCTGGTCTGCACTTCCTGAATCGCGTCCACGTTGAAATTAGAAAACGTCGCACCGCCCAGTTCCGGATCGGTGGTATCGAAACCATCCGTGGCGAACATAGTGGCCACGCCGCGCTGACCGTTCACCGCAAACTGTTGCGTAAAATTGGCGGTGCCGTTGGCATCGGTCATGGTGCCCGCCGCCAGCAGCAACAACTTGCTGAAGTCGCGCGCATTGAGTGGAAGACTCGAAACTTCAGCGCTCGAAAGATGCCCGCCTCCGCTGGCTTGCGCGGATGCTGCTCCGCCAGAGGGAACGATACGCAGTTCTTCCTCCGCGTGACTCGCCCCGGCCTGGCCCTGAGTAGAAATCTGCAGAGCCGCAGTCAGCGTTTCCTCGCCGCTGACCACCAGCGGAGCAGGCGCCTTCCATTCCTTGCCGCCCATCCTTACCGATACTTCGTAGCTACCCGGGGCAATCTCTGCGAACGCGAACTTGCCGGCAGCCGCAGTCGTCGCCGTGTAGTCGCGGCCTCCGGAAGTTGAGTGCAGCTTAACCGCAGCCTCCGCCAAGGGTTTGCCTGAGTCATCGGTCAGCGCCCCGCTCCACGATGCCACGGAAAGAGCGCCAGCAACCGGGCCAGCGGCCAGGACGACACCGAGACAGAAAATCCAAATTCGATTTACCGAGCGCATAAGTATCGATCCGGAATTATACGGTGCCCATCGAGCGCCAAGATCGTGCGATTGGGCAATAGTACGGTTTGGGTTTTGATGGGCAAAATGATCGTTGGGGTCATCCCGAGCAGAGCCGTTCTTCAGGCGACGCGGGGGATCTCGCGCGGATCACCATTACGTCAAGACCATACTGCACCCCTACCTGCGATTGGCGCTATGCCACACGCGCCCTAACCAAACCCAAACGACGGCATTACGAGCATCACCGTGGTAGCATTTCCTTGTAGCATCTCCTCTCCCAGCACAAATGCCTCGTGCCCTAGCTATCTCGCTCTGCCTCGCTGCCGGGTTGTGCGGGCTATTCCTCTGCTCCCTTCACGCTCTTGCGACCCAGCCACCCCCTTGGCTCGAAGTCCACTCCACCCATTTCACTGTCATCACCGATGCCGGAGAAAAAAAAGGACGCGAAGTCGCTCTCCGCTTCGAGCAGATGCGCGCCGCCTTCGGCATGCTGTTGGGGAAAGAGCGTCTAGTTCAGCCCGTCCCCCTGACCATCCTGGCTCTTAAGAATGACAAGCCTTACTACCAGCTCGCACCCTTGATGCATGTTTCGGGAAACGCGTCGGGCCCATCCAATCCCGGCCAACCCAATAACGTCCCCGGTACTCTTCAGCCCATCGACGTCCCAGGATTCTTTCTTCCCGGCGACGATCAGGACTTCATCGTGCTGAATCTGCTCGAGGACGAATCCTGGCGCGCCGTGGCGCATGACTTCGCCGCCATGCTGTTGAACTACAACTATCCTCCCGCGCAAGGATGGTTCGACGAAGGCATCGCCGAATATTTCAGCACCATTCACGTCGACAACAAGCATGTCGAGATGGGCAGCGACCCCCTGCTGGTTCCGACCGTGGCGAAGGATTTGGCAGCTAGCCAGCAGGAGACGCCGTCGGCCAAATCGCTGACCGATTTGCTGGCCAAAGAGGCCTGGCTGCCACTGCCCGATCTCTTCGCCATGAAGCACGATCACTCGGTTCGCAACCAGGACACGCCCCGCTCGCTTTTCTACGCCGAGTCGTGGATGGTCATTCACTACCTGCTCCACGAGCAAAAACTGCCGGAAACTGGTGCCTACTTCAATCTCGTCCTGAACCAGCATGTCCCCGTGGAGGATGCCATTCAGAAGGCCTACGGCATAAGCTCCGCGCAAATGGAAAAGACGTTGAAAGATTATTTCCACGCGCAGACAGGAGTTACCAGCTTCCCGGCTCCCGTGGGGCCCGACGACAGCGCGATCACAGTCAAGCCATTCCCCGAGGACGATGAGCGCGCGCTTTACGCCGAGATTGCAATCCGCATCCCGGAGCGCCGCGATGCCGGACTGCAACAACTGCACGCTCTCGCCTCGACCCCGAACCTGGCCGATAAGAAATTCGAATCCAAGAATCAGGAGAAACGGCCGGGCGAGGATCCCAACCTGCTTCCCAGCAACGCCCTCGGCAGCGCCGTCGCCCATCGCATCCTGGCATGGGACCACATCCAGCACGGCGAATTCGAAGAGGCAACGACTGAGATGGCGGACGCCTCCGCTCTGAATCCCCGCGACATGTGGCTGCGCTATTACTTGTCGGTCCTGAAGTACCGCGAGGCCCAGTCCAAGCACGCCGAGATGCAAGGCCTGCCCAACATGATGCTCGACCTGAAGGCCGTGCTGGAGTGGTACCCGGAGTTCGCCAACGCCTACGATCTGCTGGCCCTGGCGCACAACGCCGGCGGAGGTCCCTCCGCAGCCATGCAGGCCGAGCGCGCCGCCATTAACCTGAGTCCGCGCGAAGAACTCTATACCTATCATCTCGCCCAGATTTATGTGAACGGCAAGAAATGGGAAGCGTCCGACGTCCTGTTCGCCCGCCTCAAAGCCAGTAACAATCCGCAAATCGTGGCGCTCGCCAGTGAACTTATGGAGCGGGCCGCAACCGAGCGCAAATACGGCATCCCGGTGGGCGGAGCCATGCCCCAAGCCAAGCTCTCGCCCCAGAAGTCACCCTTCGATGTTCTGGAAGAAGACGCAGCCAAGCGCGCCGAAGCCGAGAAGGCAACCCAATCCGCCGGGGCGGACACGCGTCCCACCAGGTTCGTGAAAGGCCGGCTGGTTGACGTGGACTGTTCGCAGAGCCCAGCCGCCATCCTGAGCGTGAATGTCGATGGGTTAGAGCTGAAACTGCGCGCCGCAAATTACAAGTCCCTTGTCCTGATCGGCGCCGATGAGTTCTCCTGCGCGTGGGCCGACCGCAAGGTCACCGTGAACTACAAACCCGGCGGATCAACCGCCGGCGACGTGGTCTCGCTCGAAGTAAGGTGAGCCGCAACTGGCCACCGCGGCTGCAAAGATGACGCTCCGAAGTTCGCAGCATGCTCTCAGCATGTTCGCGGCATGTTCGCAGCATAACGATCGGCCCTGCTCAAGCCACGACCGTCAGCGTGGTTGTTCGATCGGCAGGATGCGGGTTTTTGCCCGAAACTTGTGCCAATTCTTGAACTGCACGATGTTGTGCGCACATTCCGACCCTTCGTCGATCGAGCAGGTCTCAATCTCCGACTTGCCGGGCAGCACAAAATCGCTTCCGTCCCCCAACGGCACATCGGAGTACTCAATCACCGTGGATGCCCTGGTGATGGGAAAGTGTGCGGGCATGTCGCCGGTTTCCTTCTCCAGCCTCATCAGTTGGAAGTTGGATTTGTTCAACCAAACTTTCCCGCGGTAGCCAGGGAACAGGGTAATGCCCCATCCGCTCGGGTAAAAAGCATGCAGGTAGTACAGCACGTTGCTCGCTTGGTCCACGCGAAAGTCGAAAACGAGGGCCGGAGTCGAATGCAACTTCGCTTCTTTGCTGAACCGGAATTCCGTGTCGCTCGCGGGGGAGAACACCATCTGCAGAATCGAGGCAAACTCCCCTGTTGACCAACTGCTGTTCAACGTACGAGCTGTCGGGGCGCTGCCGTCAATTTGGATATTGCTGTAGTTCTCCTGGCCATTCTCGTAGGTCACCGTCGCGGTTACGACATCCCGGTTGGCCATATTGTAGGCGCGCCAGAAGCGCCTGGTCTCCAGGTCACAGATGACATTCGGCATGTTTCTTGACATAGAGAGCGCAAACCGGCACAGCTCGGCCAGCGCCGGGGAATGCTCGGTCACGCTCGCAATGGCGGCACAGTAAGGTTTGATCTCGGAGTCGGGCTCCAACGGCGGAACATCGGCGTCCGCGCTGTCCGGCGGAGCAGGAGGCGCGCCCAGTTTCGCGAGACCTGCCGGTTCGGCGGAAGAGCCCGAAGTCTGCTCGGAAGCAGGATGGTCCGTTTTCCCACTCTCCGCGACAGCGCCTGCGACCGTGCCTGCGAGGGCAACCGCAGGCGGCACTTCGTATGGCAGATCGACCGACCCTAAATTCCCTGTCAGCGAATCTCGCACTACCCAGCGCAGAAGCGCGGTCCCGGGCGCCGGCCGGAACCCCACCAGGCGCCGGATCCCAGTTCGCTGGACCGTGGTGAATTCCTCGACGCTCATATCCTTCCGCGCGGGATATTGAACGTGCTGCAACGCCTTTCCTCGCGCGTCGAACGTGCAAACGGCAAAGGCAAGATGCAGACGGAGTTGCCCGCTGTGATCTGGCGAAGAATCTGCGGTCAGCGATTGGCCATCGATCGCGAACGAAAACCTCGCCGGCTCGAGAGGAGAGGATTGAACCTCGGCCGTCAAATGAAGCGAGGTCGCAGTCATCAGGTCATCACAAGCGGCCTGCTTCAGCTCCATATCCAGGCCAGCCTGCCTCTTACCGGGCACGTAATAGTAGCGGCGAAAAGACAGCCGTACCCCGCGGTCAGAGGTTGTGACTTCGATGCGATGAAACCCCTCTTTCCAATTCTCGGCAGACGGAGAATACCCGATTTCATAATCGGACAACCCGTCGTGTAATAAGCGGTTGAAACAATCGGTGAGGTTCTGGTCGTCGATACACGCCTGACCGCCGGTCTCGGCTGCGAATTCTTCCATGGGCCCAGTGGCCGCAAAATACTCTGCGCTCGCCTGCGCGGGCGTGACGGCAGCCGCAACTGAAGCTGAGGCCGAACCGGCTGGCGGGTGGCTATCGTCATTCTTTTTGCGC
>JBELAE010000333.1:0-6074 GCA_049509155.1 Candidatus Sulfotelmatobacter sp.
ACCGCCGCTTCTGCTGCGGCTTTGACGCCGTCAGCGACAATGCGCCCATCGTCCGCCCGTGAAACGCGCCGAAGAACGCAATCACATTCTGCCGCTTGGTGTGGTAGCGCGCCAGCTTCAGCGCGCACTCGATCGCCTCCGCCCCGGAGTTGCCGTAGTAAAAGCGGTGCGGTCCGGGCATGGGCGCGATTTTCGACAACCGCGCCGACAGGTCCACCATGCTCTCATAATAAAAATCGGTCCCCGACATGTGAATCAACTCGTCCGCCTGCTTCTGTATCGCAGCCACCACCTCAGGATGGCAATGTCCGGTCGAAGTCACGGCAATGCCAGCGGAAAAATCAAAAAACTCGTTGCCGTCTACATCGGTCACCACGATGCCGCGTCCGCTCTTGGCCACCAGCGGATACGACCGCGTATACGACGGCGAAATATACTTCTCATCACCCTCGAGCACGCGTCTGGCGTTTGGCCCGGGCAGGGCGGTTTTAATCTTCGGTCCGATAACGCCGGTGCCGATCGTAGCGGTCTTCGCGGTCATTGTCTGGGTAGTCATGAAATCCTCCAAAGCAAACTGTCAGTAGTCAGTTGCTGGCTGTAGATCAACGCAGCCTCAGAACGTACAACTCCGGTTCGGGCTATGCAAAGCCGAGGCGAATCAAAAGGAGGATGAAGGAATTAATCGCTACCGAAAAGACTAGGGCGCAACCGCGAAGGCAGATTCGCCCGGTAGCGCCGCGGACACACTAAGCAGTGCAGCCAGCACTCGGGCAGACGCGAATCGGCTAGATGCGAATTGGGCACAGGCGAATTGGATTTGTTGCGCAGCATCGCAAACCGTCGACATCACTGATTGATTATAGCTGGAAGACATGAGCGGCGTAACCCCCTTTCGTAACGAGAACGTCCGGCTCCCGGCGGCGCACCCCCGTGGAAGAGCGGCGCTTCAGCGCCGCGTAAGAGCGTGAGATGGACGGGCTTTAGCCCCCGTGGATAGCTTCGCTGGAGATACGGTCGAGTACGACAGCCCGCGTCCAATGAACCTCGAACGCGGGCCGAAGGGCCGCTCTTCTACAACGGCGCAAGCGGAGATGCAGATGCATGTTTTCGGTCTGCACAGCGTCGTGCTCGGATACCAGCGTTGGCCCGATCGCATCGAAGAAGCCGCCTGCTAGGAACTGCCCCGGATGCACTCCAGCTTCCTTTGACTTCCGTCCGCCTCCGCCCTACCATGGCATGACCCAACGGCGGCCACTTTGCTCGATCAGACCATCTCCCATTACCGAATCATCGAAAAGCTCGGTGGCGGCGGTATGGGCGTGGTCTACAAAGCCGAGGACACGCGCCTAGGCCGCTTCGTCGCCCTTAAATTCCTTCCCGAAGATCTTGCCCAAGACCGCCAGGCTCTCGAACGTTTTCGCCGCGAGGCCAAGGCCGCGTCCGCCCTGAACCATCCCAACATCTGCACCATCTACGACATCGGCGAGGAGGACAATCGCACCTTCCTGGTCATGGAGTTCCTCGACGGCGCCACGCTCAAGCACCTGATCGGCAACCGTGCCATGGAGCTCGAAACCATTCTCTCCCTCGGCATCGAAATCGCCGACGCCCTCGACGCGGCGCACGCCGGCGACATCGTCCACCGCGACATCAAGCCCGCCAATATCTTCGTGACGAAACGCGGACACGCAAAAATCCTCGACTTCGGCCTGGCCAAGGTGAAGTCTAATCCGGCAGCTTCGGGAGAAATCCCTGACGTGACGGCTCCAACGTCAGTCGTTGAAGAACACCTCACCAGCCCCGGCTCGACGCTCGGCACCGTCGCCTACATGTCGCCCGAACAGGCCAAAGGCAAGGAACTCGATCCCCGCACCGACCTGTTCTCCTTCGGTGTCGTGCTTTATGAAATGTCCACCGGCACGCTCCCGTTCCGCGGCGAAACTTCAGCGCTGATTTTCCAGTCGATTCTCGACCGCGCCCCGGTTTCGCCGATCCGCCTGAATCCCGACCTACCCGCAAAGCTCGAAGACATCATCAACAAGGCGCTCGAGAAAGATCGCAACCTGCGCTACCAGAGCGCCGCCGACATTCGCGCCGACCTGCAGCGCCTGAAGCGCGACACCGACAGCGGCCGCGCCGCCGCACACAGTTCAGGCTCCGTGCCGGTTGCGGCCGAGCCCAGTCCGTCAGCCGTGAATGCCGCACCCCCGTCCGCCTCCGCGCACTCCGCGGCAGCATCATCTGCGGCTGCGCCTTCCGCATCCGCACCAGCGGCTTCCTCTTCCTCCACAGTTGCGTCCGCAGCGGTAAGCGCGGCGCCCGCGTCCAGAAAGCTATGGAAGTTTCTCATTCCCGTGGCCGCTGCTGTGCTCGCGTTATTCCTGGCGTGGCACATTTTCTTCGGCTCCGGAAAATCCGCCAAGCTCACCGAAAAAGATAGCGTCCTGCTGGCCGATTTCATCAACACCACCGGCGACGCCGTTTTCGACGGCACCCTGAAACAGGCCTTGGCCGTGCAGTTAGAGCAGTCGCCCTACCTGAACATTTTTCCCGAATCCAGAATCCAGCAAGCCCTGAAGTTCATGGGACGCCCCGCCGACGAGCGCGTCACCAAAGACGTCGCCCGCGAAATTTGCCAGCGCGAAGGCGTCAAGGCCATGCTGACCGGCTCCATCTCCAGTCTCGGCAGCCATTACGTAATCGCGCTCGAAGCCGTGAACGCGCAGACCGGAGACTCGCTCGACCGCGAACAAGTCGAGGCCGAAAGCAAAGAGCAAGTCCTGAAGTCGCTCGACAAAGCCGCATCGAACCTTCGCGAAAAGCTGGGCGAGTCAATCGGCTCAGTCCAGAAGTTCGCCACTCCGCTGGAAGCGGCCACCACTTCGTCCCTCGAAGCCCTAAAAGAATTCAGCCTGGGCGAGGACGCACACTCAAAGTTCGATGATGAGGCCGCTATTCCCCACCTGAAGCGCGCCGTCGAACTCGATCCCACTTTCGCCATGGCCTGGGCCGTGCTCGGCGTCACCCACAGCAATACCGGCAAAACCAAAGAAGCATTCGAGTATCTGCAAAAAGCCTTCGATGTGAAAGACCGGGCCAGCGAGCGCGAGCAGTTTTATATCTCGTCCCACTACTACGGAACTTTCCGGCGAGATTTGGAGAAGCAGATCGAAACCCTGGAACAATGGCACCAAGCCTATCCCCGAGACACCGTTCCCCTGGCCAACCTGTCGCTGGCCGAGCAAGACCTCGGCCAGTTCGACAAATCCCTCACCCATGCCAGCGAGTCGATGAGGTTGAATTCCAAAGACCCCTACACCTACCAGAACCTGGCCGCAGCCTACCAATACCTTGGCCGCTATGATGAGGCCAAGGCCGTCGCCGATCAAGCCATCGCCCAAAAAGTTGAACCCTGGTCCATTGGCATAACAATTTACGGGACGGCCTTCGTGCGCGGAGACCAAGCCGCCATGCAGCAGGAGGTCGCGCAAGTCTCGGGCAAGGTCGCCGAGCCGGTCATCGTTTTCATGGAAGCCCAAGGCGAATGCGCCCAGGGAAAGATAAAAGCAGCGCGGGCCAGCCACGTTCGCGCCGCCAACTCCGCTCAAGCACGCGGATACAAGGAGTGGGCCGCACTGAATCTGACGGGCGAGGCCAACTGCGACGCCCAAGCCGGATTCTTTCCCGAGGCGCGTGAGAAGATGAATGCGGCTCTCGCCCTTTCCGACGCCCCGGAATCACAAGCCGATGCCGCCCTCATCTTTGCCCGCATCGGAGACACCGCCCGATCCGAAAAGCTGCTCGCAGACCTGGGCAAGCAATCTCCCTACGACACTCTGCTCAACCAAGTGAAGCTTCCGACGGCGCGCGCCCTCCTCAGCCTGCAGCGCAACCAGCCGGCTCAAGCCATCGCCGCGCTCGAATCCGCAAAGCCCTACGAATTGGGTGCCGACCGCCGACTCTTCGGCAGCTATTGGGCAATCTTCGTCCGCGGCGACGCCTATCTTCACTCCCACGACGGGGCCAATGCAGCGATTGAGTATCAGAAAATTCTCGACCATCGCGGCATCGATCCCACCAGCCCGTCTTTCTCTCTGTCCCGCCTCGGACTCGCCCGCGCCTACGCGCTGCAAGGCGACACCGCCAAAGCCAAGGCCGCCTATCAGGATTTCTTCGCCCTCTGGAAAGACGCCGATCCCGATATCCCAATCCTCAAAACCGCCAAAGCGGAATACGAAAAGCTGAGATAGTCGATAGCCCAAACCTCCCGCCATTCCTGCCATTTGCCCGATCAACGAGAGCAATCGCTGTTTCCGCGCGACGCTAAGATCAAAAGATTCAACGGTTCACCGGGTAACCAAATGAAGGTGACCGAGGTACGTTGCAGCCCCGATCCGCTCAGTCTAATGTTCTGAAACCACATGAACCTAAAACCCTTGGAACCCCGCACGGAATCTCACGGCAAAGACCTAATGGCCACGGCAGGCATTCATCGCAGCCAGATCGCCAAGCGTCGGAGCAGTCGAATCGCCCTCAACGCCCCGATAGGGCTGTCCGGTGAAGACCTCCAAAAAGGCTCGTTTAACATATCCGCCAAAGCCACAAATCTTAATAAGCACGGAGCCGCCATCCAACTCAATCGTGAGTTGAAGGTCGGCTCTACTGTGATCGTGCGAAATAAGAGCGGCACGCAGGTTTCAGCTCGGGTAGTCGCACAATTGTCCACTCTTCAGGGAGTTCCCTCCTACGCCATCGAGTTTGCCGAACCTGACGACGCCATAAGAACCTTTTGGGGAATCACGTTCCCATCCGTTGAGAGCAGAGGAACGCCCGCACAGGCTGCGGAGCAATCCGGAATCATGCGCCGCAGGCGCCCCGTCGCATCCCAACAACTCTGACCTGGCCTCGGCTCCATCATCTCCCTCAGATATTGCTTTAATTTACCGACAATATCCTCCTACTTATCGGCGCGTCAATGAGGACGAAGCGGATTTCGCCAGGAAAAACGGCGGCGACAAATTTCTCGCTCTACTAATACAGCGAAGAGCAGCGCCCATCACTGATCCGAGTCGAGAGAGTGTAATTGCAGAAATCTGAAGGCTGACACCAACTGTCGAAAAATCCCCGTCACACTCATTGCCTCCCCCTCCCCAACTTTAGAATCCAACTCGCGCTCGCCCTCGTCTGATATCTTTTAGTTTCCCCCTGTTCCTCACGCCCATGCATTCCGCTCAGCGCCCAAGCCGGTGGAGGGTAATTCTTGCCTTCGGACTCGTCTACCTGTTCTGGGGCTCGACCTATCTCGGCATCGACATTGCGGTGCAGACCATTCCTCCGGCGCTGATGTGCGCGGTGAGGTTTTCAATCGCCGGCGTGGTCATGCTGGTGGTGTGCGCCGCGACCGGGCGGCGAATTTTCTATTCTCCGAAGCAAATCGCGCTGGCCGCGGTCGTGGGTTTGCTCCTGCTCATGGGTGGCAACCTCACGCTCTCTTACGCCGAGCTTTCCGTGTCGTCAGGCCTGGCTGCCTTGATCGTCGCCATCACCCCGCTGTGGTTTCTGGTCCTCGATTCCCTACTACTCGGCGACCACCATATTTCCCGCCGCGGCAAGGCCGGCCTGTTCCTGGGAATTCTCGGCCTGTTCATCCTGGTCTGGCCGGAGTTACGAACGGGCACGATGGGCCATCGCGAATTGTGGGCGTCGATCAGCCTGATCGCCGGTTCCTTCTCGTGGGCCCTGGGATCGGTACTGTCGAAACGCTGGCAGTCCGGCATGGACGTGTTCAGCTCCACTGCCTGGCAAGTGACTGCCGCAGGCGCGGGAAATCTCATCTTCGCGCTCATCGCCGGCGATCTCGCCCGCGTAGTCTGGACCGTTCGCGGCATCAGCGCGACCTTATACCTGGTAGTCTGCGGCTCCTGGATCGGCTATACCGCCTACATCTACCTGCTGGAGCACGTTCCCACCTCCAAGGTCTCAACCTACGCGTATGTAAATCCGGTCGTGGCAGTGTTTCTGGGCTGGCTGATTCTGCATGAGCGCGTCGACCGTTTTATCCTGGCCGGAAGCGC